>JACMQD010000485.1 GCA_014377155.1 Herminiimonas sp.
GGCGGTAGCCGAATATACCGCCTTGCAAGTCAAGCAGGCCGTGGTCGGTCATGGCAAGGCGCAAAAAGCCCAGGTGCAGGACATGGTGCAACGGCTTTTGCTGCTGTCGGGCATGCCCAGCACCGATGCCGCCGATGCGCTGGGCGTGGCGATCTGTCATGCGCATAGCGGCGATGCGCTGGCGGCACTGGGGGCGCTGGCGCCCGATCTTGCGCGCAAGGGATTGCGCGTACGCGGGGGAAGATTGATCGGCTGACCGGTCTCAGATATGCCGCTCGGCATCACGCGCGGCTACCTCGAACGTATTGTGCCAATACGCGTCACGACCATG
Source organism: Herminiimonas sp. (assembly GCA_014377155.1). The sequence goes on from JACMQD010000485.1 coordinate 332, forward strand.
AATTAACGCCCACGCGCTGGCTGCCAGATAAGCGAACGGAAACAACATTCCCCAACGAGCGGCTTGGCTGACATGGGCGAGTTCGTGCGTGAGGATGCGCGTCGACATGGCGTCTTGCGCGACCACCACCACGTGTCCGATCGCCATCGCGCTCATCGCGCCGAATGGATGTCGCGCCAGGAGCTGGTCGCCGAACGGACCGCGCACGACTAATGCATAGGTGCCGCCGTTGAACACCATTACATGCCCCTTTATCAGCCGTATCGGCAGCGCCAGCAGCAGGCCGAAAAGCGTCAGCGGCAGTGCCCAGATGATTCCGAGAAGAAGTGCGGGCCAGAAAAAAACCCGGCGCAAGGTGGTGCTGACCGGAGTCTCGACGCGATGTATGTTCTGATCGGCACGCCGTGCCTTGCGTGGAATTTTCTTGGTTTGCATGTGCAGGGCCTCACGCTCTTGTCATGTATGATTCAGGCACTTCTTTGACCAGGTTCATACCATCATGATAGGCCGTATTTCCGGAATTCTGCTTGAGAAAAACCCACCTCAGCTTTTAATCGATTGCAACGGCGTCGGCTATGAGATCGGCGTGCCGATGAGCACCTTTTATAACCTGCCGGGGCTTGGCGAAAAAGTCGTATTGCTGACACACCTGCTGGTGCGGGAAGACGCGCATTTATTGTACGGCTTCGGAACCGTCGATGAACGCAACCTGTTCAAGCAACTGATCAAGATCACCGGCGTCGGCGCCCGTACGGCGTTATCGATCCTGTCCGGCATGTCCGTCAATGACCTGGCGCAAGCGGTGACACTGCAGGAATCCGGTCGCCTGACCAAGGTGCCCGGCATCGGCAAGAAAACCGCCGAACGCCTGCTGCTCGAACTCAAGGGCAAGCTCGGCGCCGACCTCGGCGTAGCAGGCGGTGCAGTCCACAGCGACGCTACCTCCGACATTCTCAATGCCCTGCTCGCATTGGGCTATTCAGACAAGGAAGCGTTGCTGGCTTTGAAACAAGTGCCGGCCGCATCCGGCGTCTCGGACGGCATCAAGCTGGCATTGAAGGCCTTGTCCAAAGGGTGATAGGGCTACAATGCAAGATCCCTGATCTTGATTGAAAAACGTATTCCATGAGTATCCAGACCGACAATTTCACTGAACAACGCATCATCGCGCCCACGCCGATGTCGCCCAACGAAGAAGCGATCGAGCGCGCACTGCGGCCGAAGCAGCTCGATGAATACGTCGGCCAGGAAAAGATCCGTGGCCAGCTCGAAATCTTCATTACCGCTGCCCGCCAGCGGCGCGAGGCACTCGATCATACGCTGCTATTCGGGCCGCCTGGCCTGGGCAAGACTACCCTGGCGCACATCATCGCGCGCGAGATGGGCGTCAACCTGCGTCAAACCTCGGGGCCGGTACTGGAGCGCGCCGGCGATCTTGCCGCACTGCTGACCAATCTCGAAGCCAATGACGTGCTCTTTATCGATGAAATCCATCGCCTGTCGCCGGTAGTCGAAGAAATTCTGTATCCGGCCCTGGAGGATTACCAGATCGACATCATGATCGGCGAAGGCCCGGCGGCGCGTTCCGTGCGTCTGGACCTGCAACCCTTTACCCTGGTCGGGGCCACCACCCGCGCCGGCATGCTGACCAATCCGCTACGCGACCGCTTCGGCATCGTCGCCCGTCTTGAATTTTATACACCACAGGAACTGACGCGGATCGTCACTCGCAGCGCCTCCTTGCTCAATGCGCCGATCATGGACGACGGCGCGTTTGAAATCGCCAAACGTAGCCGCGGTACGCCGCGCATCGCCAACCGCCTGCTGCGCCGCGTGCGCGACTACGCCGAAGTCAAGGGTAACGGCGAAATCACCAAGGCCATGGCCGACGCTGCGCTGGTGATGCTGGACGTCGATGCGGTCGGCTTCGACCTGATGGATCGCAAGTTGCTCGAAGCGGTGCTGTTCAAATTCGGCGGCGGCCCGGTCGGGCTGGACAATCTTGCCGCCGCCATCGGCGAAGAGCGCGATACCATCGAGGACGTGCTGGAACCCTACCTGATCCAGCAGGGTTTTCTGCAACGCACCCCGCGCGGGCGCATCGCTACCCCGGCAGCCTATACCCACTTCGGCGTGAGCGCACCGCGTACCGGTCCGAATGGCGAATTGTGGGACCAACTGCCGGGTTGACCCACCCCGTGAACGAGACGCCGCGCGCCATGCATATCTGGGTCGATGCCGACGCCTGTCCGGTCGCCATCAAGGAGATTCTGTTCCGCATGGCCGATCGTCTGAAAATTCCGGTCACGCTGGTGGCCAATAAGCTGCTGCGCGTGCCGCCGTCGCCCTATATCAATGCGATTCAGGTTGCCGCAGGATTCGACGTCGCCGATAGTGAAATCGTGCGTCTGGTCGCGCCCGGAGATCTGGTCGTGACCGCCGACATTCCGCTGGCCTCCGACATTTTGGATAAGGGCGGCTTTCCGCTCAACCCGCGTGGTGATTTCTATACTGTGGATACGATTGCCCAACAGTTGACAATGCGTGCATTTCTGGACCAATTGCGCGCGAGCGGTGTCGATACTGGTGGCCCCGCGCCATTTTCACAACGTGACCGGCAGGCATTCGCCAACCAGCTCGACCGGTACTTGGCGCAACGGGCGCATCGATAAAATCCAGCAGTGATCGCGTTTGAAAAAATTACAATAGTGCCTAGGACAATTTGACCTAAAAGAACCTGCATTTGGCACTTGTTAAATCATATTGTGTCGCAGACAATGAGCATTATCCGATTCACCTTCCCGCGCGAGCCTGCCATGCTGATGTCCACCCAAACCACCCGGTACGCACATCAATTGCTCGATGTACGTGCACACGGCAAGCGACTGGCGCCCTTGTCAGCGACCGTGCCATTGTCGATTCACGACGGTTATGACATTGCCAAGAGCATTACCGATGCGCGCGTTGCGCAAGGCGAGGTGCAAATCGGGCGCAAGATCGGGTTCACCAATCGCAAGATCTGGCCGAAGTACGGTGTGCGTGCGCCGATCGACCAGCCGATCTGGGCGCCGATGTTCGACACCACGGTGCGTTTTACCGAAGACAATCACGGCGTCCAGAGTCTGAAAGGTGCGTTGCAACCGCGCATCGAGCCTGAAATCGTGTTCAGCCTGAGACGCACGCCGGCACCTGATGCCACGATGGAAGAAGTGGCAGACTGCATCGAATGGATGGCGCACGGCCTTGAAATTGTGGTTTGTCCTTTCCCTGACTGGAAATTCGACACCGCTGACGCGATCGCGGCGTTCGGTTTGCATGGATCACTGATTATCGGCGAGCCGCATATGCTGTCGTCAGCGACGCGGCGCAACCTTGCCAGCATCTTGGCCAATGCCAGCGTGTCGTTGTCCTGCAGTGAGGCGGCAACCTTTGCGCTGGTCGCCGCCGGATTCGGCAGCGACGTGCTCGACAGTCCGGTGCATGCGCTGTGGCACTTGCACCGTCTGTTGCAGAGTCAGCCGCAATTTCAGCCGCTAACGGCCGGCGAAGTCATCACGACCGGCACCTGGACCGATGCCTATCCGGTTCGCTCGGGACAAACCTGGACTACCGCATTTTCAGGCGTGGCATTGCCCGGGCTTACGATTTCATTTGTTTGACGACACGGCGGATGGCCGGCGTGGTCAGGCTGCGAGATAATCTTTCAGGGGTTTGGGCAATCTGAACAGCCACAGGTACAGCCGACTGTCCTCTGAGGTACTAAGGCCGAGCTTGAAATCCAGCCGCTCGCAGGGACCGCGCCCGATTGCCGTCAACCTGCCTTCGAGGTCGACTCTTACCTTGTTGAACGCAACGTCGTTGCCCGCGTGATCAGTGATCCCCGAGGTCAAGCGGAAGTCGTTGTCATTAGTTATTGCGATGGTGCGATCGTCGATCATACTCACGCCTTCGGCTTTTTCGGCAGTCCAGCCATAGCGCGAATTACCACTCTCATCTTTTTCCCGCAAGTCGATCAGCGATACGCGTTTGACTGGCACGATGCCGTTCGCGGCAAGCGCCGCGCTCGTGCGTAGGTATTCCGCTTCCCGGTGATAGGGTTTGACGCTGGAAAGATCGGTGGCGCTTGCCAAGTCGATGAGAACGACAGCGTTGTGCATCACGCCGTCAACCTGCGTTCCTTGTTCGATCAGCAGGAACGTGGTGTCATCGATTGCAGCCAGGTCGCCCAGCTTGACGTCGTCGCCGGTGGGATAGACGTCGGTATCGACCGCGTAAGCGAACATGCGGGTCGACGTTGTGACCGGGTCGTATTCGACCAGCCGAATGAACGGAGCCGGCACGCTCTCGGCGCCATCAAGCGCAGGCATCTTCAGCGGGCTTTGCAACACGCCGTAGACCCTGCCATTAGGCGTTACGGCGACGCCTTCAAAACCACGGTTGGGCTGGCGAAACTGCAACACGTCCGGTAAACCGCTGCCAGGTCCCAGTTTTTGCAGAATCCTGCCACTGCGGGCATCGACTTGCAGCAGGTATGGACCATATTCATCTCCGAGCCAGAGCCTGCCATGCGCATCGATGGCGATGCCTTCGGTATCGAGGCCGTGCTCGTCGAACGGCAGGGTAGCGCGCAAGTTCTCTGTCAATGGGATTTCGCCGGTGGAACCGATGCCAGCCCGTTTTGGCAAACCGGTTATCCGTGTGCCGTCAGCACGGCGCAGATCGGTCAGCGACTGTAGCGTGGCACGCTGTCCGGCAAGCCGGATCGTGCCGAATTTCGGGCTGAAGTCCGGGGCCGGAAACACCTTGGTTTGGAGGCCGGCAACTGTGTCGGGAGCGCTGGCGTTCGGCCCGCGATCAGTAAGGACGTAGAACAGCATGTCGCCATTATCGTCCTTGCCCTGATAGGCGAGACCTGAACCGAGACTGACCGGAAAGCCTTCGGGAAACGTCGCCTTGACTGTGGCATCCACGCCAACGTACGGGACGTTGAACCGTGGATCGATATCGATGACATGGCGCGTTGCGACGATGTCGACGGCCTCCAACCGGCCAGGCTGATCTGTCGACTGCGGCGTGACGTCGTCAGGATTGCGCATAATTTGCCAGGCGCACTCGCGTCACTCCTCGCGCACCCAGGTCTGGGTGCGGCCCAGCATCGGCACGCCAATATAGCCGCGCACGTTGAGTTTCTTGCCGCCGTCGGCGATCGACATCTTGCTCTTGTAGAGCTTGCCGTTGGCCGGGTCGAGAATCTGGCCACCCGCATAGTCGTCGCCGTCGGGTCGCATGCCTGTGAGGATCGTCATGCCGACCATCGGCTGATCCTTGCGTGCACCTTCGCATTTGTCGCATTTCGGATTTTGCGGTTCGCTCGGCTCCCGGAACACCTTTTCGATCTTGCCCAGCAGTTCGCCGTTGCTTTCGCTGATGCGAATCAATGCCTTCGGCTTGCCGGACTGGTCGTCGATGTTTTTCCACAAACCGACCGGCGACGGTTGCTGCGCAAACGCGGCGCCGGATAACACGGCCAATGTTGCGATGCTCGTGATGATTTTTTTCATTGCTAGTGTCCCCATTTATAGGTTTTCAAGTCTTAATGCCGGATAGCCTGACCGGCCTATTTTAGCTTGCCGAATTGTTCGCGCAGTTTTTCAAGCGTGGCGACAAAAGCCGCGAGTCGCTCCTTTTCTTGTCCAACCACTTGGGCAGGGGCGCGCGAGACGAAGCTTTCATTGCCGAGCTTGGTGTTGATTTTGACTACTTCGCCGTCGAGCCGCGTGATCTCCTTCAACAGACGTTCGCGTTCTGCCGCGATATCGATCTCGACTTTGAGCATCAGCTTGGTGTCACCCACGATCGAAACCGGCGCCGGCGACTCGGGCAGCGCATCGGCCACCTGCACCTCGGACAGTTTCGCCAGTGCCTGCAAGTAGGGCGCGAACGATTGCAATTGTGCCTTGGTTGCGGCGTCGTTGGCTTCCATGATCAGCGGCACCCGCACCGCAGGCGACAACTGCATCTCGCCGCGCAGGTTGCGGCAGGCGTCGGTTATCAGCTTCAGTTGCGTCATCCAGGCTTCGGCCGCGTCATCGATTTTCTCGGGCTGCGCTTGCGGATACGGCTGGCGCATGATCGAGTCGCCAGCCGCGTCCAGCACTTTGCCCGACAAGGGCGCCACGGTTTGCCACAGCGCTTCGGTGATGAACGGAATGATCGGATGGGCGAGGCGCAGCACGCATTCGAGAACGCGCAGCAAGGTGCGGCGGGTGGCGCGCTGCTGGGCATCGGTGCCGTGCTGGACCTGCACTTTGGCGACTTCCAGGTACCAGTCGCAATACTCGTCCCAAATGAACTTGTAGATCGACGACGCGATATTGTCGAAGCGATAGTCGGCGAACCCCTTTTCGACCTCGGCTTCGGTACGCTGCATCAGCGACACGATCCAGTGGTCAGCCGGCGAAAAATCGAGGTAACCGTCGTTGCCATGTTCCTCCAGCCCGCAATCCTTGCCTTCGGTATTCATCAGCACGAAGCGGGTCGCATTCCACAGCTTGTTGCAGAAATTGCGATAGCCTTCGCAGCGGTTCAGGTCGAAATTGATGTTGCGGCCGAGCGAAGCATAGCTCGCCATCGTGAAGCGCAGCGCATCGGTACCGAACGCGGCGATCCCGGCGGGATATTCCTTGCGCGTGGCTTTTTCTATCTTGGCCGCGTCTTTAGGATTCATCAGACCGGTGGTGCGTTTGCCGACCAGCGTATCGACATCGATACCATCGATCAGGTCAATCGGATCGAGCGTGTTGCCCTTCGACTTCGACATTTTCTGACCGCTGCTGTCGCGCACCAGACCATGCACATAGACGGTATCGAACGGTACTTTGCCGGTGAAGTGCGTGGTCATCATGACCATGCGCGCGACCCAGAAAAAGATGATGTCGAAACCCGTGACCAGTACCGAGGACGGCAGGAACATCTTGTAGTCAGGCGTTTCTTCGGGCCAGCCGAGCGTGGAAAAGGGCACCAGCGCCGACGAAAACCAGGTGTCGAGCACATCCTTGTCGCGAGAATCGGCGCCGAGCGTCTTGCCATCGGCTTGCGCCTTCTGCAAGGCTTCGTCGAAATTACGACCGACGTAGGGCGTGCCGTCGTCGGCGTACCATGCCGGAATCTGGTGGCCCCACCACAGTTGACGCGAGATGCACCAATCCTGAATATTGTTGAGCCACTGGTTGTAGGTCGTGGTCCAGTTTTCAGGAATCATCCTGATCTCGCCGCTGGCAACTTTTTCCAGCGCCACTTCGGCGATCGATTTGCCAGGGAAATAGGTGCCTTCCGGCGCCGGTTTGCTCATCGCCACGAACCATTGGTCGGTCAGCATCGGTTCGATGACGACGCCGGTGCGGTCGCCGCGCGGCACCATCAGCTTGTGCGGCTTGACCGAGTCGAGCAGGCCGGCCGCGTCGAGGTCGGCGACGATTTGCTTGCGCGCGACGAACCGGTCCATGTCCTGATAGGGTGCCGGGGCGTTGTCATTGATCCTGGCGTCGAGCGTCATGATGGTGATCATCGGCAGCTGATGGCGCTGGCCAACGGCGTAATCGTTGAGGTCATGCGCCGGCGTGATCTTCACGCAGCCAGTGCCGAAATCCTTGTCGACGTACTCGTCGGCGATGATCGGAATCTGCCGGTCGCATAGCGGCAGTACTAGCATCTTGCCAATCAGGTGCAGATAGCGCTCGTCGGTCGGATCGACCGCCACGGCCACGTCGCCCAGCATGGTTTCCGGACGCGTAGTGGCAACCGTCATGTGGCCGCTGCCATCGGCCAGCGGATAGCGGATATGCCACATCGAACCGTCTTCTTCTTCCGAGACCACTTCCAGGTCGGACACCGCCGTGCCCAGTTTCGGGTCCCAGTTCACCAGACGCTTGCCGCGATAGATTAGGCCCTGCTCGAACAGGCGCACGAAGACTTCGGTCACCGTACCCGACAGCTTCTCGTCCATCGTAAAGTATTCACGGCTCCAGTCGGTCGAGGCGCCCATACGGCGCATCTGGCCGGTAATCGTGGAACCGGATTTTTCTTTCCATTCCCAGACTTTTTCGACGAATTTCTCGCGGCCGAGGTCGTGGCGCGAGAGCTTCTGGGCGTCGAGCTGGCGTTCGACCACGATCTGCGTGGCGATGCCGGCATGGTCGGTGCCCGGAATCCACGCGGTATTGAAGCCGCGCATGCGGTGATAGCGGGTCAGGCCATCCATAATGGTCTGATTGAACGCATGGCCCATGTGCAGGGTGCCCGTCACATTCGGCGGCGGCAGCTGGATCGAGAACGAAGGCTTGCCGACGACCGTGGTGGCAGTGTAATACCCGCGCTGTTCCCACTCGTTACGCCAGAAGGCCTCGATGTCGGCAGGGTCGAATGATTTGGCTAATTCCATGATTTCTATCAGTTTAAATTCGAATCGAACATTATAAGGGACGTAATCCGCCGTCTTGTGCAAATCGCGGGTAGAATCGCTGTGTTGTCCGCGATCGTCATCGCGGGCATGAGCTAGGGGTCCTGGGCGAGGTCATGCGTCCGGGTGAGATATACCCTTGAACCTGATCTGGATAATGCCAGCGAAGGGAAGCCGTCGGAATCCGTATTGACTACGCGTAACCTGACATTCCTTCGCTTTTTTCGTGAGCGCAAGGAAAAAATGAACGCCAACCCCCAATTTATCGCCGCCACCGCCACGGTGGACTCCGCTGCCATCGCGCCGCTGCCAAATTCCCGCAAGATTTATGTCGAAGGCTCGCGCCCCGACATCCGGGTGCCGATGCGCGAAATCAGCCAGTCCGATACGCCGGCCTCGTTCGGCGCCGAAAAAAATCCGCCGGTGTACGTCTACGATACCTCCGGTCCCTATACCGACCCGGCGGTGAAAATCGACATTCGCTCCGGCCTGCAATCGGTGCGCGGTGCGTGGATTGCCGAGCGCGGTGACACCGAAGCGCTGGCCGGTCCTAGTTCGGCCTATGGCATCGAACGCTTGAACGATGCCAAGCTGGCCGAATTGCGCTTCAATCTGCACCGGCTGCCGCGCCGGGCCGTCGCCGGCAAGAACGTGACGCAGATGCACTATGCCCGCCAGGGCATCGTCACGCCGGAAATGGAATTTGTCGCCATCCGCGAAAACCTGCGCCGCAAGGAATACATCGAGAGCCTGAAAGCCACCGGCCCGATGGGCAACAAGCTGGCCGACCTGATGGGCCGCCAGCACCCGGGGCAATCGTTCGGCGCCAGCATCCCGGCCGAGATCACGCCCGAGTTCGTGCGCGATGAAATCGCCCGCGGCCGTGCGATCATTCCTGCCAACATCAACCATCCCGAAATCGAGCCGATGATCATCGGCCGCAATTTCATCGTCAAGATCAATGCCAACATCGGCAATTCGGCCGTGACTTCGTCGATCGGCGAAGAAGTCGAAAAGATGACCTGGGCGATCCGCTGGGGCGGCGACAACGTCATGGACCTGTCGACCGGCAAGCACATCCACGAAACCCGCGAATGGATCATCCGCAATTCGCCGGTGCCGATCGGCACCGTGCCGATTTATCAGGCGCTGGAAAAAGTCAACGGCAAGGCCGAAGACCTGACCTGGGAAATTTATCGTGACACGCTGATCGAACAGGCCGAGCAGGGCGTCGATTATTTCACGATCCATGCCGGCGTTTTGTTGCGGTATGTGCCGATGACGGCCTCGCGCATGACCGGCATCGTCTCACGCGGCGGCTCGATCATGGCCAAATGGTGCCTGGCGCACCATGAAGAATCGTTCCTGTACACCCATTTCGACGACATCTGCGAAATCATGAAAGCCTACGACGTGTCGTTCAGCCTCGGCGACGGCTTGCGGCCGGGTTCGATCTACGATGCCAACGACGAAGCGCAACTGAGCGAACTGCGTACGCTGGGCGAACTGACCAAGGTGGCGTGGAAGCACGATGTTCAGGTCATGATCGAAGGGCCGGGCCACGTGCCGATGCACCTGATCAAGGAAAACATGGACTTGCAACTGGAGCAATGCCATGAAGCACCGTTCTACACGCTGGGGCCACTGACCACCGACATCGCGCCGGGCTATGATCACATCACCTCTGGCATCGGTGCCGCGCAAATTGGCTGGTACGGCACGGCGATGTTGTGCTACGTTACACCCAAGGAGCACCTGGGTTTGCCGAACAAGGACGACGTCAAGGATGGCATCATCACGTACAAGATTGCCGCCCATGCGGCGGATCTGGCGAAAGGTCATCCAGGCGCGCAGATCCGTGACAATGCGCTGTCGAAGGCCCGCTTCGAATTTCGCTGGGAAGACCAGTTCAATATCGGACTCGATCCCGACAAGGCTCGAGAATTCCATGATGAAACGCTGCCCAAGGACTCGGCCAAAGTGGCGCATTTCTGCTCGATGTGCGGGCCGCATTTCTGCTCGATGAAAATCACCCAGGAAGTGCGCGAGTATGCCGCCAAACAGGGCCTGTCGGACATCCAGGCCTTGAAGCAAGGCATGGAGGTGAAGTCGATCGAGTTCGTCAGGAATGGCGCGGAAATCTATCGCAAACAATAAGCCATGACGATCGATATCGAACTCAACGGTGCGCCTCACAAGATCTCAGCGGGTCAGAGTCTGGACGACCTGGTGCGGTCGCTGGATCTGGCCGGCAAGGCTTTGGCAGTGGCCGTCAACCGGCATGTGGTACCGCGTCAGGCTTGGTCACAGCGTGTGCTGAGGCCAGCCGACCGGATCGACATCGTGCGCGCGATTGGCGGCGGCTAGCCACAAGAATGCTCGCCCTCGCGCTGCCTGTCATGCGTTTCAAGTAACAACAGGAGAACAAAGTGACTCTGCAACACCGCTCCACCGATCTCGCCCCCCAGGATGGCCTGACCATTGCCGGGACCACTTATGCGTCGCGCCTTCTGGTCGGCAGCGGCAAGTATCGCGACCTCGAACAGACCCGTGCCGCGACCGAAGCCAGCGGCGCCGACATCATTACTGTGGCCATCCGCCGCGTCAACATCGGCCAGGACCCGAATGCGCCCAACCTGCTGGACGTTATTCCGCCGTCGCGCTACACGATTCTGCCCAACACCGCCGGCTGCTACAACGCCAAGGACGCGATCTACACATTGCAGCTGGCGCGTGAATTATTGAACGGCCACAAGCTGGTCAAGCTGGAAGTGCTGGGCGATGAAAAGACGCTGTTCCCGAACATGCCGGAGACGCTCAAGGCTGCCGAAGTGCTGGTGGCCGACGGTTTCGATGTCATGGTCTACTGCAGCGACGATCCGATACAGGCAAAAATGCTGGAACAGATCGGCTGCGTCGCCGTAATGCCGCTGGCATCGCTGATCGGTTCCGGCATGGGTATCCTCAACCCGTGGAACCTGTCGCTGATCATCGAGCAAGCCACGGTGCCGGTGCTGGTCGACGCCGGTGTCGGTACCGCATCCGACGCGGCGATCGCGATGGAGCTCGGCTGCGACGGCGTGCTGATGAATTCCGCGATTGCCGGTGCCCGCGATCCGGTCGGCATGGCGCGCGCGATGCGCCTGGCGGTCGAGGCCGGGCGCGCTGCGTTCCTGGCCGGACGCATGCCCCGACGTTTTGCGGCATCGCCCTCATCGCCGATGGCCGGGCGGGCGGCATGATGCGCCCGAGCGTGCTGGTGTTCGCCGGTTCCGACCCCAGCGGGGGCGCCGGCATTCAAGCCGATATCGGTGCCATCGCCGCCATGGATGCGCATGCCTTGCCGGTCATTACCGCGCTGACGGTGCAGGACAACGACAGGGTATTTGCCGTGCACCCGGTGCCACCGGCGCTGATCCGGCAACAGGCCAAGGCCTTGAGCGACAAGATCACCATCGGTGCCGTGAAAATCGGCGTGGTCGGCAATCAGGCCAATGCCGAAGCAATCGCCATTGCCATCGCGGTACTGCGACTACGCTACCCCGGCCTGCCGGTGGTGCTCGATCCGGTACTGGCCAGCGGCAACGGCGACGCCCTGTCTGCCGAAGATGCGGTGCTGGCGATGGCGCCGTTGATGGCGATCGCCACGCTGATCACGCCTAATCTGGTCGAAGCCGCCACGCTGTGTCACGGTAACCGCCGCTCCGACTCGCAAGCGGAGGAATTTTTCAAGGCCGGCTGCCAGAATGTCCTCGTCAAGGGCGGCCATGGCACCGGCGACACCATAATCAACCGCTGGTTCGCGCGGGACAGCTCACGCTCGTGGACCTGGCCGCGGCTGCCCGGCACTTTTCACGGTAGTGGCTGTACATTGGCGTCCGCCATCGCCGCCCAACTTGCACTGGGTAAGCCGATGGCCGACGCGCTCGATCTGGCGCAGGATTACTGCCAGAAGGCGCTGGCATCTTCCTACGCAATTGCCGATGGTCAGCGCATTCCCGATCGATCGGTACCCATTTCGAGGAGCCCTGCATGAAAGGGTTGTATCTGGTGACGCCGGATTGGGACGATACCGAAAAACTACTGGAAGTAACGGAAATGGCAATGCGCGGCGGTGCGGCACTGGTGCAGTACCGCCACAAGAATGCGGACGACGCATTGCGGCGGATGCAGGCCGAATGCCTGCTCGATCTGTGCCGTGCGTATGGTCGGCCTTTCATCGTCAACGATCATGTCGATCTGTGCCTGGCCATCGGCGCTGACGGTGTGCACGTAGGCGGCAAGGACGTGTCCGTGGCGGCGGCACGTGCCGCGCTCGGCCCTGATCGGATCGTGGGCGCCTCCTGCTACGGCGAGCTTGACCTGGCCCATCGCGCGCATGCCAGCGGTGCCAGTTATGTGGCCTTTGGCGGCTTCTATGCGTCACGCGTCAAGCACTATCCGGTAACCACGTCGGCCGACATCGTTACCAGCGCAAAGCGGGCGCTGCCGTTGCCGCTGGTAGTCATCGGCGGCATGACCCCTGCCAATGCCGCACCGCTGGTCGCTTGCGGCGCCGACATGGTGGCCGCCATCAGCGATGTATATCTGGCCGGCGATCCCGAGGCGGCGGCGCGTACGTTCGTGCAGATGTTTTCGACCTAAAGGCGCATTCTGCGCACGCGCGCGGCAATGTTCAACCGTCGGTCGGCGACAGGCCGAATTCCTTCACTTGCGGCAGGGCCCGCAACGCGTTCGCGAGACGGGCATTGTTCTTGTTGTCGGTGGTCAGGATCACCATCCGGTACTCGAAAAGTGTACCCTTGCCGCGCGTATGGTACGACATGTTGGCGACCTTGAAACCATGCGTGGCCAGTAGCGCGCGCAAGGTCTCTTCGGTCATCGTATTGTCCCGCTCGAAACTGACGTTGTAATGCGCAAACATCTGTGTCGGCATTTTTGTTTCGATGCGGCGAAACACCGCCAGGATACCGAGCGCCAGGATCGTGGTCAGAATCGCGGGAAAATAAAAACCGATGCCGATCAGGATGCCGAGGGCAGCCGTCAACCAGATCGACGCTGCCGTGGTCAGACCGCGCACGCTGTAGTCTTCCTTGTAGATCACCCCGGCCCCCAGAAAACCGATGCCGGTCATGATGCCTTGCGCCATACGGGTCGGATCAGTGCGAAAGGCATCGGCTGGCAAGCCGGCCATCCAGCGCGACTGGTACACCGTGACCAGCATCAGCAGGCTCGATGACAGGCACACTAGCGCATGGGTGCGAAACCCGGCAGGGCGGCCATGAAAGCTGCGTTCCAGACCGATGATGCCACCGGCGAGAACAGCGCTGACGAGATGCATGGTAATGACAACATACTCTGGGTCCATGGATTATCCCGGGTCGATGAAAAATGATCGGTTAACCATCGTAAGTTTTTTTGTGCCAGAGATGTTAGCGATTATTGTTGGCGTCATGCAGACGATCAAATTTCCATCATGCAATTGCAATTGGAAGCGCGGCAAAGATCGGGTATCTGCCAGCGTCGCCCGGTATAATCGACAGATGCAAAATCTTCTACACAACCTTAATCCCGAACAACTTGCCGCAGTCACCTTGCCGGCCCAACCGGCCCTGATTCTGGCCGGTGCCGGGTCTGGCAAGACGCGCGTCCTGACCACCCGTATTGCCTGGCTGATCCAGACAAATCAGGTATCGCCCTCCGGTATCCTGGCGGTAACGTTTACCAACAAGGCGGCCAAGGAAATGATGACGCGGTTGTCATCGATGATGCCGATCAATACACGCGGCATGTGGATCGGCACGTTTCACGGCTTGTGCAACCGGCTGTTGCGTGCTCATCATCGCGATGCAGGTTTGCCGCAAACTTTTCAGATTCTCGATTCATCGGACCAGCTGTCGTTTATCAAGCGGCTATTGAAGACCCTGAATGTCGACGATGAAAAATACCCCCCGCGCAGCCTGATGTATTTCATCAATGGCGCCAAGGATCAGGGTCTGCGTGCGCACCAGGTCGAGGCCAACGACGACTTCAACCGGAAGTTCGTCGAACTCTACGATGCCTACGACAACCAGTGCCAGCGCGAAGGCGTGGTGGATTTCGCAGAACTGCTGCTACGCACCTATGAACTGCTGAGCCGTAGCCAGCCTCTACGTGAGCATTATCAGTCGCGCTTCCGACATATTCTGGTCGACGAATTCCAGGACACCAACAACCTGCAATACAACTGGCTCAAGCTGATGGCAGGCAAGCAGGGTGCAGTATTTGCAGTCGGCGACGATGACCAGAGCATCTATGCATTTCGTGGTGCCAACGTCGGCAACATGATCGCCTTCGAACGCGAGTTCAATGTCCAGAATCTGATCAAGCTGGAACAGAATTATCGTTCGCATGGGCATATCCTCGACAGCGCCAATGTTCTGATCGCCAACAACAGCAAACGTCTCGGCAAGAATCTGCGCACCGACGCCGGTCATGGCGAACAGGTACGGGTACAGGAAGTCAGCAGCGATTTGCAGGAAGCGCAATGGATCATCGATGA
>JACMQD010000080.1 GCA_014377155.1 Herminiimonas sp.
TCGTCCTTCGGAAAATGCGTGAGCTTGCTGCCGGAAATGTTGTAACGTGCCTCGCCGGTTTTCGACATGCGCACGAAATTGAATTTTTCAACAAAATAATCCGGATCGGTGCGCTTGGCCAAAGGCGTATTGTCGACCGCGCCCTTGCGCATGACTTCCAGCAGCCAGAAGCTGCCCAACGCCAGACCGGTGCAAAACGTCAGGATCGTCAGCAGTCGCAGGCGGTTGCCGGGGCGGGTCGCACTCATGTCAGGTAAGGCGCCAGCGCCGCGTCGTAATTACCTTGCGCGCGCAGGATGAAGTCGCACAGTTCACGTGCCGCGCCGCGCCCGCCACCGACCTGCGTGACGTAATGTACACGTGAACGCACTTCGGCATGTGCGCCCGGCACGCTGGCGGCGAACGCCACCCGTGTCAGGATCGGCAGATCGATCACGTCATCGCCGACGAAGCCGCAAGCATCGGCTTCGATGCCGGTTTCGGCCAGCAGCTGTAGGAATGCCGCGCGCTTGTCATGGGCACCTTGCACCACATGGACGATGCCGAGATCGATCGCGCGCCGCAGCACGATCGGGGACGCGCGGGCGCTGATGATGGCGGTCAACACGCCGGATTGCTGCAGCAGCTTGATGCCATGGCCATCCAGTACGTTGAAGGTCTTGATCACTTCGCCGTCGGCGCCGAAATGCAGACTGCCGTCGGTCAGGATGCCATCGACATCGAAGATCATCAGCCTGACTCTGGCCGCCCGCTCAGCGGCGTCGCGTTGATCGTGCGCCATCAGATCACCTTCGCACGCGTCAGGTCGTGGATATGCAGCGCACCGACCAGTACGCCGGCGGCATCGGCCACCAGCAACTGATTGATGCGAAATTCTTCCATCATCTGCACCGCGTCGACCGCCAGCTGGTCGGGATGGATCGTGCGCGGCCCTGCATGCATGACATCGGCAATTTTCAGGGTCGTGAAATCCTGCACGCTTTCGATCAGGCGGCGCAGGTCGCCGTCGGTAAAGATACCGATCGCATGAAACGCCGGGTCAACCACTGCGGTCATGGCCAGGCCCTTGCGGGTAATTTCGAGCAGTGCCGCCGACAGTGACGCATCGGCCGTGACGGCGGGAATGGCGTCGCCACTGCGCATGACGTCGCGCACGTGCGTGAGGAGCTTGCGGCCGAGCGCGCCACCCGGATGGGAACGCGCAAAATCTTCTTCGCCAAAGCCACGTGCATCCAGCAGCGCCACTGCCAGCGCATCGCCCAGCGCCAGCGTGGCCGTGGTGCTGGCGGTCGGCGCCAGATTCAGCGGACACGCTTCCTTGGCGACGCTGACGTCGAGATGGACGTTGGCCAGCCGCGCCAGGCTCGACGACGGATTGCCGGTCATGGCGATCAGGCTGGCGCCCATGCGCTTGATGATCGGCACGATGGCCAGCAGCTCGGCGGTCTCGCCAGAATTGGAAATGGCGACAAAAGCATCGTTGTGCGTCACCATGCCGAGGTCGCCATGCGCGGCTTCGGCAGGATGGACGAATAGCGCGGGGGTGCCGGTCGACGCCAGGGTAGCGGCGATTTTGCGTGCGATATGGCCGGACTTGCCGATGCCGGAGACAACTACGCGTCCGGAACATTCGAGTAATAATGCGACTGCCTGCGCAAAAGGCATATCGGACACATCGGGCGCATCGGACGTGCCGGACAGTCGGGCTTTCAGCGCCAGAATCGCATCGGCTTCGATCTGGAGGGTTTCGCGGGCCAGTTCGAGCGCACGTCGCGCTCGTTGGGCATCGAAAGCTTTGGGCAACGTTTTGGCATGGGGTACACTCATGCCGAAAGTATAAACGAATTACCAAAGCAAAAAACCTGCCAGACGCAACTTTAATCTGGCATCGATACGACTCAAATAATGGGCCGCGCGCCTGATCAACATGTTTTCTGGTTTGGAATTTACGCTACTGCTGCTTGCGACCTCGGTGCTCGGGGTGGTGGCCTTTCGCATGTTGCATCTGCCGCCGATGCTGGGTTACCTCGTGGTCGGGATCGTGATCGGCCCGTTCGGCTTGGCGCTGGCGGAAGAAAACAGCGCCACCCATACACTAGCGGAGTTCGGCGTCGTGTTCCTGATGTTTTCGATCGGTCTCGAATTTTCGCTCAACAAGTTGTCATCGATGCGGCGAACGGTATTCGGGCTGGGCATGGCACAGGTGCTGCTGACGATCGCCGCGACCATGCTGTTCGGCTGGCTGGTGGCTTATTTCGTACCGCGTCTGATTAACATCAGCTGGCAGGCGGCGTTCGCGCTGGGCGGCGCGCTGGCGATGTCGTCGACCGCTATCGTCTCCAAACTGCTGACCGAGAAGATGGAACTCGAAAGCGAACATGGCCGGCGCGTCATCAGCATCCTGTTGTTTCAGGACCTGGCGCTGGTGCCGCTGCTGATTCTGGTACCGGCACTGGCCAAGCCCGGCGGTGATTTGGTGGCGACTTTGGCCTGGGGCACGCTGAAAGGCGTCTTCGTGCTGGTGCTGCTGCTGGTGATTGGACAGAAACTCATGCGTGGCTGGTTCGGCATCGTCGTCAAGCGGCGTTCGCAAGAGCTGTTCATGCTTAACCTGCTGCTGATCACGCTGGGCGCGGCCTGGATTACCGAGCGCGCCGGTCTGTCGTTGGCATTGGGCGCGTTCGTGGCCGGCATGCTGATTTCCGAAACCGAATACAAGCATCAGGTCGAAGAAGACATCAAGCCGTTTCGCGACGTCTTGCTCGGGCTGTTCTTTATTACCATCGGCATGCTGCTCAATATCCGGCTGGTGCTCGAAAACTGGTGGCTGGTCTTGCTGCTGCTAAGTGGTCCGGTGCTGTTGAAATTCGGTCTGATCACCTTGCTGGCAAAATGGTTCGGCGCTACGACAGGGGTGGCCTTGCGCACTGGCCTGGCGTTGGCGCAAGCGGGCGAATTCGGCTTCGTGCTGTTGAGCCAGGCCGGCGGGCTCAACCTCATGGAGCCGCTGTTGATCCAGCTGATCCTGGCTTCGATGGTACTGTCGATGCTGGTGGCGCCCTTCATCCTGGCGAAATCGGACGCGATCGTCATGAAACTCTCCGCCAACGAATGGATGATGCAATCGCTGGCCCTGACACAGATCGCCACGCGCACCATGTCGCACAAGAAGCATGTGATCATCGCCGGCTTCGGCCGCAGTGGCCAGAACCTGGCCAAACTGCTGGAAGAAGAAAAATTCGATTACCACGCCCTCGACCTCGATCCCGATCGCGTCGGCGAAGCGCAATCGGCCGGCGCCAATGTGTCGTACGGCGACGCGTCGCGGCGCGAGAGCCTGGTCGCGGCCGGTATCCATCGCGCCACCGCGATGGTGATTACCTTTGCCGACACGCAGTCGGCTTTGAAGGTGCTGCACTTTGCGCATGAACTGGCGCCGTCGCTGCCGGTCATCGTGCGCAGTCACGACGATACCGATCTGGACAAGCTGCGCGCCGCCGGCGCCGCCGAAGTCGTGCCGGAGGCAATCGAAGGCAGCTTGATGTTGGCATCGCATGCGCTGGTGATGCTGGGTGTGCCGTTGCGGCGCGTGGTGCATCGGGTACAGGCCGCACGCGACGAGCGCTATGCCTCGTTGCGCGGATATTTCCATGGCGCTGGCGACTTTGCCGACGACGACGAGCACTTGCATGTGCGGCTGCATTCGGTCGTGCTGGCCGATGGCGCGCGCGCCGTTGGCAAGACGTTGGCGAAGTTGAATTTTGCCGAGGTCGGCGCTGAAGTGACCGCGATCCGACGCGGCAAGGTGCGCCTCGACCTGACGCCGGAAACCGTGCTCGAAGCAGCCGATATTGTGGTACTGCGCGGCGCCACCGAAGCCGTGGCGCGGGCCGAGGCGCGGCTGTTGAAGTCCTGAGGCCACGCACTTTCTTCGATGGACACGGATGCTGATATCGCAGGATTGCGACCGGCCACTGCGCAGAGTGTTTCGTTTCCGGCTACGATACATACCATGTCTTCCCCGCGCACAGGCGCAAAATGTAAAGGAATACGCATGATCGCTTCTGCCAAGGTAACGTTGTCCCTCACTGCGATCGCCATCGTGCTGGGCACGCTGGTCGCTTGCTCACCGTTGCGCGCGATCAATGCTGTCACGCCCGCGAGCAGCTATGACCAGCACGCCGCACTCAGTTACGGTGCCGATGCGCGCAACAAGCTCGATGTCTATACCCCGCGTAATGCCGGCGCATCGCTGCCGGTCGTGGTGTTCTTTTACGGCGGCAGCTGGAATCGCGGTGCGCGCGCCGATTATGAATTCGTCGGCGAAGCGCTGGCTTCACGTGGCATCGTTGCCGTGCTGGCCGACTACCGTCTTTATCCACAAGTGCATTACCCGGAAATTCTCGACGACAGCGCACATGCAGTGGCCTGGACGGCCAAAGAAATTCAACGCTACGGCGGTGATCCGAAGCGCATTTTCGTCATGGGCCACAGCTCGGGTGCCTACAATGCTGCGATGGTAGCGCTCGACGACCGGCTTCTGGCAAAGTATGCGCTGACGCCATCGACCTTGCGTGGCCTTATCGGGTTAGCCGGACCTTATGATTTCATTCCGATTGAAAATCCCGATGTGCGCCCGGTATTCTTTTTCCCCAATACCCCGCCCGATTCGCAACCGATCAATCATGTCAGCACGACCGCGCCGCCTGCGCTGCTGATTGCATCGAACAAGGACGACCTGGTCAATCCCGTGCGCAATACCAGTGGGCTGTCGAAAAAGCTGCGCGCCGCCGGCGTCGGTGTCAAGGAAGTCTATTTCGACAATACCAGTCACGCGAGTCTGGTTGCAACCTTGTCAAGGCCGCTTAGAGGATTGGCGAAGACGCTCGATATCATCGAGGAATTCGTCAAGTCCGACGGTGGTCGGACAGCGGCAACCTCTGTCGCCAAATAGGCTGCCGCGTCGGCAAATCGTCCATGGAAGTGTTCGAACGCATTGCCGGCATCATCCTGCCGGTGTTCATCATTATCGCCCTCGGTTATCTGTATGCCCGCGTGCGCCGGGCATCGGTGCAAGCCGACATGTCGGCGGTCAATCGTGTCAGCATGGATGTACTCTGTCCATTGCTGGTGTTTACGGCGCTGGCGGCGAAGGATTTCGACCTCGCCCATAGCGGCACGCTGATCCTGGCGGGTGTCCTGATCTCGCTCGGGTCCGGTTTGCTGGCCTGGCCGATCGCGCGTTTTTTCGGCTACGACGTGCGCAGTTTCGTGCCGCCGATGATGTACAACAATTGTGGCAACATGGGTTTGCCGCTGGCGGTATTGGCCTTCGGCGCCGAAAGCCTGCCAGCGGCAGTGGCCTTGTTCATGGCTAGCAACCTGGTTTATTTTTCGATCGGCATCAAGATCATCGGCAGCGGACGCGGCGGCGTGCGGCCATCGCCCTTTGCCTTTCTCGCCAGCCCGATGATGCTGGCGATGATAATCGGAATGGTATTTGCCATTTTCAAGATCGTGTTACCGGCGCCGTTGTTCCAGGCGCTGAAGCTGCTGGGCGAGGCGTGCATCCCGATCATGCTGTTTGCACTCGGGGTGCGCATGCTCGACGTCAGCCTCAAGAGCTGGCATATAGGTCTGGTCGGTGCAGTGGTGTGTCCGGTGGCCGGCTTGCTGGTGGCATCGGGGCTGGATCAGGTGCTGACGCTGAATCCGGCGCAGCGGGGGCAAATGTTCCTGTTCTCGTCCCTGCCGCCGGCGGTGTTCTGCTTCATGGTGGCCGAACAGTACAAGCAGGAGCCTGACAAGGTGGCATCGATCGTCCTGCTCGGCAATCTGGCGGCATTGGTGTTCGTGCCGGCGGGTCTGTGGCTGGGTTTGCGGCCATGAAAAAAGCGGCCGCCTGGCCGCTTTTTTCAAGTACAGATTACCTGCTTACTTTTTTTTCTTCAACAGCGGTGCCAGGTATTTGCCGGTAAAGCTGGCCGGCGTTTTTGCCACGTCTTCCGGCGTGCCCGCGGCAATGATCTCGCCACCGCCGGCCCCACCTTCCGGACCCAGGTCGATCAGCCAGTCGGCTGTCTTGATCACATCCAGGTTGTGTTCGATGATGACTACCGTATTGCCCTGATCGCGCAACCGGTGAATCACTTTCAACAGCAGGTCGATGTCATGGAAATGCAGGCCGGTGGTCGGCTCATCCAGGATGTACAGCGTGCGGCCGGTGTCCCGCTTGGACAATTCCAGCGACAGTTTGACGCGCTGCGCTTCGCCGCCCGACAACGTGGTCGCGCTTTGTCCGAGGTGAATATAGCCCAGACCGACATCGAGCAGCGTGTGCAGCTTGCGCGCGATCACCGGCACCGGCTTGAAGAATTCATGTGCATCCTCGACCGTCATCGCCAGCACTTCGGTGATGTTTTTGCCCTTGTACTGGACTTCCAGGGTTTCGCGGTTGTAGCGCTTGCCATGGCAGACATCGCACGGCACATAGACATCCGGCAGGAAATGCATCTCGACTTTCAGGACACCGTCACCCTGACACGATTCGCAGCGACCACCTTTGACGTTGAATGAGAACCGGCCGGCGCTATAGCCGCGTTCCTTGGCCATCGGCACCGTCGCAAACAGATCACGGATCGGTGTAAACAAGCCGGTATAAGTGGCCGGATTGGAGCGAGGCGTGCGGCCGATCGGCGCCTGGTCGACCGAAATCACCTTGTCGAAGTGCTCGAAGCCGCTGATCGATTCATGCGCTGCCGGTTCTGCCTGCGAACCGTACAAATGGCGCGCGGCCGCATGGTAGAGCGTATCGTTGACCAGCGTCGACTTGCCGGACCCTGACACGCCGGTGATGCAGGTCAGCAGGCCGACCGGCAGGCTCATGGTGACGTTCTTGAGGTTGTTGCCGGTAGCGCCGTTGATGATGAACTGGCGCTTGGGGTCGACCGGGGTACGCTTTTTGGGGACTGTGATGCCGAGCGAGCCGTTGAGGTATTGCGCGGTCAGCGATTTCTTGTTCTTCAGGATTTCCTTCAGAGTGCCCTGGGCGATGATCTCGCCGCCGTGCACGCCGGCGCCCGGTCCCATGTCGACGATGAAATCTGCGCAGCGGATCGCATCCTCGTCATGCTCGACCACCA
>JACMQD010000081.1 GCA_014377155.1 Herminiimonas sp.
ATGTTACCCCCATCTACTGTGGCTAATCCTGTGGATAACTCTTGATACAGCTCGATAGGTCGATGATTTAAAAGAAAATTATGTCGTTGATTAAAAAGAAGGCAGTGTAAGGAAGTTAGCAAGAACAACGGAAGAAAATTCACAAAGCTTGTTGACAAGCAAAAAAATTTGGACGCGAAGGGATACAACATGAAACGTCGAACGCTTTTACAGGCAATGCTGCCGGCTTTGGCGGGCGTACCGCTCTTCGCTCGCGCAGTCGCGCTGCCAGTCATCGATGTGTACAAGTCGGCGACTTGCGGATGCTGCAAGGATTGGGTCAAGCATTTGCAATCGAATGGCTTTATCGTCAGGGCGCAGGATGTCGTCGACCCGTCGGATTTCCGTGAGAAATTCGGCATGCCGCAAGAACTCGGTTCTTGCCACTCCGGTTTGGTCCAGGGTTATGCGCTTGAGGGCCATGTACCGGCATCGGAGATCAAGCGTTTGCTGGCCGAGCGACCCAAGGTAAAAGGGTTGGCGGTGCCTGCAATGCCGATGGGTTCGCCTGGCATGGAAGGCAACCGCAGCGATCCCTATGATGTCTTTCTGGTGCATGCCAACGGCAGCAAGTCAGTCTACAGACACTATGCTGGCAAGTAACGGCGTCGTCGGTTCGGTACGCGCCACAGTAACGCGAGCGCCGCGCGAATCGATACTTTCGGCACGGTGCTTTAACACCGCCATCTCAATGAAAAAAGAAGCCGATGCCTAAGTGAAATGAGGCAGCGGCTTCTTTTTTGCAAGTTTCAGTTTCTAGTGTGCCGACCCCGTGTCAGCACATCGACTGAACCCTGTTTTACTTGAAAAAGAACTGTTTCTTAAGCAAAATTCTTTGCAACGAAATCCCAGTTGACCAAGTTCCAGAAAGTCTCGATGTACTTTGCGCGCGCGTTACGATAATCGATGTAATACGCATGCTCCCAGACGTCGCAGGTGAGGAGTGGCGTGTCGGTGCCAGTCAGCGGGCAACCGGCATTCGAGGTGTTGGCGATATCGACCGAACCATCTTCTTTTTTGACCAGCCAGGTCCAGCCCGAACCGAAGTTGGCAAGGCCCGATTTCGTGAATTCTTCCTTGAACTTATCGAACGAACCCCATTTGGCATTGATCGCCTCAGTCAGCGGTCCGGTCGGCGTGCCACCGCCGTTTGGCTTGAAGCCATTCCAGTAGAAAGTATGATTCCACACCTGCGCCGAATTGTTGAAGACACCGCCGGACGATTTCTTGATAATGTCTTCGAGTGATAGATTTTCAAACTCGGTACCCTTGATGAGGTTGTTCAGGTTCGTCACATAAGTCTGATGATGCTTGCCATAGTGATACTCGAGCGTCTCTTTCGAAATATGCGGGGCGAGTGCGTCCATGGCGTAGGGCAGGGGAGGGAGAGTATGTTCCATAATGATCCTTAGGGTTGGCGGGTGGCTGATGTTCTTTTTGAAAGACGTTAATTGTAGTTGGTCTGGCGATTGCCTGCATCGTCACCGAGGTCTCTGCCCGGCATCTTCATTCCAGACTGGTCTGTACGCTGGCAATGCCGACCTGTACTACACCATTTGCCAGTGTGACATTGACGATATCGCGCGGCCGAAGTTCTTGCGGCGTACGTACTATTCTGCCTTTGGCATCGGTAATCATGGCATAGCCGCGTTCAAGCGTGCGCTGCGGATTGAGCAGTTCGAGTTGGGCCGCAAGCGACGCAAGCTGTTTGCGCTCGCTGATAGTGCGCAGGGACGAAACAGCGCCTAGCCGACGGACATGTTCGACGAGCGAACGGCGATAAGCGCCGGATTCAGTACGCCTTGCTGTCAGCCGTATCTGCAAGCGGGCGAGCGCATTGCGCGACTGCGCCAGCGGAATGCCGACGGCGTGCGCAAGTCGGATATGCAATCCGTTCAGTTTGAGGCGCTCGTGGCGTATATATGTCGAGGGACTGACGATACGGCGCGAAAGCCAATCGATCGACTGCCCTGCATCGGTTACCCGTCGTGCCATGGCGCGGTTCAGATGACTCGCGTGGGCGCGTAGCACCATGAGCCAGTCAGCGCGCGGCACCGAGGCCATTTCCGCTGCGGCCGTCGGCGTCGGCGCCCGCAAATCGGCAGCAAAGTCGGCAATCGTAAAATCAGTTTCATGACCTACGCCGACAATGACCGGCATGCTGCTGGCGGCTATCGCGCGCGCGACCATTTCATCATTGAATGACCACAGGTCTTCTATGCTGCCACCGCCACGGCACACTAATAGCACTTCGCATTCGGCCCTTAGGCTGGCGCCGGCAATGGCCTGTACGATCTTTTGCGCAGCGCCGTCGCCTTGAACGGGCGTAGGGTAAATGATGACATGCACATGGGGTGCGCGGCGCCGAAGTGTTGTCAGGATGTCGCGCAACGCAGCCGCCTGGAGGCTGGTAACGATACCGATGGACTTGACAAATCGTGGCAACGCGCGTTTTCGCGATGGATCGAACAGGCCTTCGGCTGCGAGCTTTTCCTTCAAGCGCTGAAAGGCTTCATGCAGGTTACCAACGCCTGCGCGTCGAATCGATTCGACACTGAGTTGATAATCGCCACGCGGCGCATACAACGTGACCAGCGCCCGCACCTCGACCTTGTCGCCTTCACGCGGTGAGAAGTCCGCATACTGCGCGCGACCGCGAAACATGACCGCCCGCACCTGTGCGGTCTCGTCCTTGAGAGTGAAGTACCAATGTCCGGAACTGGCACGCGTAAAATTCGAAATCTCGCCTGCAATCCAGGCTAGTGGAAAACTGCGTTCCAGCAGGCGCGCGACGGCCTGGTTCAATGCAGAAACGGCAATAACGGCCGAGGGAGATGAGCGAGCGGGCGAATCCAGGAAAGGTGTCATGACGTTAATATACGGCAATTGCATGCAAGGTTTCTCGTCGATGAGGCGCGAACGAAAAAGGCCGGCCCCAAGAGCGCCAGCCCGTGCATTCGATGTCGAATAAATTATTTCTTAGTAGCGCTTTTGGCCGGTGCCGGCGGTTCTGTATCCATGCCGAGTTCTTCCATGAGTTCAGCTTTTCGCGCACGCATTTCACCACCGAGTTCTTTCAGGTCCACATCGGCTTTCGTCGCCTTGGCAAACATCTCTTCCTCTTCTTCTTGCACGTGATGGTCGATATATTCCGCCAGCACCTTCAACTTGGCGTCGAACATCGGGTCCTGATTGTCCATCGACGAAATCTGAGCAATGAGATCCTTGGCCGAGGCGTGCTCGACTTCGGCTTCATTCATCATGTCATCGTCATTGATGGCTTCACGAACGGCCGGATAGAATATTTCTTCTTCGACTTGCGCATGCACGATAAGCTCGTTGCATACCTGCTTGGCAAGTGACGCCTTCAACTCGTTATCTTCTGCCTTTTTGGCTTTCTCAATTGCCTTGAACAAGGTTTTCACTTTCTTGTGATCGGCTGTCAACAGCTTGATCGCGTCAGTGCCCATACTGCGGGTGGCAGGTTTCGCTTTAACTGCCGTGCTCGCTTGTTTACCGGTATCCATCGTCGTTTTCTCCTGGTAGGTTGCCTGGGTTAGTCATGCATCGGTACGCGGTGGGGATAAAGCGGCCTTCGACCATCTCTGTTTCGAAGGAGCATCCCGCAATGATCAGTTCAGTAGGTCGATCAAAGGTGTCAGATCCTGGGTGAGCGGGGCAAAAAGTGGCATGTCGGCCGAAGCCATGACCATCGGTTTGACCGATACTGCCGGTATCGTGGTTAAGCCGACCGTTAGCATTAACAGGGCAACCAGCGACAATAAGCCTGTATGTAATGTTTTCATGATCGATTCTTCCTGATTTCGAGACAGATTGTGTTGACTTGATAACGAAGCTAGCCCTTTTTTGGAACCTGACGTTATCTCTCTTTAAACTGAATGTAGGTTAATCGAGACTACTGCACCGCACTATCGGACACTTACCCAACTTCTTGTAGGACATTGCGAATGGCGTTCCGCCGTATCACAGCATGTCATAGGAGGGACTACACTTATCACCATGCCTCATTTAAAGGCAATGCAAGAAAACTGTTATTTTTCAACGACTTGGAAAGTGTTAAGAAACTTACGCACAATGTTATCCACAAAATCTGTGAAGAACTCGACGTGTGTCGGAAAATGAGAGGCGCGGCTTGGTCCGCTCGAGCGAGAAGTTTAAGTGTCAGTTTCGCAAAGCGAAACCACGTGTGGGTCCGATTTTGAATCGCACTGCCCTTGCTAGCTGCGCGCCAACACGTTACATTCTGCATCCAGACAATTGAACCCACTCGAGGAGCTCCTTTTGCTCGCCATTATTCAGGCCGCCGGCTGGCCGATCTATCCGCTTTTATTTGCTTCTATCGTCGGCACGGCGCTAATCATCGAACGGCTGCTGTTTTTGCGCCGCAGCCGTATACTCCCATCCAATCTGCTCGGCGAAGTAATCCGGGTTTTTCATAACGGCAAAATCGATGCCGCTGTCATCACGACGCTGGAGCAAAATTCACCCTTGGGCCGTGTGCTGGCGGCCGGTTTGCGTAATGTCGACGCGCCGCGCGAGGTGATGAAAGAGTCGATCGAAGAAGCAGGCAGCGGCACTGCCCACGATCTGGAGCGCTTTTTGACCACGCTGGGTACGATCGCCACGCTGGCGCCGTTGATGGGTCTGTTTGGCACGGTAGTGGGCATGATCGAAATCTTCGGCTCGCAAAATACGTCCGGCGCCAACCCGGCGCAGCTTGCGCATGGTATCTCGGTGGCGCTTTACAACACCGGCTTCGGCCTTGCCATCGCCATGCCGGCGCTGGTGTTCTACCGGCATTTCCGCGCGTTAGTCGACAGCTTCATCGTCGACATGGAACAGCAGGCGGTGAAATTTGTCGACATCGTGCATGGCGCGCGCGTCTAGCTGACTGCGGAGACTTCACCATGAATTTCCGTAAAGGCAAAGGTCGCGAGGATCCCGAGATCAATCTCATTCCGTTCATCGACGTGCTGTTGGTCATACTTATTTTCCTGATGGTGACGACCACCTACAGCAAATTCACCGCGCTGCAAATCACGCTGCCGACGGCTGATGCCGAGAAAGCCATGGAACGGCCTTATGAAATCAACGTCGCCGTCGACCCACAGGGAAATTATGCTGTCAACAACGTGCGCGTGTCAGCGCGCGATGCTGCCCCGCTGGCGGAGGAGTTGCGCACAGCGGCCAATGGCAAGGGCGAATCGAAAAAAGATCCGGTTGTCATTATCAATGCCGACGCCACTGCAGCCCACCAGTCGGTCATCAACGTCCTGGAAGCAGCCCGCTTGGCCGGATTTGAGAAAGTAACCTTCGCTGCACAGGTAGCTGGCAAGAAGTAAGCTCTGCCGCCGAAGCCGGTCGATGCCGGCCGCTTTCCCTGCCGCTCCGCCTGTTCTCGCTCAAACGGACATCCGATTGTCATTTAAGCTCCCAATTCTGGCCACAATCCTGACCCGCACCTGGACCGCGCGCGGGCCCTTGGCGTGCGCACTGTGGCCGTTGTCGATGCTGTTCGGCGGCCTGTCCTGGGTGCGCCGGCTGATGTACCGCCACGGGCTGCTGGCTTCGGTACGATTGCCAGTGCCGGTGATCATTGTGGGTAATATATTCATTGGTGGTACCGGCAAGACGCCACTGACGATCTGGCTGGTACAGTCACTGCGCGAGGCGGGCAGGGTGCCGGGCGTGATTTCGCGGGGGCATGGCGGAAGCCAGGCAGCGCCCCGCAGCGTGCATCTAGACTCGCTGCCGGGCGATGTCGGTGACGAACCCCTGCTGATTGCGCAACGAGCGCGATGTCCGGTAGTGGTCGGACACGGGCGGGTCGACGCCGCACGCCTGTTACTCGCTGCCAATCCTGAGGTGGACGTGATCGTGTCCGACGACGGGCTGCAACATTACGCTTTGCAGCGCGACATTGAAATTATCCTGTTCGACGCGCGCCGTGTCGGCAACGGCTGGCTGCTGCCGGCCGGACCGCTACGGGAGCCTGCCTCGCGCCGGCGTGATTTCACGGTAGTTAACATTGATCCGATGACCGAGGGCGTACCGCGCGGGGCGCTAACCATGCGGTTAGGTGGCACGCATGCCGAGGCGCTGGCCAATCGGTCGAAATCGATGCCGCTCGAGATGTTTGCCGTATCGGCGCCGCGCATCGTAGCAGCCGCCGGTATCGGCAACCCGGCACGGTTCTTCGCCATGCTGCGCACGTTCGGACTGATGTTTGCGGAAGTGCCACTGCCCGATCATTACGATTTCGGCATCAACCCTTTTGCGGCACTCGATGCCGAAGTCATCCTGATTACCGAGAAGGATGCAGTAAAATGTAGCCGGATCGATATGATCCGACATGACCCCAGGTTATGGGTCGTACCTGTCACTGCGCAGATCGATGCTGCGCTGGCGACCAATATTGTGGAGAAACTGCGTGGACACCCGACTGCTTGATATTCTCGTTTGCCCGATCTGCAAGGGACCTCTGGAACACGACAAGAAAGCGCAGGAACTTATCTGCAAGCCAGACAAGCTTGCGTATGCCATCCGTGACGGCATCCCCATCATGTGGGCCGACGAAGCACGCGATCTTAATGCAGCGCGGCTCGTAGATGCACCGGCGCTTTGACGTTTTGACCGGGCTCGGACTGGTTTCGTGCGAGTACTGCGCTACGAGGCGCACTGCGTTTTCGACTGTCTTCTGACCAGTTAGCCATGTCGTTTACCGTTATCATTCCCGCGCGCCTTGCATCGACACGCCTGCCCAACAAACCGCTCGCCGATCTCGGGGGCAAGCCGATGGTGGTGCGGGTGGCTGAGCGCGCTGCATTGTCCGGCGCGCTGCACGTGATTGTGGCGACCGATCATGCCGACATCGCCGCAGCATGCCGCGCGCACGGTATTCACGTCGAAATGACGCGGGCCGACCATCCGTCCGGTACCGATCGCATCGCCGAGGTTGCGGCGGCGCTGGGGCTTGCGCCTGACGCAGTGGTTGTCAATGTACAGGGTGACGAACCATTGATCGATCCGACGCTGATTACGGCCACTGCCGCAAAAATCGACGGTACGGTGCCGATGGCGACGGCTGCGCATGCGGTCGCCTCGATGGACGAATTGTTGCGCACGAATGTGGTGAAAGTGGTGCTCGACAAGGTCGGGCAGGCGCTATACTTTTCGCGTGCTGTCATACCGTGGCACCGCGATGGCTTCGCGCAGGGCCCGCATGATTTTCCGGTCGGTTACGCGCCGCTTCGACACATCGGCCTCTATGCATACAGCAACCGGTTCCTGCAGGCCTATTCTGCGCTGGAGCCCTCACCACTGGAACAGATCGAAGCGCTCGAGCAACTGCGCGTGCTGTGGCACGGGTATCCGATTGCCGTCCATGTCACCGCCACCGCACCCGAGGGCGGCGTCGATACCGCAGAGGACCTGGCGCGTGTAAGGACCTATTTTTAACGGCCAAATTATTGACGATCAACACCAAAGCACCGGATCGGTGAGATTGTGTGGTAAGTTTCGTGCAAAGTTAGTGTGATAAAACCTGTGTGATGCAACGTATGTCACCTTTGGCGCCGCCACGTGCGGTAGCCTCAATAGAATTCAAAACTCGTTTAGGAAACAACATGCGTCTCATCCTTCTAGGAGCGCCCGGAGCCGGTAAAGGCACGCAAGCCACGTTCATCAAAGAAAAGTACGGTATCCCGCAGATTTCAACCGGCGACATGCTGCGCGCTGCAGTTAAGGCAGGTACCCCGCTTGGTCTCGAAGCGAAAAAAGTCATGGATGCAGGCGGACTGGTGTCCGACGACATTATCATCGGCCTTGTCAAGGATCGTTTGAAAGAAGCCGACTGCGCCAACGGCTATCTGTTCGATGGATTCCCGCGCACGATTCCGCAAGCCGACGCGATGAAGGACGCTGGCGTGGCGATCGATTACGTACTCGAGATCGACGTACCGGACCATGCGATCATCGAGCGCATGAGCGGTCGTCGGGTGCATCCCGCGTCGGGCCGCACTTACCATGTCAAGTTCAACCCGCCGAAAGCCGAAAATTGCGATGATGCCACCGGCGAAGCGCTGATCCAGCGTGACGACGATAAGGAAGCGACGGTCATGAAGCGCCTGTCGGTCTATCATGAACAGACCGAAGTGCTGGTCGACTATTACACCGAGTGGGCACAGTCAGGCATTCCAGGCGCGCCGAAATACCGTAAGATTGCCGGCGTCGGCGCGGTGGAAGCCATTCGCGACAACGCATTCGCGGCGATCGAATCGTAATCAGAAGCGGACCAAGCGTCCGTTTTTTTTTGCCTGCTCACCTGGCATCTCGGCGATGCCATAACCCTAACGCGCACCTCGTAGCACCCGCTCGACCCGTTCCAGACTCAGGCAGCCCGGCCAGCTAATAATAAAAGGGCAACGCACAGTTTTGCAGTACGCAGCAGCCGCAGGATGACGACCGCAAATGCTTGAGCCCAAGCGCTTTCGTTCGCCATCCTCCGTATCTCGTAGTGGTATTAACTTGTCGTGATAACAGGAGGAGTCAATATGGCAGCAAGCTTGTGGTTTGCCGTAGTGTGCGGTCTGATCGCCGTGATCTACGGATTGGTATCCCGAAGCTGGATTCTGAAACAGGATGCCGGCAATGCCCGAATGCAGGAAATCGCCGCCGCCATCCAGGTCGGCGCTGCTGCCTACCTCGCTCGACAATATCGCACCATCGCCATTGTCGGCGTGGTGCTGTTCGTGCTGATGGCATTCTTGCCGGGGCTCGGGTGGACCACGGCAATCGGCTTTCTGATCGGCGCCGTGCTTTCCGGCGCCTGCGGCTTCATCGGCATGAACGTCTCGGTACGCGCCAACGTCCGTACCGCACAGGCCGCGACCAAGGGCATGAACGAGGCGCTCGATGTCGCCTTCAAAGGCGGCGCCATTACCGGCATGCTAGTGGTCGGTCTGGGCCTTTTAGGCGTGACCGCTTTTTTCTGGTATCTCGCCATGCAGGGGCAGGGCGGTGCGGTGCCCCTACACGACCTCATCAAGCCACTGATCGGATTAGCTTTCGGCGCGTCGCTGATTTCGATTTTCGCGCGTCTGGGCGGCGGCATCTTCACCAAGGGCGCTGATGTCGGCGCCGATCTGGTCGGCAAGGTCGAAGCCGGCATTCCCGAGGACGATCCGCGCAATCCGGCGGTGATTGCCGATAACGTCGGCGACAACGTCGGCGATTGCGCCGGCATGGCGGCCGACCTGTTCGAAACCTACGTCGTCACGCTGATTGCAACGATGCTGCTCGGGACGCTGATGCTGAAAGGCATGGAGCTGCAAGCAGCGATCTATCCGTTGTTGCTGGGCGGTGTTTCGATCCTGGCATCGATTGTCGGCTGCTCGATGGTCAAGGCCAAGCCAGGCAAGAAGATCATGTCAGCGCTGTACACTGGCCTGTGGTGGGCCGCCGGCCTGTCGCTGATCGGCTTTGCGATCGTGACCTGGATGGTGATGCCGCAGGCAATGCGCATGCCGATGATGGGCGCAACCGTGGTCGGCATCGTGCTGACCGGTCTGATGGTCTACATAACCGAGTATTACACCGGCACCGATTTCAAGCCGGTGCAGCACATCGCCGAAGCATCGACCACCGGCCATGGCACCAACATCATCGCCGGCCTAGGCATTTCGATGAAATCCACCGCCTATCCGGTGCTGTCGGTCTGCGTTGCGATCCTGGTTTCTTACCGATTGGGCGGACTGTACGGTATCGCCATCGCCGCGACGTCGATGCTGTCGATGGCCGGCATCATCGTCGCCCTCGACGCGTACGGCCCGATCACCGACAACGCCGGTGGCATCGCCGAGATGGCCCACATGCCGGAATCGGTGCGCGCCATTACCGATCCACTCGATGCGGTCGGCAACACCACCAAGGCCGTCACCAAGGGCTATGCGATCGGCTCGGCCGGACTGGCGGCGCTGGTCTTGTTTGCCGACTACACCCATGCGCTCGACTCTGCCGGCAAAAGCACCAGCTTCGATCTGTCGAATCCGATGGTGATCGTCGGCCTGTTCATCGGCGGGCTGATTCCTTACCTGTTCGGTGCGATGGCAATGGAAGCGGTCGGTCGCGCGGCCGGTGCGGTAGTCGTCGAGGTACG
Source organism: Herminiimonas sp. (assembly GCA_014377155.1). The sequence continues at coordinate 10,217 of JACMQD010000081.1, forward strand.
GCGCCAGTTTCGTGACATCAAGGGCATCATGGATGGCTCCGGCAAGCCCGAATACGACAAGGCGGTCGACATGCTGACCACCGCCGCGATCAAGGAAATGATCGTTCCATCGCTGCTGCCGGTGATCGTGCCGATCCTGGTCGGCATGATCCTTGGGCCTGCCGCGCTCGGCGGTCTGCTGATGGGGGCGATCGTGACCGGCCTGTTCGTGGCGATCTCGATGACCACCGGTGGCGGCGCCTGGGACAATGCCAAGAAGTATATCGAGGACGGCCACCATGGCGGCAAGGGTTCGGAAGCGCACAAGGCTGCCGTCACTGGCGACACCGTAGGCGATCCTTACAAGGACACTGCCGGTCCCGCGGTCAATCCGCTCATCAAGATCATCAACATCGTCGCGTTGCTGATGGTGCCATTGTTACCGGCGGTGGGCATGCAGTTCGGCCCCACTGCAATCAGCATGCCGAATGCCACCATCGGCACGCCGAGCGATGCCATGCCAGCCGCAGTGGTGCCGATGCCACCGGCGATGCCGGTCGGGGCGCCGGTCGTAGCGCCGGTCGTAGCACCCGATGCCACCCCGGTCACGCCGCTGATCGTACCGACCACGCCCGCCGGCGTGCCCCCGGCCAGCGATACTGCGGAGCCGGCACCGTTACCGGCAACCCGGCCGTAATCATGTCTGCGGAGGACGGCTTCGGTCGTCTTTTGCCATCTGCGCGCATAATTCGCTATGATCCGCTGGATTGACGTTAACATAAACGTCATGGGATTTTCGATCACTCATCACTTACCTAGGCACAGATGCAGATTCAAGACAGCGTATTCATCATCACCGGCGGCGCGTCGGGTTTGGGCGCAGCGACCGCGCGCATGATCGTCGACAACGGCGGCAAGGTGGTACTGGCCGATGTGCAGGTCGAGGCGGGCGAGAAGCTTGCTGCGGAGTTGAAAGGGACGTTCGTCAAGTGCGACGTCACTTCGGAAACCGACGGCAAGTCAGCGGTCGATGCTGCCATGGCACTGGGCACCCTGCGTGGCCTGGTCAACTGCGCCGGCGTGGCGCCTGCCGTCAAGACCGTCGGCAAAGACGGCCCACACCCGCTCGATTCGTTCCAGCGCACCATCAACATCAACCTGATCGGCACCTTCAACATGGCGCGCCTTGCCGCCGATGCGATGTCGAAGACCGTTCCCAACGACCAGGGTGAGCGCGGCGTGATCATCAACACTGCGTCGGTCGCCGCTTTCGACGGCCAGATCGGCCAGGCCGCCTATGCCTCGTCGAAAGCAGCAGTGGTCGGCCTGACCTTGCCGATGGCACGTGACCTGTCGCGTAACGGCATTCGCGTGATGACGATTGCACCGGGCATTTTCGAGACGCCGATGCTGCTCGGCATGGCGCAAGAGGTACAGGATGCTTTGGGCCGCATGGTACCGTTTCCGCCGCGCTTGGGTCGTCCGGCAGAATACGCCCATCTGGCCAAAACCATCATCGAAAACGTCATGCTCAATGGCGAAACGATTCGACTCGATGGAGCAATCAGGATGCAGCCGAAGTAAGCGACCTGCTTTAGCGCGTGCTGCCTGAGCGCAATCAATGACCGCGATCAGGATGACGTCTACACTGGGGCAGGTTTTTCCTGCCCCTTTTTTATGGAGTCGACCATGCGTCTGAAAAAAGTGATCCTTGCCGTCCTCGCCGTTACCATGGCCGGGGGATGCGTCACGCAGTCCGGCTTTCAGTATCAGATGCCGGATTACGCAATGAAGGCGCCAGAGATCGCCACCGGCTATACTGAAAAAACGGGTGCGGCAGCGAAGAAATTCATGGTGGCGGCAGCTAATCCGCTGGCGGCCGATGCCGGCTATCAGGTGCTCAAGGCCGGTGGTGCCGCAATCGACGCCGCCATCGCGACGCAAATGGTGCTGACGTTGGTTGAGCCGCAGTCGTCGGGTATCGGCGGCGGTGCATTCCTGATGCATTTCGACGGCGCCACGATCAAGGCGTTCGACGGCCGCGAGACCGCACCGGTAGCCGCGAGCGAAAAACTGTTCCAGCTACCGGATGGCAAAGCCATGCCTTTCATCGATGGCGTGGTCGGCGGCCGATCGGTCGGCGCGCCGGGCGTTTTGCGGATGCTCGCGCTGGCGCACCGTCAGTATGGAAAATTGCCTTGGGCGGTGTTATTCGAGCCGGCAATCAGGCTGGCCGAAAATGGCTTCAGCGTCAGTCCGAGACTCGCGATTTCGCTCAAAGCCGAGATGCATCTGAAAAAAGACCCGACCGCGGCGGCGTATTTCTATGATGCCAGCGGTGCGCCCTGGCCGGCCGGCCACGTGCTGAAAAATCCTCCACTTGCCAAGGTGCTGCGCGAGATCGCCTCGGGTGGTGCCGATGCATTCTATAAAGGTGCGATAGCGCGTGACATCGAAGCCAAGGTCAGAAGCCATCCGACCAATCCGGGTTTATTGACGGCTGCCGATATTGGCGGCTATCAGGCCAAGGTGCGCGAGCCGGTTTGTAGCGACTATAAAGCCTGGACCGTGTGTGGCATGCCGCCGCCCTCATCGGGCGGCATCGCGCTGGCGCAGATGCTGGGCATGCTGGAAGCGCGCGATATCCGTCCGTTTGCGCCGAACGACGGTGCCTTGTCGGCCGACGCCGTGCATCTTTTTTCCGAAGTCGGTCGTCTGGCCTATGCCGATCGCGCACGCTATGTCGCCGACACGGATTTTGTGGCGCTGCCCGGCAACAGCGCAAACGCATTGCTGGACAAAAAATATCTGGCCGGCAGGGCAGCGCTGATTACCGACCGATCGATGGGTCCGGCCAAGTTCGGCACGCCACCCGGCATGACGGTCGCCGGCGGCCTCGATACATCGCCCGAACGGCCATCGACCTCGCATGTGTCGATTGTCGATGCCAGCGGCAATGCGATCTCGATGACCACCACCATCGAAGACGCGTTCGGCTCACGGCAGATGGTCGACGGCTTTCTGCTTAACAATCAGCTAACCGATTTCTCATTCGATTCGGCCGACGCCAATGGTCCGATCGCCAACCGTGTCCAGCCCGGCAAGCGGCCACGCAGTTCGATGGCGCCGACCTTCGTGTTTGAAAAAGGCACGCGCAAGCTGGTGCTGGCAACCGGCTCGCCAGGCGGATCGGCCATCATCAACTATGTCGGCAAGGTACTAGTCGGCACCATGGACTGGGGACTGAACGTGCAGCAGGCGATCAGCCTACCGAACTTCGGCAGCCGCAACGGCCCCACCGAGCTCGAACAGGGGCGCGTATCGACCGAACTGGTCGATGCCCTGACGGCACGTGGCCATAACGTGCGCCTGATGGAGCAGACATCTGGCCTACAAGGAATCATGCGCATGAACATCCATGGTGAAGACATGTGGTTTGGCGGCGCCGATCCGCGGCGTGAAGGGATCGTGCTTGGGGACTAATCAGCGCTTCAAGAAACTTGCTTTTTGCGAAAGCGACACTTTGTCGGTTTGCCAGCCGTTTTTTATGTTTCTGGACACAGGCGGCATCCACAAAAGAACGCCGTGCTGCTAATCTTGTGCCATGGCATACAAAAAGAAAACAGGCTTGGTCCTGACCGGCGGTGGGGCGCGCGCGGCATATCAGGTCGGGGTATTGCAAGCGGTGTCGTCGATCCTCTCAGAGGCGGGATGGCCATCGCAGCACAATCCATACGACATCATCTGCGGCACGTCGGCCGGCGCCATCAATGCCACCGCGCTGGCCTGCCACGCCGACGATTTCGGTGAAGGCTTGCAGATGCTGGTACGGGTCTGGGAAAACTTCACGGTCGACCAGGTCTATCGCGCCGATTCGCTCGGTGTGGTGCGTTCGGGTGCCAAGTGGCTGTCGCTATTGTCGTTTGGCTGGCTACTTCGCAAATGGCACGCCAACCCGCCGAATGCGCTGCTGGACAATACGCCGCTGGTGACACTGCTTAACCGGATGTTGAATCTGCCGCGCCTGGATGCGGCGCTGATCGATGGTTCGCTCCATGCACTCGCGGTCACGGCGTCTTCCTATACTGCCGGCCAGCACATCACTTTTTACCAGACCGAAGCCGAGATCGAGCCTTGGGTCAGGATGCAGCGTATTGCGATGCGCGGCCAGATCGGCGTCGAGCACCTGTTGGCGTCGTCGGCAATTCCGCTGATCTTTCCGGCCACCCCGATCTATTGCAACGGCCGGCGCGAATATTTCGGCGATGGCTCGATGCGTCAGCTTGCGCCGATATCGCCGGCGATTCACCTGGGTGCCGACAAGGTGTTAGTCGTGGGCGCGGGACGCTTGGCCGAACCGGCGCACGACAGCGCGGAACCGGCCAATTACCCCAGCCTGGCGCAAATCGCCGGGCATGCATTGTCAAGCATTTTCCTCGATAGTCTGGCGGTAGATATCGAACGAATGAATCGAATCAACCTGACGCTATCGTTCCTCACAGACGAACAACGCGAAAAAACGCCGCTCAAACCGATTGAAATGCTGATTATCGCGCCCTCCGAGCGACTGGACGAAATCGCCAGCCGGCATGTGGACAGCTTGCCACGACCGATCAGAATGATGTTGGGCGGGATTGGTGCCACCGAGGTGCGCGGCGGGGCACTAGCGTCGTACCTGTTGTTCGAGTCGACCTATACTTGCGAACTGATGCAACTTGGCCAGCGTGATGCCTATGCTCGCCGCGCCGACGTGCTCAGCTTCTTCGGCGCTGCCGAACAGCTATCGATGCCCAGAAGGCGCAACACCGAATCAACCCTCGGCTAACCAGTTGCTCGTATCGAACAAACTCAGTTTCGATGGCCACGGTTGCCATCATGCTCACCGTGGTGGCCACCATGGTGGCCGCCATGGTAGCCGTGGCCGTATCCGCGATAGTAGGGTCGGTCTACGTAGTAAGGTTGTGGATACGGATTCACATAGTAAGGCTGGTATTGCACGATCGGTGCCGGGCGCACATAGACCGGTTGCGGACGCACGTAGACTGGCTGTGATTCGACGTAGACCGGTTGCTGGGTATAAATCACACCAGGCGCATAACCCGGCGAATACGGCGTACCGACGCTGACCGACCAGCTGACCTGATCACGCGCCACAGCAGTGGTGCTCGCTGTGCTTAGCGCCAGCGCAGCCAGTACCCCGAGAAACACCGCTTTTGTTGGATTTTTCATGATTTATCTCCCAGTGGTAGCCAATATTTATATTAGAGTCGAAAAAGGGGCGACAGTGGAAGCATCTTGTTCATGGTAATGGCAAATTTTTGAAACAATTTGTATCGGCGCGCTGCGTTTTTCTCGTAGTGTTGCCAAGTGTTGACTGGCGCAAATGACACTTTTAAAGCGATTGAAGTTGATTCGCGCGGTACAACAAGTTACCCTACATAGTCGCAGACAAGAATTTTATTAGAACAACAACAATGCGCCCGGGAACTCCTTGTGCACAATAAACTACTAAAAAGCTGGATTTGCGCCTTTGCGCTTTTGCTGTTTTCCTGCAATGTATTGGCCAGAGATGCGAGCGGTCTTGACAGCGTCGCGTTAAACGCGTTGCCGGTAGAAGCCCGGCGCACGCTGGAGCAGATCAAGCAAGGCGGGCCGTTTCCGTATCCGAAAGACGGCAGCGTGTTTGGTAACTACGAAAAGAATTTACCAAAGCAGAAGCGCGGATATTACCGCGAGTTTACAGTGCCGACCCCTGGCATTCGCAGTCGCGGCGCGAGACGTATCATCGCTGGTGGCGACCCCGCATCATTCAACGAGTTTTTTTACACTGCTGACCATTACCGCACCTTTCAGCGGATCAGGAACTAACGTGCAGGATTTGAACCCGGGTGAACCGAGAGGTGAAATGAGTTTGTTTAAAACCGTGCCGCCCAATGTGGTGCAGTCCATTCGAGCCTTTCGCGTAACCGATCTGCAAGCAGAAGCAGCGCAGCTCGGGCAGCATTTCTTGTACGCTTACTGTGCCGAAGCGACGACCAAGCAGCAGGTCCTTGCAATTATTGCCGAAGCCTTCCATTTTCCCCGGCATTTCGGCAAGAACTTCGATGCCTTGGCGGATTGCCTGACAGACCTCGCTCACAAGGCCGGGCCGCAGCCGGGTTTTCTGGTAGTAATCGAACAATTGCCCAATACCGCTAAATTCGACAAAGAAGCGCGTGAAACGTTGCTTGACGTGTTTCGCGATGCGGCGGATTTTTGGGCCGAAAGGAAGATCGCTTTCCGCGTTTTTTATTCGTTTCAATAGGTTCTGCGCCGTTTTCACGCTAAGTACCTTGATAGATCCGGGTTGTTCTGCATGAGCCGGGGATGCCTGGTACGGTACAATGCGCGCCATGAGAAATATCGTCATCCTGATATCCGGACACGGAAGCAATATGCAAGCTATCGTCGCCGCTGCCAGCCGCGAGAAATGGCCGGCCAGGATTGCGGCAATCATCAGTAACCGTGCCGACGCAAGAGGACTGGCATTTGCAGCAGCGCAGGGCATTCCGTCTGAAGTGGTCGCACATCAGCATTTTCCTGACCGCGCGTCATTCGATGCCGCCTTGCGAGACTGCATTGACCGCTACGGCCCGGATCTGGTCGTTCTGGCGGGTTTCATGCGTATTTTAACGGCCGACTTTGTCACGCATTATGCCGGCCGCATGCTCAATATTCATCCGTCGCTGCTGCCGGCTTTTCCCGGTCTGGCGACGCATCGGCAAGCGCTTATGGCGGGCGTGAAGCTGCATGGCGCCACCGTTCATTTCGTTACCCCGACACTGGACCACGGACCGATCGTGGCCCAGGTCGAGGTGCCGGTGCTGCCCGGCGATACGGAAGCCAGTCTCGCCGAGCGTGTCCTGGCGCAGGAGCATATGCTCTATCCACGCGCAGTACGCTGCTTCGTCGAAGGCAGGCTGACGATCGAGAACGGGCGCGTACTCATCGGCGATGCGGCACGCGCAAGCTGAACGGATGCGTCGTGACAAGCGGCGATGGTTATTGCGTGTCGCTGCCATTTTTGAACAATCAATACCTTGACTGCATGCGCAAATCCACGCGACAGGTACATGACATCATTTTTTAAGGAATTACCATGAGATTGCCACCCGCGATCGTCAACAACACGGAAGAAGTACTGCGCGAGATCCTGCGTTTTACCGGACCCGCCGACAACACATTGTCGCGCTATTTTCGCGACCATCCCAAGCTCGGCTCACGCGAGCGCGGTGCCATCGCCGAGGCTGTGTATGGGCTGCTTCGCAACAAGGCGGTATTTACCAGTTTTTCTGAATCCGGCAACGGACCGACCATGCGCCGGCTGACGCTGCTAGGGCTGGCTGACGCAGTGGGTATCGATTCGCTCGGTGGCCTGTCTGAAGAAGAAAGCGAATGGCTCACGCGTGTCTTGCAGATTGACCGCACTTTGCTACCTGCCGCCTTGCGCTCCAACTTGCCGCAATGGCTCTATGACAAGCTGCTGGCGCTGCACGGCGAAGAAGGCGTACTGGCATTGACCGAAGCGCTCAATCGGCCGGCACCGCTCGACCTGCGGGTCAATACCGTCAAGGCCAAACGCGAAGAAGTCATCGAAGCGCTGGCGACAGCGCCTATCCTGTGCGAGCCGACGCCTTATTCGCAGCTGGGTATTCGCGTTGTCAAAAAGCCGGCGCTG
>JACMQD010000486.1 GCA_014377155.1 Herminiimonas sp.
CGCGCCGAAGTTCGTGACCAAGGTGCTCGATACCATCAAGCTGGTCAATGAGCAGGGTGTGTCGGTACTGCTGGTCGAGCAAAGTTTGCACAAGGCCCTGGCCATTGCCGATTACGGCTATGTGATCCAGACCGGTCGCATCGTGATGGAAGGCACCGGGCAGGAGCTACTGCACAACGACGATATCAAGAAAGCCTACCTGGGTCTGTAGACGGGCGCCGCTGCTTTAATTCCCAGTGCGCAACGGGCAGTTTCAAATGCAACAAGGTAGGATCAGGCATATCCGGTCAGCATTGCAAGGTCATGATGGCGCAGGCAGATGGATATGGTCATTCACAGGCGGCTAAAAGGGCGTGACAGGCATGCCGCCACGGCGAGAAACACAGCGTGTTGCTCGCTTTGCCTCACGGCCTGACGGCCGAGGTGCCACACGAAAATCTTATGACAACGCACCCTTTCAATTCCCCATCATTTTCGCCATCGATGCTGCGCGGGTTATGCCGACGCGGCGAATTCGACGGCGCCACGTCCGGTGTCGCCCACGGTTACGTGCAGGCGAACATGATGATCGTGCCACGCGACTACGCGTTCGAGTTTCTGCTGTTCTGTCAGCGCAATCCAAAAGCCTGTCCGTTGGTCGAGGTATTAGAGCCAGGCTGTTTTGTACCGCGCTGCGCGCCGGACGCCGACATTCGCACCGATCTGCCGGGGTATCGTATTTTCGAAAATGGCGTGATGGTCGAGGAAGTCGCCGACATCGCCGCGCTGTGGCGCGAAGATTGGGTGACGTTCCTGATCGGTTGCAGTTTTTCATTCGAAAGCGCATTGATCGCCGGTGGCATCCCCTTGCGCCATGTGGAGGACGCAACGAATGTGGCGATGTTCAAGACAACGATCCCATGTCAGTCAGCCGGCCGATTTAGCGGCAACCTGGTCGTGAGCATGCGGCCCGTCAAAAGCGGCAGCGTGGCACGCGCAGTTGAGATTTCCGCTCGTTTTCCTCAAGTGCATGGCGCGCCCGTGCATATTGGTCATCCGGAAGCGATTGGCATTCTTGACTTGTCGACGCCCGACTTCGGTGATCCGATTGCGGTGCGCGATGATGAACTGCCTGTGTTCTGGGCGTGCGGCGTCACACCCCAAAATGTTGTGCAATCGAGCCGCATTCCATTTTGCATTAGCCATTCTCCGGGTAAGATGTTCATCACGGATTTCGTCAACGAATGAAATCGATTTGAATGTTCCCCTGCGAGACCCTCTATGCCCAAAGCCAAACCCGATCCGAAAGCAAATTTCGCTCAAACATCGTCGCCTTCACCTAAGGCGAAAGTGCCGATTGTCTCGTCATCGCATCTGGCATCCGGACGTAGCGCGGAATTGAGCGAATTCGAGTTTGGCTTGATCATTGCGAGCAATGCATTCAACCGTTGGGCGGTGCGCTGCATCTCGGCTACAGGCATGAAGGACATGACGATTACAGACGTTCTGGTTTTACATCATATCAATCATCGGGCGCGCGAAAAAAAACTGGCCGATATCGCCTTCATCCTCAATATCGAGGACACGCATATCGTAAATTATTCACTGAAAAAGCTGCATGCGTTAGGACTCGTCCAAACGGAACGGCGCGGCAAGGAAGTGTTGTACTCAACTAATGAAGCAGGACAGGCGGTATGTCAGCGCTACTACGAGATCCGGGAGCAGGTTCTGGTATCAGGCTTGACCGGTGACGGCACGGAGGGTTATGAATTGAGTGAGCTGGCGCGCTTCCTGCGTATTCTGTCGGGGTTGTACGACCAGGCGGCACGCTCGGCTACCTCGATGTAACGCAGTCTCGCAACCCTTTTTGTGCGATTCGTGTTGGTGACTATTTCGGCGATAACGTTTTTCAATACGATGTGATCACAAGGGGCGGTGCCATGAAGTTTTCAGATTTGAGAATTGGCCAGCGACTATCGCTGGGTTTCGGTATCGTCATCATGCTGATGCTGGCCATTAGCATCATCGGCGCGACCCAGATCGAACGCGTCAGCGGCAGCGTCGATGCCATGGCCAATAACCTGTACCCGAAAACCGTGATGGCTAACACCGTCAAGGGTGAACTCAACGAAACCGCGCGCAGCATGCGTAATTTGCTTTTCTTGACAACCGTCCCGGAAATCAAGGCGGAGCTGGCAACGATCGACAAGGCCGGTAAAAACATTACCGATACCCTGGCCCGGTTTAATACGGAGACGACGTCTCCTGAGGCAAAGCGTTTGCTGAAGGATGTCAACGATGCGCGGGACAAATATACGCCGGTATTGAATAGCTTCGTCAAACTGGTCAACGATGGCCAGGTCGAGCAGGCGCGCGATTTGACGCTACCTGAAATCGCTCCCCACCAACAACGCTATTTCAAGACGCTCGACAGTCTGATCATCTATCAGGGCGGCTTGATGGAGCGTGCTGGCAAAGATGCAGTGGAGGTGTCACGCGGCACGCGCATCGTGACGCTCGCGCTAGCGTTGATGGCAACGATGCTCGCCGTGCTCGTCGGGCTATGGTCGACACGTAGCATTACGCGCCCATTGAATGCAGCGGTGGATGTTGCGCGCAAGGTTGCTACGGGCGACCTGACGACGCGCGTTCTTATCACCTCGCGCGATGAAACCGGCCAGCTGCTCGAAGCATTGAAGAACATGAACGACTCCTTGATCGACACGGTAGGCCAGGTGCGCGCCAGCACGGAAACGATTGGCGTTGCCTCGCGCGAAATCGCGGCGGGTAACCTGGACCTGTCTGCACGGACCGAAGCGCAGGCGTCGAGTATTGAAGAAACAGCGTCGTCAATGGAAGAATTGACCGCAACTGTCAGACAAAATGCAGAAAGTGCGCACCAGGCCAACGAACTTGTGACTTCTGCATCCGACTTCGCGCTGCAAGGCGGCGAAGTAGTCGAGCAAGTGGTGCAAACGATGGGGTCAATCAAGGAAAGCTCGCGCAAGATTGTCGACATCATCAGCGTAATTGACGGCATTGCTTTTCAGACCAATATACTTGCTTTGAATGCCGCTGTCGAAGCCGCACGCGCCGGCGAACAGGGCCGGGGATTCGCAGTCGTTGCAGCAGAAGTACGTAATCTCGCACAGCGCTCTGCCGGGGCGGCGAAAGAGATTAAAGTATTGATTGACGATTCGGTGGAGAAGGTAAATGCGGGTGGCAAGCTGGTCGACCAGGCCGGCAAGACGATGGGTGAAATCGTCAACTCGGTGCGCCATGTCGCCGACATCATGGGCGAAATCACGGCAGCAAGCAAAGAACAGAGTTCAGGTATTGAACAAGTCAATCAGGCGATTACCCAGATTGATGAAATGACGCAGCAAAACGCCGCATTGGTCGAGCAAGCAGCCGCCGCGGCGCAGAGCATGCAGGATCAGGCCGAAACCTTGACGCAAGCTGTATCGGTATTCAAACTGGAGCAACACGCTATATCGACCGTGCCAACGAGCGTCATTCGCAGTAAGGCAATACGCGTTACGGTACCCACCGCGCGTAGCGCATCACACGGCCCGGTTTCTGCCGCACCGTTGTTGCGTCCCATTAAGCCTGTTGCGCGGCGGAGGTTGGATTCCGAATGGGAAGAGTTTTAAAGGGTAATTTCTCCGCAAAAGAA
>JACMQD010000487.1 GCA_014377155.1 Herminiimonas sp.
AAAACTGCCTACCGGCGCGGTAAACGAAAATCCGTCGTTTCCTTCCAGGGCAAACGCCGCCCATTTTTTCCAGTTGGCGCTGGCCGCGGCGTCGAACACATTGCCGATCGCCAGCAGCGAGCGCGGTTCGTCGCCGCTGTAATAACGGGTACGCGTGCCGGCGCGCGCGGCATATTCCCATTCCGCTTCGGTCGGCAGGCGATAGGTTTTCCCCTCGGTGTCGCTGAGCCATTTGCTCATTGCCACGGCATCATTCCAGGTCACGTTGACGACCGGATGATCGTCCGTTTGTGCGAAGCCGGGATTAAGCCAGGAATATTGTCGGTCGCGCCCTTCGAACGCATCACCCCGTGCCGACGAAGCCGGGTCGTAAGCGGGGTTGTAGCCATAGCCGCCGGTGCCATCGGCGATCGATTCCGGCTGGTAGCCCGACAGCGCGAGAAAACGCCGGAACTGGCCCACCGTCACTTCGTGGCGTCCCAAGTAAAACGCGCGTGATATCCGCACCGCGTGCACCGGCGCTTCGTCACCGAGGTCGGACAGGCGCGCGCGCTCATAGTGCGGGTAAGCGCGCGCCAGCGAGGCAGGCGACTCGTCACTGCCCATCATGAAGTCACCCGCCGGAACCAGCGTGAACTGCATGCCGATCGTGTTCTGAATTTGAGCGGGTAAAGGGGGTGGCGTCTCTGCGCGGGCGACAGCAAAAACCAACCACGAGGTGGCAAGAACGATAGCTGAGCGAATGAGCATGGTGAGAAAAATGGGTTGTAAAGTTGAGCAAACGTTGGCTATTTTCGACTGCAGCGTCGATTATGCGCGAATCAGGACGCGATGACGATCTATGACGCGCATGCCCCCCCATCGTCAATTAGAACGGTACAATCAATGCACCGAAATTTTGGGTCCCCTATCGTGTCCGCATTCCTCGCCGTACTACCGCAGTATCTGATGCCGAAACAAGCCATGACATGGCTTGCGGGCAAAATCGCCGGCGCCAGGGCCGGCCGCATTACGACGTCCCTGATACGCTGGTTTGTCGGCAAATATCAGGTCAACATGGAGGAAGCGGCCAATCCCGACATCGCCAGTTACGCCAGCTTCAATGAATTTTTCACGCGGCCCTTGAAACCGGGCGTGCGTACCATTACCACGTCCGATTATGTGTGCCCGGTCGATGGCGCGATTAGCCAGTTCGGTACCATCGCCCGCGATCAGATATTCCAGGCCAAGGGGCACAGTTATTCGACGACCGCGCTGGTTGGCGGCGACCGCAAGCTTGCCGCGTTGTTCGATGATGGCTGCTTTGCGACGATCTATCTGAGTCCACGCGACTATCACCGCATCCATATGCCGTGCGATGGGCGACTGACGCGCATGATCTATGTGCCGGGCACTCTCTTCTCCGTCAACCCGACCACGGCGCGGGGCGTGCCTAACCTGTTTGCGCGCAACGAGCGCGTGGTGTGCGTATTCGAATCACCGCACGGACCGTTCGTGCTGGTTCTGGTGGGCGCAACCATTGTCGGCAGCATGGCGACTGTCTGGCATGGCCTAGTCAACCCGCCGCGCACGCGTGAGGTGCGCGAATGGCGCTATGAAGAAGGCAAGGTAACGCTGAAAAAAGGCGAAGAAATGGGTCGTTTTCTATTAGGCTCGACAGTGGTCATGCTCTTCCCCAAGCAGACAATTTCATTCAACGCCCAATGGCAAGCCGAGCTCGCGGTGCGTCTGGGCGAAGCAATGGGAAACCAGGCCGGCGCCAGCGATTTTCTGAAGGGCTGACCGGTCCCGCGGTCTCGCGGTCTCAGTTATGCCTCGATATCGTCGAGGAACCGATGCATGACATGCGCGTCGACGAGGCCGAGTTGCTCGTGCTTGAAGGCTTTGGGAATAGTACCGACGATTGCAAAGCCGAGGTTTTTCCACAGTGCGATCGCGCCGTCGTTGGTACTCACCACGAAGTTGAACTGCAGTGCTGCATAGCCGGCCCGTTTGGCCTCATGCAGGCAATGCAATCCCATACCCCTGCCGATGCCCTTGCCGCTGCTGCCCGGGTCGACCATGAAAGACGCATTGGCAACATGGTCGCCGCGGTCGCGCTGGTTCGGAACGAGTCGGTACATGCCGACGACACGCGCGTTTTCTTCAGTCACATAAGACTTGACGCCATCCTCGAACCAGTAGTTGAAAGCTGCCTGACGATTTGTGTCAGCGGCAAAGATATACGTGGTGCCGGTTGCCACGACCTCATGAAAAACAGGCCACATGGCGACGAAATCGGTTTCAAGTGCTTTACGGATATCCATGTTGTACGGTCGTGCCAAGTATGTTGAGAACCGCTGCCGATAGCCATGCCATAAGCAGTCGTCCGCCGTTCGTCGGTGCCGCCGACGCAGACGCTTCTACTCTACCAGCTTGCCTTCGTCCGCAGAGCTAAAACAAGCTTTTCTGCGTGAGCACCTGCAACGTCTGTGGCAAAACGCACACCGATTGCACGCATGCGTCGATCAGGTTTAACCGACAGAAAACGGGTCGACCGGCAGAGCGCGCTTGTGCGCGGTAGACCGGTAATGCTTGAATATCAACTGGTAGGCATCGTCGCTGACCCGTTTGCCTTCCAGAAAATCATCGATTTCGTCATAGGTCACGCCATAGGCGGCCTCGTCGGGTTTTTGCGGCACCAACTCTTCCAGATCGGCGGTCGGCACCTTGAATACCAGGGATTCGGGCGCGCCCAGGGCCGCAGCCATCGCCCGCACGCGCCGTTTGTTAAGGGCCGTCAGCGGCGTGATGTCGCATGCGCCATCGCCATGCTTGGTAAAAAATCCCATCAGCGCTTCTGCAGCATGATCGGTGCCGATCACCAGGCCGTGGGAAGCGCCCGCGACCGCGTATTGGGCGATCATGCGTTGTCGCGCCTTGACGTTCCCGCGTATGAAATCTTCCTGATCAGGGCCGGTGAATGTCTGGCCGCCTGCGACAAGTGCCTGCATTGTCCCATCGGTCGCCGGTTTGATATTGACCGTGAGAATGGTGTCGGGCTTGATCACGCCGATACAGTCCTGGGCTTCCGATTCATCGGCCTGCGTACCGTGCGGCAGCCGCATCGCAATGAATTTGGCATCGACGCCCTGCTCGCGCGCTTGTTTCACGGCTGCTTGCGCGAGCATGCCCGCCGTCAGCGAATCGACGCCGCCGCTGATGCCCAGTACCAGGCTACGGCGCTGGTATCGCACAAGCTGGTCGCACAGGAAAGCGATGCGGTTGGCGATTTCTGCTTCTGCATTGAAGGTCGGCGCGATCTTCAATGCATGGATGATCTTTTGCTGTTCGATTGCATACTCGTGCTTGGTCATGGCGCAGCGCTCCAGTTCAGTTCGGTTCAGGGTCAGGAGACATGATAACGCCATATTCTTTTCCATGAATCGATGCACCGATGAACGTCGACACCGACGCGTATTCGTAGCCAAGATGCCATCCGGCCTTGCATTCCGTGATACCATCGTCGCTACGCTAGGGGTCCTGGAAACGTCGTTTCCGGGTGAGAGAAACCCTTCCTACCTGATCTGGATAATGCCAGCGCAGGGAAGCGCAAAGTCCTTCTGCCCCTTTGTTTGCTCCCTCGCTGTTTCCGCCTTTACAGTGAGTCACAAAGCAAATGATGCCTTCCCCGATTTCCCGTTGTTGCCTAGCCGTCCTGTCTGTCACCCAGGCATGGACCTTTACCACGCCTGCGGGCGCGCAGAGTATCGACAAAGTTTTGCCAGAAGTGGTCGTGTCTGCTCCGGCGCCGACGCGCGTTGCCGACACGGCGACCGTCGGCGGATTTGTTGCGGCACCGCTGCTGCAGACGCCCGCCTCTATCAGCGTCATCACGCTCGACCAGATGCGTGACCTTGGCATACGCCAGACGGCTGGCGCGATGAAGGTCGATGCAAGCATCAATGAATCGTATAACGCGGTCGGCTATGCCGAGCAGTTTTCAGTGCGCGGTTTCGCTCTCGATAACGCATCGAGCTACCGCAAAGATGGCCTGGCGATCTCGTCCGATGCCTCGATCCCCTTGGAAAACAAGGAACGTATCGAGATCCTGAAGGGCCTCGCGGGATTACAGGCCGGCATTGCCACGCCTGGCGGCATCATCAATTACGTCACCAAACGCCCTACCGCTACGCCGGTACGATCGATCACGATCGAAGCAAGCGAACGTGGCACCTTGTTCGGCACAGTCGATCTCGGCGGCCGCTTTAGTGACAGCCGTTTCGGTTATCGCGTCAATGCCTCGGCCGAAAAACTGCGCTCGTATGTCAAGGGTGCCGATGGCAATCGCCAGTTCGTCTCGGCCGCATTCGATTGGCAGTTGACGCCGGACGCACTGCTGCAGTTCGATGTCGACAACCAACATAAATCCCAACTAACCGCGCCAGGTTTTCAGCTGCTCGGCGGCACCGACCTGCCGACCGGTGTTTCGGCGCGCACCATGCTCAACAACCAGGCGTGGAGCAAGCCTGTCGAAACCGACAGCCGCAATGTCGGACTGCGCCTCGCTTACCGCATCAATCCTGAGTGGAATGCGTCACTGGCGATCAATCAGCACCGGCTCAAGCGCGACGATTTCGCGGCGTTCCCGTATGGGTGCGGATCGGCCGGCCTGTTCCCGGGATTTTGTGCCAACGGCGACTACGACGTCTACGATTACCAAAGCACCGGCGAGTACAAATCGCTGCTGGCCAGCCAGGCCGAGTTACACGGCAAGTTCGCCACCGGCTCGCTGCAGCATGCGCTTACCCTTGGCGTCGCCAACTTCCGGCGGCGTGATGAATTCGGCGACTGTGTCTACGGACTAGCCGACTGCGCCGGCTCGGTTCCCAACGGCGTCAGCAATATCTATCACCCCATGGCCGTGGCGCCATCGGACATCGTCACCGGGCCAGTCCGCCTGCGCCGTAGCGGCAATGAAAATTCCTTCTTCATTCAGGACGTCGTCAAGCTGACCGATGGGCTGACCTTGCATGCCGGCGCGAGAAGTACGCAGATCAAG
>JACMQD010000488.1 GCA_014377155.1 Herminiimonas sp.
ACGCGAACGCGCGAGCCAGTCGCCGGACTCGCAGACCGGACCGACCACGTCGTAAGTCTTCGAAGGTGCATCGCGCAGCAATGCGGGTTGCACGCCGTGCCACGCTTCATACATCGCCGGGCGCATCAGGTCGTTCATGGCGGCGTCGACGATGGCGAAATTCTTTGCGGCGCCGTCTTTCAGGTACAGGATTTCCGTCAGCAGCACACCGGCGTTGCCGACGATCGAGCGACCGGGTTCGAACATGACCTTAATCGGCGTTCCCGCATGGGACGTTGCGCGCCATTGGTCGATGCGGGCAAACAGGCGCGCCAGATAAGCACCAACGGCGACCGGTTGCTGGTCGTCGTAGGCAATCCCGAGACCGCCACCGATATCGACATGATGAATGGCAATGCCCTCTGCGGCGAGCTGGTCGACCAGCTCGATGAGCTTGTCGACCGCTTCCAGCAACGGCGCGTCGTCCAGCAACTGCGAACCGATATGGCAGTCGATGCCGACGACTGCGATATGCGGCAGGCTGGCGGCGATCCGATAGGTCGCCAGCGCGTCGTCATAAGCAATGCCGAACTTGTTTTCTTTCAAGCCGGTCGAAATATACGGATGCGTTTTGGCGTCGACATTGGGATTGATGCGCAGCGAAATAGCAGCGCGTTTCCCCATCTCTGCTGCAACCTCGTTCAAGCGATGCAACTCCGGAATCGATTCCACGTTGAAGCATAAAATGTCGTGCGACAAGGCCAGTTGCATTTCATCACGCGTCTTGCCGACGCCGGAAAAAATGATCTTGTCGGGCGCGCCGCCGGCCGCCAGCACGCGCAGCAGTTCTCCACCCGAAACGATATCGAAACCTGATCCAAGCTGACGCAGCAGGTTCAGCACCGCCAGATTGGAATTCGACTTAACCGAGTAACATACCAGCGCGCTATCAGCGTCGCGTCCTGCCGATTTGCAGGCGTCGGCATAGGCCGAAAAATTCTTTACCAGTGCGGCTTTGGAATAGACGTAAGTCGGCGTGCCGAATTCTTCGGCAATAGCGGCAAGCGGCGTGGATTCGGCGCACAAGACGCCGTTCTGATAGGAAAAATGCGACATGTAAAGGCCAGGATTATTTGGAAGCAGGGTTGGTCAAGGTATCGCTTGCGGATGAGGCGGGCAACGGTGCAGGGGCTATGACGGCAGTCGCGGAGGGAGCGGGCTTGTTGGGCAAAAAAAGCGGACCTTTCTGGCCGCAACCGGCCAGCAGGCTCGCCATGGCGAAGGCCGAGCAAATTGAAGCGGGGCGAATCAGGTCAAGAGCAGACTTCACGATTAGAATCACAGGGTTAATAATCTTTGGAGTGTAGCATGAGCGAATCGGAATTCCTTGCCCTTGCAGAGGCCGCTTTACGTGAAATCGAGCAGTCGTTCGAACGCGCATTCGACAACGATGAAGTCGACGTCGAATGCAGCCGAAGCGGCAATGTGCTTGAGATCGAGTTCGTCGACAACGGCTCGAAAATCATCGTTAACAGCCAGGCACCGATGCAGGAGATGTGGATCGCCGCCAAATCCGGCGGATTTCACTACAAACGGGTGGGTCAACAATGGATCAACACGCGCGATGGCAGCGAGCTGTTTGCCGCGTTGTCAGTCATGGCCAGCGGCCAGGCGGGCGTGACCTTGCAGCTCAGTGGCCGCACCTGACGGACATCGATTTAATTCGGTTTCTGAGCGTCGTCAGAACAGCTCGTTCTTGACTTCGTCGCGTGTGGCCTCTTCCGCAGGTGCGGGTCGCTCGGATAGTCCCAGGCTGCGCACGCCGGCACCGGGCGGGTTTTCGGCGTAGTACAAATCGCCGGTACCTTGTATCAGGCCTTCCGGCAAGGCCCGCTCTTCTGTAGGCAAGTCCTTCAGTACCTTTTGCATGTAGCCGATCCAGATCGGCAGCGCCAGGCCACCGCCGGTTTCTTTGTTGCCCATGTTTTTCGGCTGGTCGTAGCCGATCCACGCCACGCCCACGATCTTGGGATGGTAACCGGCGAACCAGGCATCGACCGAATCATTGGTGGTACCGGTCTTGCCGGCCAGGTCGGTGCGCTTGAGTGACAAGGCCTTGGTGGCGGTGCCGAACCGCACCACGTCTTTGAGCATGCTGTCCATCATGTAGGCATTGCGTTCATCAATGACGCGGTTGGCTTGATCACCGGCCTTGTCGGGTTTTACCTGCGAAAGTACGCGACCTTCTGAATCCGATATTCTGGAAATCAGGTACGGGCTGACCTTGTAGCCGCCATTGGCGAAGACCGCATAGGCGCCGGCCATTTGCAGCGGCGTTACAGCGCCGGCGCCGAGCGCGAGCGTCAGGTAGGCCGGATTTTTAGCGGCATCGAAACCGAAGCGGGTACTGTATTCCTGGCCATACTTAGCGCCGATTTTTTGCAGGATGCGGATCGAGATCATGTTTTTAGATTTCGTCAAACCCTTGCGCATCGTCATCGGTCCTTCGTACTTTCCATCGTAGTTCTTGGGTTCCCACGCCTGACCACCGGTTTGGCCGGCATCGAAACTGATGGGGGCATCATTGATCACGGTGGCCGGCGACAAGCCTTTTTCCAGTGACGCCGAGTAGATGAACGGTTTGAACGACGAGCCGGGCTGGCGCCAGGCTTGCGTGACATGGTTGAACTTGTTACGGTTGAAATCGAAGCCGCCGATCAGTGCACGAATCGATCCGTCTTCGGTATTGGCGGCAACGAACGCGGATTCAACTTCCGGCATCTGGGTAATTACCCAGCTCTTGCCCTCCAGCATAACGCGAATCACGGCGCCACGCCGCACGCGTTTGTTGGGCGCTGCCTTGGGGCCTAGTGCTGTTGCCGCGAAGCTCAGCGCAGGACCGGTAATGGTGATTTCTTCGCCCGATGAAAGGACGGCGCGCACGCTCTTCGGTGATGCGTCGAGCACCACTGCTGCGACGATGTCATCGCTATTGGCATGGTCGGCCAATTCGACTTCGATCGCATTCTCGATCTCGGCTTCTGCCGCAGGTACGTCCATATAGCCTTCCGGCCCGCGATAGCCGTGGCGTTTTTCATAATCCATCACGCCGCGCCGCAAAGCCAGATACGCGGCGTCCTGATCAGCCTTGGTGATCGTCGTGAAAACGTTCAGACCCCGGGTATAGGTTTCTTCCTTGAATTGCTCGTAAGCGAGCTGACGCGCCATTTCGGCAACATATTCGGCATGGACGCCAAATTCGCTGCTATCGGTCTTGATTACCAGCTCTTCCTGCTGCGCCTTGCTGAAATCGGCGTCGTTGATGTAGCCGAGCATATGCATGCGCTGCAAGATGTATTGCTGCCGCACTTTCGCGCGCTTGGGGTTGACTACAGGGTTATAGGCAGACGGCGCTTTCGGCAG
>JACMQD010000489.1 GCA_014377155.1 Herminiimonas sp.
CTGGTGATACTTGACGTCGCCAGCCGGCAGGTCGTCGGCATGCTTGCCTTCGAATTCGGCGAACAGTTCCTGCGGCATCTTGCCCAGGATGTTGACCAGCACGTTGAGGCGGCCGCGGTGGGCCATGCCGATCACGATTTCCTGCACGCCCTTTTCACCGGCGCGCTGGATGGTCTCGTCGAGCGAGGCGATGAAGCTTTCGCCGCCTTCCAGCGAGAAACGCTTCTGGCCGACGTACTTGGTGTGCAGGTAGCGCTCCAGGCCTTCGGCAGCAGTCAGGCGCTCGAGGATGTGCAGCTTCTTTTCCGCGGTGAAGGTAGGCGTGGCGCGCACCGATTCCAGGCGCTCCTGCAGCCAGCGCTTCTCGCCCGGGTCGGTGATGTACATGAACTCGGAACCGATGGAACGGCAGTACGTGTCGCGCAGCGCATGCAGCAGGTCGCGCAGTGTTGCCGTCTCGGTACCGAAATAGGTGTTGCTAATGTTGAAGACGATGTCCATGTCGGCATCGGTAAAACCATACGACGTCGGCTCCAGTTCAGGAATGCCCGGGCGCTCCTGGCGCTGCAGCGGATCGAGGTTTGCCCAGTTGTTGCCGAGGAAGCGGTAGGCGGCAATGAGTTGGGTAACGGCGACGCGCTTGCGGCCCATTTCGGCATCGACGGATGCGACAACGGTACGGATCGGCCCCTGCTTTGCGCGCTCGGCAAAAGATGCAACGACCGATGCATGCGGTACGTCTGGCTTGTTCGAACCATCGACCGCAGGCACGTGCTGCATGGCGTCGAAATAGGCGCGCCAGTTGTCTGGCACTGAGCCGGGATTGTCGAGGTACGATTCGTACAGGTCTTCGACGTACGGAGCGTTTCCACCGAACAAATAGGAATTGGATTGCAGTTGCTGCATCATATTGCGCACCTTTCTTCGCGTTTCGCGAGATTAGCGGGTTTATCTAACCTTCCGCGACACGGCCTGACCGGTTAGCGGATTGCACATCAAGTTGTGGGGAAGGGCTTTTTGATCTGGTAGTGAGTAAGGGAACTTCGCTGCCGAGGGAAAGCAACAAAACAGCCTGCGGAGCATAGCACGGCGCATGGTTCGATAACCGTGCAACCAGGTAAAACGCAGTGCAATGTGAAAAGATTTCAGGAGGATGCAACCGCGGCGCGGCGCATCCCTTTTTCAAGCGCGCCGGCACGGTGCCAGCGCTAGCAGGTCAAGCGCGCTCGCCGACCGGCTTCACATCGCGTGCCGGTGCACCGACGTACAACTGGCGTGGGCGACCGATCTTCTGTTCAGGATCGGAAATCATTTCGTTCCACTGCGCGATCCAGCCAACCGTACGCGCCATGGCGAAGATACCGGTAAACAGCGACACCGGAATACCAAGCGCGGACTGCACGATACCCGAGTAGAAATCGACGTTCGGATACAGCTTGCGGGAAACGAAGTATTCGTCTTCCAACGCGATTTTTTCCAGTGCCATCGCCAGTTTGAACAGTGGATCATCCTGCAGGCCGAGTTCTTGCAGGACTTCGTAGCAGGTCTCGCGCATGAGCTTGGCGCGCGGATCGAAGTTCTTGTAGACCCGGTGACCGAAGCCCATCAGCTTGACGCCCGAATCCTTGTCCTTCACCTTGGCGATGAATTCCGGAATCTTGTCGACGGAGCCGATTTCCTTGAGCATGTTCAGCGCCGCTTCATTAGCACCGCCATGTGCCGGGCCCCACAGGCAAGCAATACCGGCTGCGATGCACGCAAACGGGTTGGCGCCGGAAGAACCAGCCAAACGCACCGTCGACGTCGACGCATTTTGTTCATGATCCGCATGCAGGATCAGGATACGGTCAAGCGCGCGCACCAGCACGTCATTGACCTTGTATTCCTCGCACGGATTGGAAAACATCATCCGCATGAAGTTCGCGCTGTACGACAGGTCATTGCGCGGATAGACGAACGGCTGGCCGATCGTGTACTTGTAGGCCATCGCCACCAGCGTCGGCAGCTTTGCGATCAGACGTATGGCGGAGACTTCACGGTGATGCGGATCGGTGATATCGAGCGAGTCGTGATAGAACGACGACAGTGCGCCGACGGTGCCCACCAAAACCGCCATTGGATGCGCGTCGCGCCGAAATCCGCGGAAGAAGAACTGCATCTGCTCGTGCACCATGGTGTGCTTGGTGACGGTCTCGGAAAACCCGGCATTCTGCTTTGCGTTGGGCAGCTCGCCATGCAACAGCAGATAACAAGTTTCCAGGAAATCGCAGTTGACCGCGAGTTGCTCGATCGGATAACCGCGGTACAGCAGCTCGCCCTTGTCGCCATCAATGTAGGTGATCGACGAATTGCAGGCAGCCGTCGACATGAAGCCGGGGTCATAGGTAAATTTGCCGGTTGCGCCATAGAGCTTGCGGATGTCAAGCACATCCGGGCCGACGGTACCCTTGTAGATCGGGAAATCGACGGACGGAGTGCCATCGGAAAATGAGAGGGTCGCTTTCGCATCGGTGTTGGTCATGGCGCTTCCTTTAAAACAGGGCGGGTGAGTCAGGGAATGGAAAATTTGGAAGGTGGACGACGTTCAGGCGGCGCGCATTCGCGACAACAGGGCATGCACATGCGGCAGGTCAGCGCCACCGGTCGGCTCGCTTCGCGCCAGCAGCAGCGCAAGAAGATCGTTGTCGCCGAGTTCCATCAGGCAGGTGAATGCATCGACATCTTCATCGGTCAGCGTGGTTTCGTGCCTGTCCAGAAAACGACTGATCAACAAGTCGTTTTCCAACAAGCCACGACGGCTACGCCAGCGCAGGCGCGCTCGCTTTTTCGGGTCGGCCTGATGCTCGATCACATGACACCTCGTTACTGAAAAATAGTGGCCTTCAATCATCTGCAGATCAAAGGCCGTTGCCGGCTCGGCAAAGCAATGGCGACTGCCCTACGCCGTCAGACGGTCCGCCGCACCATCAGGTCCTTGGTCTTGCCAATTGCGCGACTCGGATTCAGACCTTTCGGGCAGACATCGACGCAGTTCATGATGGTGTGGCATCGAAACAAGCGATACGGGTCCTCAAGATTGTCGAGCCGCTCGGCAGTTGCCTCGTCGCGACTGTCGGCAAGGAACCGGTAAGCCTGCAGCAGGCCGGCCGGACCAACGAACTTGTCCGGATTCCACCAGAACGACGGGCACGACGTCGAACAGCAGGCGCACAGGATGCACTCGTAGAGGCCGTCGAGTTCTTCGCGTTCTGCAGGCGACTGCAAGCGTTCTTTTTCCGGTGGAATCGAGTCGTTGATCAGATACGGCTTGATCGAGTTGTACTGCTTGAAGAACTGCGTCATGTCGACGATCAGATCACGAATCACGGGCAGACCCGGCAGCGGCCGCAGTACGATCGGCTGCTTCAGCTCGTTCAAATTGCGGGTGCAGGCCAGGCCGTTCTTGCCATTGATGTTCATTGCATCGGAACCGCATACGCCTTCCCGGCAAGAGCGACGCAATGCCAGCGAGTCGTCGACATCGGCCTTGATGCGCTGCAGTGCGTCGAGCAACATCTTGTCAGTGTCCTTCAAGGTCACTTCGAGATCCTGCATGTACGGCTTCTTGTCCTTGTCCGGATCGTAGCGGTAAATCTGGAATTTCATCGTACGCATGTTTGTCCTTTTCGGAACCGAGCACAGCCAGGCAATGTTCGGTTCCTCACATCGTTATCGTTTGCAGAAGCAGTCCTGCGTCCAGGCAAACCCTAAAAAGTTCGCGCCTTCGGCTTGAACGTCTCTACCGTCAGCGGCTTCAGGTTCACGGGCTTGTAATCAAGCCGGTTGCCTTCCGAGTAATACAGCGAATGCTTCATCCAGTTGACGTCATCGCGCGTGGCAAAATCGCGATGCGCATGTGCGCCGCGCGACTCCTTGCGGGCTGCTGCCGACGTGATGGTAGCTTTCGCGGTCTCGATCAGGTTGTCCAGTTCGAGTGCCTCGATGCGTGCCGTGTTGAAAACCTTGGATTTGTCCTTGAACGAGACATGCTTACGCCGCTCGTCGAGTTCCATGATCTTCCGGTAGCCACCCTGCAGCAGTTCGTCGGTGCGGAACACGCCACAGAAGTGCTGCATCGTCGCGCGAATGTCGTTGGCCACGTCCTGTACCCGTTCGCCACCAGTACTGGCTTCCAGATGCGCCAGTCGAGACAGCGCCAGGTCCGCTGCACCGGCAGGCAAGGGCTTGTTTTCCCGAGCCTTGAGGCCGCTCTGGACGATATGGTTGCCGCCTGCACGACCAAACACCAGCAGGTCCAGCAGTGAATTGGTGCCGAGCCGGTTGGCGCCATGTACCGACACGCAGGCACATTCGCCGATTGCATACAAACCATTGACGATTTCATTCGGATTGCCATTCTTTGGCGCGACCACTTGACCATGAATGTTGGTCGGTATGCCGCCCATTTGGTAATGGATCGTCGGCACCACCGGAATCGGCTCCTTGGTCGCATCGACATTGGCAAACTTGTGCGCGATTTCCAGGATCGACGGCAGCCGCTTCTGGATCGTCTCGGCGCCGATGTGTCGCAGGTCGAGCAGCACATAATCCTTGTTCGGACCGCAGCCACGGCCTTCCTTGATCTCCTGGTCCATCGAACGCGACACGAAGTCGCGTGGCGCCAAGTCCTTCAGGGTCGGCGCATAGCGCTCCATAAAGCGCTCGCCCTCGCTGTTGACCAGAATGCCGCCCTCACCCCGCACGCCTTCGGTGATCAACACGCCTGCACCGGCCACGCCGGTTGGGTGAAACTGCCAGAATTCCATGTCTTCCAGCGGCAGGCCGGCACGTGCCGCCATGCCCATGCCGTCGCCGGTATTGATGAAGGCGTTGGTCGAAGCGGCCCAAATGCGGCCGGCACCACCGGTTGCAAGCACGGTCGTCTTCGCTTCCAGCATCATGACGTCGCCGGTTTCCATCTCAAGTGCGACCACGCCGATGACATCGCCCTCGGCATCGCGCATCAGGTCGATTGCCATCCACTCGACAAAGAAGTGTGTCTTTGCGCGGACATTGCGCTGATACAGCGTATGCAGCAGCGCATGACCGGTGCGGTCGGCTGCGGCGCAAGCGCGCTGCACCGGTTTCTCGCCGAAGTTGGCAGTATGACCACCGAATGGCCGCTGATAGATCGTGCCGTCCGGATTACGGTCGAACGGCATGCCGAAATGCTCCAGCTCATAGACCACTTTCGGCGCTTCGCGACACATGAATTCGATCGCATCCTGGTCGCCGAGATAGTCGGAACCCTTGACGGTATCGAACATGTGCCAGTACCAGTTATCTTCGGACATGTTGCCCAGCGACGCACCGATGCCACCCTGCGCTGCCACCGTGTGCGAGCGCGTTGGAAATACCTTTGACAAGACCGCGACGTTCAGACCCGCTTCTGCCAGCTGCAGGGATGCCCGCATGCCGGACCCGCCAGCGCCGATGATGACGGCATCAAAACGGCGGGAAGGGATCGTGGATTTAATTGCTGCCACAGTTAAGCTCTCCAGAGTATTTGTGCCGCCCAGCCGGCACAGCCGATCAACCACAACATAGTGGCGACCTGACAAAGCAGCCGGATCGATACCGGCTTGACGTAATCCATCCAGATGTCGCGCATGCCGACCCAGGCGTGATAAAACAGCCCGACCAGGGTGACGAAGGTAGCGATCTTGAACCACTGCCGTGCAAACAGTCCAGCCCAGCCTTCATAGCTGAATTCGCTGGCGCCGAAAAATGCCACAAGCAGGATGACGGTATAGAGCGCCATGACGACGGCGGTCGCACGTTGCGCCATCCAATCCTTCAGGCCGTAATGCGCGCCGACCGTCAGGCGATTGACGCCGATGTTATTTTTTGCCATCTCAGAACGCTCCGAACAGTTTCAATGCGACCAGGGCCGTCAGGAACAGGCTTACTGCAAGCACCGCCGCCGAACTACGGCGCGAGGATTGTTTTTCCAGACCCATGTGGGTATCCATGCCGAGGTGCCGGATGCCTGCAAAAAAATGGTGAAGGAAAGCCCAGGACAGACCGAGAATAATGAGTTTGACGAACCAGTTCGAAGTAAAGCCGCGCATTGCGGCGAACGTGTTTTCCGACACCAGACTCTGGTCAAGTAAATACAGAACGAGTGGCAAGAGCAGGAAAAGGATGGCGCCACTGACGCGGTGCAAAATCGAGATGAGGCCAGCGAGGGGCAGTCGATAATTTACCAACTGGCTGATGTGAATGTTACGAAACTCCGGTCTTTTCTTTGAGACTTCCGACATTCCCTACTCCTGACTTGATAAACCAGATTTCTTACAGATTTTGTGCACCACACCAATCTGCATTATGCATGATGCACAGTTTCTTCGCTGTAGCTGACATACCCGCCGACGCTCCGCGCGCGAGGCGTGCAACCGTCAGCCGAGCGCGTTTTGATAATGATGGCGGGTGGTCAGATAGACGCTGCGGCGCACCTCGACCGGATGGTCGTCATAACTGTACGAAATTCGCTCCACGCTCAGCAGTGGCGTGGCCGGCGCCACTGCAAGGAGCGTTGCCACTTCGGCCGATGCACCTACCGCGCGGACCTGCTCGGCGGCGCGAATCATGCGCGTACCGAACTCCGTTTCGAACAGTCCGTACATGGGGCCGCGGTATTCGATCAGGCGCTCGGCAGTCAGCCCCTTGAACAGCAGGCCGGGCAACCAGAGCTCATCAACAATTGTCGGTGCGTTGTCGAAAGACTGCACCCGCTTTATAAAGATCACCGCGTCACCGGATTTCAGCTCAAGCAGGCGCGCAATCTCTGCCGGCGCCCGCAGTCGCCGGACTTCGATGATGCGGTTGTCCGGCGTATGCGTCTCGCCCGCATCGGCGGCCAGTCGCAGAAAACGGAACTGCGCGCGAGCTTCGTGATGCGTTGCAACAAAAGTACCCTTGCCTTGCCTTCGGATCACCAGATTTTCAGCCGACAGTTCATCGATCGCCTTGCGCACCGTGCCCTGGCTGACCTTGAACCGCGTCGCCAGTTCAACCTCGCTCGGCATCATCTCGCCGGGCTTCCATTCGCCTGACTGCAGGCTGCGGGTGATAAGCGACTTAATCTGCTGATACAGCGGACTGAAGGTCGGTGCGACATTGCCGACAACGGCAAAGCCACCGCCGCCCATGTTGCCCGGAACTGCAGTCGTAATCGTAGTAGCCACAACCGCAGCAGGTGCGGGCACCTGGCCGGACAATATGCCGCCAGTGCCGGCAGGCGCGTTTGGGGGAAGACTCATGATGGCCGATTTCACCACGAAACTGCGCTTGCCGTCCAGCAAAAACTAGTAGGTGATATGTCTTATATAAGATAGAGGATTGTAATTGACAGCATTGTTGTGCGCGCCTACACTCGCGGGAGAAGCCGCTTGATTCTGGCCCGCCATCTGCCAAGGCACGCTTCGGACATGTCGGATGGACTCGCTTGCACTGCGGCCCGGTAATACTGCTGCTTTCGCCGATTTTGCTGCTCACCGGCTGGCAACACGTGCCACCCTCAAGGCGTTCAACGGTATGATTGCGCACTGCTTTTTGCGCCGGAGCGAAAGAAGATCCGGCACCTACATCATTCTTACCTTCGTGGAGATTCAACATGGCTAAAACCCCAATGCGCGTTGCCGTCACCGGCGCCGCCGGTCAGATCGGTTATTCCCTGCTGTTCCGAATTGCAAACGGCGACATGCTGGGTAAGGACCAGCCAGTCATTCTCCAGTTGCTCGAAATTCCCGATGAAAAAGCGCAGAAGGCGTTGAAAGGCGTCATGATGGAAATCGACGACTGCGCCTTTCCGCTGCTCGCCTCCATGACCGCGCACAGCGATCCGATGACGGCATTCAAGGACATCGACGTCGCCCTCCTCGTAGGTGCGCGACCACGCGGCCCTGGCATGGAGCGAAAGGACCTGCTCGAAGCTAATGCACAGATCTTCACCGTACAGGGCAAGGCGCTCGATGCTGTCGCGTCGCGCAACGTCAAGGTTCTGGTAGTCGGCAATCCGGCTAACACCAACGCCTACATCGCCATGAAATCGGCGCCGAGCCTGCCAGCCAAGAACTTTACCGCCATGCTGCGGCTGGACCACAACCGGGCCCTTTCGCAGATCGCTGCCAAAACCGGCAAACCGGTGACGGCCATCGAAAAGCTCTTTGTCTGGGGTAACCACTCGCCGACCATGTATGCAGACTATCGGTATGCAACCATCGATGGCGCATCGGTCAAGGACATGATCAACGACGCCGTCTGGAACAAGGATGTCTTCCTGCCGACGGTGGGCAAACGCGGCGGTGCGATCATCGAAGCGCGCGGCCTTTCGTCGGCAGCGTCGGCTGCCAACGCGGCGATCGATCATGTGCATGACTGGCTGCTCGGCACCAACGGCAAGGTCACCACAATGGGTATTGCGTCGGATGGCTCCTACGGCATTCCGGCAGAAACCATGTTCGGCTTTCCCGTCACGACCGAGAACGGCGAATACAAGATTGTGCAAGGGCTGGAGATCGATGCATTTTCCCAGGAGCGCATCGACTTGACCCTGAGGGAACTGACCGAAGAAAAAGAAGGCGTCAAGCACTTGCTGGGCTAAGTGTTTTAATCAGCCGGCGCTGGCCGCATCAACCATTCGTCGGCGCCGCCAATTTATCAGCACACCACACACCAGATACCGCTATCCACCTGGACCAACCAACATGAAAAAACTGCTCGGCCTGTTGATGGCCGCCTGCCTTGCCGCACCACTGGCGCAGGCGCAAACCGCAACCGCTGCGAAGAAGCCAGCGAAAAAACACGCGACGAAAGCCAAGATCGCGAAGGCGATCGAACCGAAATCCGGCAAGCTGCTCGATGACGAGGACAAGGAATTCGACGCCGGCACGGCAGCAGTGACGAACGTCACTTGCGAGCTGGGCAACAAGGTGACGCTGTATCGTAATGCAAATGACAACGAACACATGGCACTGCGCTGGAACCAGCGCGTGCATCAGATGACCCGGGTTTCCACCAGCACCGGCGCGGACCGTTTCGAGAACACGAAATTCGGTCTGGTCTGGATTGGCATTCCCGCAAAGGGCATGCTGCTGGACGCGAAACGCGGCCAGCAACTTGCCAATGAATGCAAGGATGCCGAGCAACTGCATTCGGTCGTGGCAGCACCGATCGAACCCGCCCGTCCAGCCGATTTGCCGCCGCCGATTCCGGCACCTCGTGCCGTGCCCAAATCCGAATCGACAACGGCACCAAAAGCACCGGTGAAACCCGGCGCTGCAGCCGAACCGAATCCGGAAGCCAAGCCAGCGCCCGCAACCGCTCCGGAGCCGAAACCAGAACCGAAACCAGAACCGAAAGCATGACGCATCCCGTCATCGGCAATAACAACAAAAACCGTTTAATCAAGTGATTCGCATCCAAGGAGAGGTCATGGCCCGCAATACGCTCAACACACTGAAGGATTTCAAGATTACCGAGACCAGGAAAGGCAAGTTCTACTCGCTGCCGGCACTGGAGAAAAAACTCGGTGTGAACCTCTCCCGCCTGCCGATATCAATCAGGATCGTGCTCGAGTCGGTGTTGCGCAATTGCGATGGCAAGAAAGTTACGGAAGAGCATATCCATCAGCTTGCCAACTGGCTCCCCAATGCAACGCGCACGGATGAGATTCCTTTCGTGGTGGCGCGCGTGGTGCTGCAGGATTTCACCGGCGTGCCGCTGCTGGCAGACCTGGCCGCGATGCGCAACGTCGCCGCGAAGATGGGTGTGCGCGCGAAGAACATCGAGCCGCTGGTACCGGTCGACCTGGTGGTCGACCATTCGGTACAAATTGATCACTACCGCGAGAAAAAAGCGCTCGACCTGAACATGAAACTCGAATTTCAACGCAATAACGAGCGTTATCAGTTCATGAAATGGGGCATGCAGGCGTTCGACACGTTCGGCGTGGTGCCACCAGGTTTCGGTATCGTCCACCAGGTCAACCTGGAATACCTGGCGCGCGGCGTCTTCAAGAAAAAAGATACAGCCGGCGACGTCTACTACCCCGACACATTGGTCGGCACCGATTCCCACACCACCATGATCAACGGCATCGGCGTGGTCGGCTGGGGTGTCGGCGGCATCGAAGCGGAAGCCGGGATGCTCGGCCAGCCCGTGTATTTCCTGACACCCGACGTGGTCGGCGTCAACCTGACCGGCCAGCTGCGTGAAGGCGTGACCGCAACCGATCTCGTGCTGACGATCACCGAACTGCTGCGCCGTGAAAAAGTGGTCGGCAAGTTCGTCGAATTCTTCGGCGAAGGCACTGCCAGCCTGTCGCTGACAGACCGGGCGACGATTGCCAACATGGCACCCGAATACGGCGCCACCATGGGCTTCTTTCCGGTTGACGATGCCACCATCGACTACTTCCGCGGCACCGGTCGCAGCAAGGCGGAAATCGATGCCTTCGAAGCTTACTTTCGGGCGCAAAAACTCTACGGTATTCCAAAATCCGGCGACATCGATTACACCAACGTGGTGGCGCTCGATCTTGGCGCCGTCAGCCCTTCCCTGGCCGGCCCGAAACGGCCACAGGATCGCATCGAGATCGGTAACGTCAAGGCAAATTTTGCCGACCTGTTTTCGAAGTCGACTGCCGAAAACGGTTTTAACAAGAATGCCGACGACCTCGACGCGACGTACGTCAATGCTGACGGCGTCAAGGTCAAGAATGGCGATGTGCTGATCGCCGCGATAACGTCCTGCACCAATACCTCTAACCCGAGCGTGCTGCTGACGGCCGGCCTGCTGGCCAAGAAAGCCGTGGAAATGGGTCTGAAGGTGTCGCCACACATCAAGACATCGCTGGCACCGGGCTCGCGTGTCGTGACGAAATACCTGGAAGCTGCCGGCCTGTTGCCATATCTCGAAAAGCTTGGCTTCGGTGTCACGGCATACGGTTGCACCACCTGCATCGGCAACGCCGGCGATCTAACACCGGCGATGAACGACGCCATTGTTCAGAACGACATCATTGCCTCGGCCGTCCTGTCGGGCAACCGCAATTTCGAAGCGCGGATTCATCCGAACATCAAGTCGAATTTCCTCGCATCGCCGCCGCTGGTGGTGGCCTATGCAATTGCCGGCAACATGAACGTCGACCTGATGACGCAGCCGGTTGGTCGCGGCAAGGGTGCCGACGGCAAGATGCGCGACGTCTTCCTTGGCGACATCTGGCCTACCAGCCAGGAAGTCGGCAAACTGATGAAATTCGCGATGAATGCGAAGACGTTCAAGGAAAACTATGCCGACGTAAAAGGCGCACCGGGCAAGCTGTGGGAAGGCATCAAGGGCGTGGCACAAGGCGAAGTTTATGACTGGCCGAAGTCGACATACATTGCCGAGCCGCCGTTTTTCGCCGATTTCACGATGGAGCCGAAAGCGGCAGCAACCGGCATCAACGGCGCGCGCGCACTTGGTGTCTTCGGCGATTCGATCACGACCGACCATATCTCGCCTGCCGGCTCGATCAAGGAATCCAGCCCGGCCGGCAAGTGGCTCACTGCCAACGGCGTCCTGAAGGCCGACTTCAATTCCTACGGCTCCCGCCGTGGCAATCACGAGATCATGATGCGCGGCACGTTTGCAAACGTTCGCATCAAGAATCTCATGATTCCCGCACAACCGGACGGCTCGCGAGTCGAGGGCGGCATCACGACCTATCAGCCGAGCGGCGAAGAAATGTCGATTTACGATGCGGCCATGAAGTATGTGGCCGAGGGTGTGCCGACGATGGTGTTCGGTGGCGAAGAATACGGCACCGGATCGTCGCGCGACTGGGCGGCCAAAGGCACCCAGCTGCTCGGCGTCAAGGCAGTGTTGGCGCGCTCGTTCGAGCGTATCCACCGCTCGAATTTGGTCGGCATGGGTGTGCTGCCACTGCAGTTTCTCAATGACCAGAGCACGCAGTCGTTGGGAATCAGCGGCCATGAAACCTTCGACCTGAAGGGCATGGACGGCGAAATCCGCCCGCAGCAGGAAGTCACGTTGGTGATACACCGCCTGAACGGCACAGTCGACGAGGTAACAGTACTGCTGCGAATCGACACGCCGATCGAGGTCGATTACTACAAGCACGGCGGCATCCTGCCATTCGTGCTGCGGCAGTTGCTGGCAGCCTGATCACTGACCTTCTGGCATCCGGCAAAACCAGCTGCCTGCAACCTGCCCGAGGCGCGCAGGTCGCAGGCTTGCGCGCCTCGAAGTGACAGGGCGCAAACACTTACTCGGCATCTATATTTACCGTCGATGCAGGTCAGTCATGCTGTAGTAATCCAGGCAGAAGCTGTCATATCCACTACAATACAAACCGTCCGCTTCACTACGGTTTGCCCCTCATGCGTCGTCCCTCGAAAAATTCTCCCCACAAGCTTTCCGCAGAAAGCCAGCGCCTTGTCATGCTCGCACAAGGCGTGGTCCAGGCCGGCAGTCGTCTCGAAGCGCGGGCATGGGAAAACGCTCTTGATGCGCAGACGCACAAGCTCCTTAAAAGCCATCATCAGGCCGGTATCGATCACGCACTCGACCATCTTTTCACGCTCGAGCCCGATGGCTACGATGCGCTCATGGAGGCAGTCGAAGCCGCCAGCGAATCGGTGGTTATCGAGCATGAAGGCCAGCAGTTCGATGCGCTACTGATCGCCCTGCCGATTCTTGCGTGGACGCGCTTTACCATTCCATCGGGACCGATTGCGGCCGATGCACTCGACACCCTTGCCGCCCATCTGTATGCACATGTACTTGCCGGCGACACCCGGTTGGCAATGGCGCCGATGCTGTATGCAATCGACCAGTTGCCACGTACGCCTGCAGATACCTACGCATTGACGCACAAGATGGCACAGTCCGCACTCAAGGGCGAACCAGTACGCGTTGCCACCGGCACGCCGGAAACGGCGCCCTTTCTTGCAGACACGCGTTACCTGCTTGCTGCGGCAGTCGTGCCATCAGGCACACCGCTGTTTCGCTGGCAGGCGTCGCTCGACCTGCGTGATCGGACCCATGCGCTGGAGCAGTGGCAAGCGCAGGCATTGCCGAACATCGTGCGCCTGCTGCCTGGCTGCGGCATTGACCTGCTGCTGCCGCAGGCATACTACATCGCCTGTCGTGAAGCCGACCGCAACATCCGGCCAGCCTCGATCCGCGCCGCAGTACATTACCTGACCAACACACTCGAAATCGAGGCCGACGCACTGCAGGCCGTGATCGGCTCCTTCGGCGAAGATCCGGCGGATGAACGCATCGACGAATACCGTGTCAGCTTCCTGCTGGCTGACGACACGGAGGTTCTTTACGGCATCGTATGGCCCTTATACGGTGCCGAAGACGCCGAACAGGTACTACGCGCCAGTCTGACGGACGTCGTTGCCGGCAGCCTGCCAATGGGGACCGCGATTGCCCAGGCGCCGATCGACGAAATTCTGAACTTGCTCGAGGAATCCGGTATCAAGCGCGTACAACAGCATGAAGAGCGCTTTCCGCTGGAATTCTGCGACGATTGCGGCGCACCGCTTTATCCGGATCTCGAAGCAGAGCTGGTACATGCGGAAATGCCGGAAGACGTGCCGCAGGCCACCACGCATTTCCACTGAGGCGGCTCGCAGTTCCTTTGCAAACCTGCCTTGCTGACTGAACCTCGTCAGGTTCCAGCCCGGCTGCTGCCAAGGGAATGCAGGATTGCCTGCAACATCGACCGGCCAAGCGCCGCGCTACGAGCCCCATTCCAGCCAACCTTCGGGTCCGGCAACGCCGCATTGTCCTTGAACGGCATTTCGAGCGTGAGCGAGACACATTTGAAATGGTGGGCCACATATTTCGATGCGAGCCGCAAAACCTCTTCGCGGTACTTGCTGGAAGCATAGCCGTAGGTGGTTTGAAAATCCGGGCTGACGGCTTTCAAGTAATCGACAAAATCCTGTTGCGCAACTCGCTGCACATCAGTAAACCCTTCCAGCATTTCGCTGCCAGCGACGAATACGTAAGGTAAGCCTTCATCGCCGTGCACATCAAGAAACAGGTCGCAGCCGGTCTCATGCATCAAACTCCGTACTGCGAGGACTTCCGGGCTATGTTGGGCGCTCGGCGCCATCCATTCCCGGTTCAGGTTCGCGCCAGTTGCGCTGGTGCGCAAATTACCACGCGCCGCGCCATCCGGATTCATGTTCGGCACGATATAGAAAACCACTTGCTGGCGTAAGCAGCGTGCCACCGGGTCGGCCATGTCGAGCAGGCTTTCGATCATGCCTTCGGCAAACCATTCGGCCATCGTTTCGCCCGGATGTTGCCTTGCAATGACCCAGACTTTTTTCAGCGCATTTCGGTCGCCAATCATGACGGCATTCAGGTCGCGTCCGTCGCGGGTCGTTGCCAAATCGAGAATCCGGACCTCGGCACATCGGCCGGCACGGCCGAGCAGATCAAGATGCCTGTCCCAGCCGTACGGCTCAAAATACGCGTAATACACGCTGTCGTGGTCGGGCGTATGGGAAATCGTCAGCACCTGCCCGTCATATGTGGTCGGCACCCTGAACCATGTGCGTCGGTCATGGCTGGCAACGGCCTGGTAGTTTTTCCAGCCATCCGGATAACTGCTGACGCCGGCATTCAGGAAACGCAGGTTACAGGCGGTACCGCGTGCGCCCTGGAGGCGAAAATAGAACCATTGCAGGAACTCGGCGTGCGAATCCTTGCGGATACGCAGGTCAATCTGCTGCGGATCGTCCGCATGCACGACGTCGATTGCACCGCCGTCGAAACGAGCGCTGATTTTCAAGGCCATTGGTGGCTTCCAGACTTGTTGATAGACGTTGCATGATAGGGGATTTCCGCAGTCCGAACAGGCGGTGTGACAGCGCCGGCGGTTCGTTGCCAGCCCGAACAAATGATGTTGCACAACGCCTGCGCGGGAATGGATAGCCGCATGCGGGCTCTGTTATACTCCGCGCTCAGTCGGGGCGTAGCGCAGCCTGGTAGCGTACTTGCATGGGGTGCAAGGGGTCGGAGGTTCGAATCCTCTCGCCCCGACCAATCACGTTTGACATCGCCGTCCGAATGTCGAAACAGTTTTAAAAAACGATTTTTTAATTTGCCGGAAGGCGGGGTGTGACAGGTCTGTTGTTATTTTGGGGTAGGTGCATCCCGTTTGCCAATTCGCATGTGCGACCGATTAAGGCACCTGATATTCTCTTGGAACACGTTAATTACGGGGGAAACGGTGTCGGACCTACCACTTAAACTCGATGGCCTCACATTCGAAGTTTTCGAAATTTCTGCAAGCGCAGATACCATTAATGCAAGCGCTGATGCGTTCGGAACCAGCTTTTCAGACCAGCAAGACCGTATCTTTGAAACGCTCATGTCGTTTCAGGATGGCGACGACATCGCGTTGGCCAGTACACCTGATACACCGGCACACATGCTTGAGTCGGCCGTGCACATGATTCGAGCGGTATTCAGGATCGATACGCCGATGTACCAGTAACTGTTACTTGCAGCCTGCAATGCCAATGAGGCTGCGATTGATTTATTCCAGTGCATCGTCTTGATGCGAGGCGAGCTTCGGCGATCATAGCCGCGCTTGGCCGACTGGACAAGGTGCCCTTCGGGCGCTAACGCATGTTGCATCCAAACTTCAACCGGCCGGGGCGGCTCATGCGCCCCACGCCAACCGCGACCCTACGCGCAAGAATCGCCGATCCGTGTGGCAGCCATGCGAACCTAATCTTGCCGGCAGCCCAGCCAACTGCACCAGTAATCCTGAAAAATTCTCAATAAGTTGCGTGTCGGAATTTTTTACACATTTTGAGAAGGTTTCTACATTACAATATCTTAATGGCATGATTTTAAACACAATAAGTTGAGTGGTTCAAAAATTGCTTAGTAGAATCTGACGATGACGACTCCGGCACTTGGCCAACCGACGCTTTTGCACGGTAGCCGGCGCCACAGCACTTGGAAAATATTATGGACAGCAATGCATGGCAGGCCGGCAGTAGTTTGCCAGACACGACTACTGGTTTCATGCGGCGCGACTTCGTGACGGCCGCACTCGTCGAGCAGAGCATTGCGCTCCAAGATCAAGCCGGTACCCGCTATGCAGCGGTGTTTTTGGACTATAAAGGCGTTCCTGTCGATATCGCACTGCGCGTGCTGTTGCGGCCACACGAGCGCCGCAGGATGATCAACCCATCGGGCAGCCCGGTTTTTTCCTGAACAGTGGGACGGCGAAAGTCACGGGCGCTACAATCAAAAACACGCTGTCCTGCAATTCCTGGACTGATCGCGACCGGCGCTTTGTCGCCATGCACCTTTGCCTGTCGAGAGCGCTGAAACGCGCTACTATCGCGTTCCCGTTCGCGCTACCGATGCGACTCTACGCAGCCTATCTACGCCTTTCATGACCACCTCAATTACTGTCGATCCCCACGCCTTGCTCAAGCCTTTGAAGGCTTACATCGTTGAAGACCTGTCCAATGCCGACACCACCGCAAGTGCGGCCTTGGCAGAGGTTGCCCTGGGCGAACTTGCCGCACCGCTGCTGCAAATTCTGCGCGCCGGTGGCGCGCAAACCGATGACGTCGCCGTGCAATTCTTTGCCGATCCGGAAGACCCGAGTACGCCTGGCAATCTTTTCTTCTGGCCGTCGACCCGCACCAGTCTTTCGAGTACCTATGCCGATGCGTCGTCAGCCCAGTATTCCTTGCGTGCAGCAGTGTTTCTGTCTGAGCGCGATGATTACGGTGCGGTCTACCCTGCAGGCTTCAATCTGCTCCTGAAAATGGAAGCAAGTGCCTGCGAACTGGTGCGACAATTGCCTGCAGCCGTCTTCGAAAAGCTCGAATTCGCCCTCAAGGGCAACCCCGTACCGAAAGGTTTCGAGTTTCTCGACGACATACGGCATCTGCCGGTCATGCCCGGCATGCGCAGGCAGTTTCTGACCGCGATCACGCGGGCACATGAAGTGACCACGAAATCCAAACGCAAGGCCTTCGAAGCCGTCATGCTCAATTACATCTGGGACGAAACCGAGCCGACCCGCGATTTCACATCGGTGCTGTCGACCATGGCATCGCTGTTCCTGGCAATTCACCATCAATCGAAACTCTGACTTTCAGCCGGGGAGAAAAAGCCATCAAATCCGCTCGCTTCGTATCAGCACTATTCGGCGCGCTTGTCCTGATGACATCAGGCATTAGCACGGGTTTCGAAGCAGGCAAGGCCGAAGTACAGTGGCTCGGCCAGGCGACAACCCGCATCACGACGCCAAGCGGCAAAGTGATCGTGATTGACCCCTGGTTGACCACCAATCCGAAGGCACCGGAGGCCTATAAAAAACTGGAAGCGCTCGGTAAGGTCGACCTGATTCTGGTCACGCACGGCCACAACGATCACTTCGGTGATGTCGCAGCACTGGCGAAACTGACCGGTGCACCGGTCTATGGACCGGCCGGACTGATTCAGAGTGCGATCACGCTCGGCATACTCACCACGGAGCAGGCCACCCGGTTCGGAAAGAGCGGTACCGTCACGCCGATCGGCGCCAACATTCGCATCACTGCTACACATGCGGAACACAGCTCCGAAATATTGTGGCGCAATCCCGCAACAACCAAAGATGAAACCCATGTCGGCGGCGAACCGCAGGGCTACATCATCGAACTTGAAAACGGTTTCCGCATTTACCACATGGGTGATACGGGATTGTTCGGCGACATGAAGCTGATCGGTGAGTACTACCATCCCGACCTCGTCCTGATCCCGATTGGTGGTCATTTCGTGATGGACCCAAAGGATGCAGCGTTTGCAACGCGGAATTTTCTGAAGCCGAAGTTTGCCATCCCAATTCATTACGGCACCACGCCGCAACTCAAGGGAACGCCGGAAGAATTCATCAAGGCACTTGGCGATACCTCAACCAAGGTACTGACGATGAAGCCTGGAGACAAGCTGGACTTTTAATGCCGGCCTGCCGGCTGCCGACGATGACAAACCGGCGCCGATGCACATGCCCGCTGCCCTCGTTGAGGCCAGTGGGCATTGCTTATTCAGAGCTGCAGCAGGCGCATGATGTCCGTGAGTTCCGCGCGTAGCATGCCGAGGTCAACTGCCTGCGATGCGGCTATTGCATCTTGCATTGCAGCCCGATCGGCCTCGTCGACCGCGCGACTGTCGAGCTTGTTGCGGGCACCGCTGATCGTGAACCCCTGTTCGTACAACAGTTCGCGAATGCGCCGTATCAGCAATACCTCATGATGCTGGTAGTAGCGCCGGTTGCCGCGTCGCTTCACGGGTTTGAGTTGCGTGAATTCCTGCTCCCAATAGCGCAGGACATGCGGCTTGACACCGCACAGGTCGCTGACTTCACCTATCGTGAAATAACGCTTTGCCGGGATGGGCGGCAAGGTGGCGAGTTCCGGTTTGAGTGGACGGTCATTCATGATTGATTTCTCGGGGCGTCACGCCGTGTCGTCTCGCCAATGATCGGCAGCATTACGTTGCATGCGTCGCCGGCTTCAGATCTGCGGTCTCGACCATTGCCTTCAGTTTCTGACTTGGATGAAACGTCACGACCCGACGGGCCGTGATCGGAATCTCTTCGCCGGTCTTCGGATTGCGTCCCGGCCGCTGTGGTTTGTCACGCAACTGGAAGTTACCGAAGCCGGACAGTTTGACCGGATCGCCGCCTTCAAGCGCATTACGAATCTCGTCGAAAAAAGTCTCGACCATATCCTTGGCTTCGCGTTTGTTCAGGCCAACCTGCTCGAACAGCAATTCGGCCAGCTCCGCTTTTGTCAGAGTCGGCAAATCCTTTTCGGCTTGCGACCGTGCCCGAGCTTCGAGCACGGCACGATCGAGATCGGCGGCCAAGACGGATTGCAATTCTACGGAATGTGGGTCGTTCATCGTGTGATCCCTGCTGCCTTTTGTCGCGTGCTCAAGCACGCAGACGTGCGCCAAATTTTGCCTGTGCCGCGGCTGCGAATGCAGTCATTGCAGCGTCGACCGTATCGTCTTGCAGGGTGCCTTGAGTATCTTGCAACGCGAATCGGAAAGCAAGACTTTTTTCTTCCGCGCCCATGCCTTTTCCACGATATTCATCAAACAAAACAATAGCTTGCATGATAAGACATGCAGGGTTGTGCAGCTTCTCCGCTTCAAAAACATCAACCAATTCCTGTGCGGGGATCGCTTGCGCCACGACCACGGCAAGGTCACGAATGACGGTCGGAAATTTCGAAACATCGCGATGTGCCGGTACCGGTCGAAGCTGCAGCAGCGTGGCATCGATTTCGAAGACGACTGGTGCCGACGGCAGTTCGTATTTCTGCTGCCAACGCGGATGCAGCTCACCGATGAACCCGACTTCAACGCCGTCGAGCAGGATGCTGGCGCTGCGTCCCGGATGCAGCGCCGGATGTGACAGACTGGCAAAACGCAAAACGCGTGGTGCACACACGGCTTCGAGATCGGCCTTGATATCGAAGAAATCCACTGCACGACTTGCCTGTCCCCACTGCTCTTCAATGACGCCACCGTAGGCGAGTGCCGCGACATGCTTCGGCTGCCGGTAGCCGGCAACTGACAGCGGCCCGTCGGCGATTGCCGCATCGCGCTGATAGACTGCGCCGATTTCGAACACCCGGATACGGCCGAGCTTGCGATTGAGGTTGTAGCGCAAGTTTGCGACCAGGCTGCCGATCAGCGTCGAACGCATCACGCTCATCTGGCTGGCAATCGGATTGACGATGGCAATTGGCGCCAGGTTGGCGGCGAAATCTGCTTCCCACTGCGCTTCGACAAAGCTGTAGTTGACCACTTCCTGGTAGTCAAGCGCAGCCAGCGTGCGCCGGATCGCGAACAGCGAGCGCGTGTTTTCAGCCGGCATGCGGATCTGGTTCGGCGCGACCGGCGGCAGTGCCGGAATGTTTTCAAAGCCATAGACGCGAGCAACTTCTTCGATCAGGTCTTCTTCGATTTCGATGTCGAAACGAAACGACGGTGGCGTCACCGTGAAGACGCCACCCGCGTGCGTATACGACAGGCCCAGCCGGGTGAAGATCTGCGCGACCTGTGCATCGTCAAGCGGCACGCCGATGACCCGCACGGCCCTAGCGGTGCGCATCGTCACCGGTGGCCGCTGTGGCAGGTTGATGACCTGGTCGTCGACCGGACCGACGCGGGTGGCATCGCCCTGCCCGCAGATACCGATGATCAGCGCCGTAATGCGCTCGATGTGTTCAACCGTGGTCGCGTAATCGACGCCGCGCTCAAAGCGGTGCGCCGCATCGGTCGAGAAATTGAAGCGCCGCGCGCGCCCCTGAATCGCCTGTGGATACCAGAAGGCAGCCTCCAGATAAATGTCTTGCGTGTCGAGCGACACTGCCGTTGCATCGCCACCCATGATGCCAGCCAGGGACTCGATCGCTTCGGCGTCCGCAATCACGCCGATCCATTCGTCGACCGCTACCGTATTGCCGTTCAAAAGCTTCAGAGACTCGCCCTGCCGGCCCCAGCGCACTTCCAGACCGCCGTGGATCTTCGACAGGTCGAATACATGGGTCGGTCGGCCGAGTTCGAGCATGACGTAATTCGAAATGTCGACGAGCGCCGAAATCGACCGTTGGCCGCTGCGTTCGAGCCGCTGCTGCATCCATGCGGGCGTTACCGCACGTGCGTTGACACCGCGGATGATGCGTCCGGTAAAGCGGCCGCACAGGTCTGGCGCGCGTATCGCCACGGGCAGCACTTCGTCGCTCGTGACGGCAGTGCTATCGTAAGTCGGTGGCGTCAGGGCTGCGCCGGTAAGGGCCGCGACTTCGCGGGCCACGCCAAGCACCGAAAGGCAATCAGCCTTGTTGGGCGTGAGCTTGATGGTCAGCTTGCGATCGTCGAGCTGGTAATAATCGCGAAAATCCTGGCCCACCGGTGCATCGTCGGGCAGCTCCAGCAGACCGGCATGGTCTTCGGAGAGTTTCAGTTCCCGGGCCGAACACAACATGCCTTCGGACTGCACGCCGCGCAATTCCCCTACCCGGATCTCAAAAGGCTTGCCGTCGGCGCCGGGCGGCAGCACAGCGCCCGGCAGGGCACAGGGCACCCGCATGCCGGCGCGCACGTTCGGCGCGCCACAGACGATGGTCAGCGTGCTGCCGGTGCCAGCATCGACCTGGCAGACATTAAGACGGTCGGCATTCGGATGACGGCTGGTGTCGAGTACCTGGGCAACGACGACGCCATGGAAAGGCGGCGCGACCGGCGCAACTTCTTCGACTTCAAGACCCGACATCGTCAGCAGGTGCGCGAGCTGGTCGGAACTGATGGCCGGGTCGACCATCGTACGCAGCCATTTTTCAGAGAATTGCATGGATAATCCTTTTTACGGCGGGCGATTTTCGGCCCAAGGGGGCATCGCGGCAAGCGGTAAGCGCAACGTGATTGCACGGCGGCAGACAGCGTCTTTTGCGCTAGTTGAACTGCTTCAGAAAGCGCAAATCGCCTTCATAGAACAGACGCAGGTCGTTGATGCCATACCGCAGCATCGTCAACCGCTCCAGACCGGAGCCGAACGCGAAGCCGATGTATTTTTCCGGATCGATACCCATGTTGCGCACCACGTTCGGATGCACCTGGCCGGCACCGGAGACTTCCAGCCAGCGGCCTTTCAACGGACCACTACCGAAGGCAATGTCGATTTCTGCCGATGGTTCCGTAAAAGGAAAATAAGACGGCCGAAAACGTACCTGCAGATCGTCGGTCTCGAAGAATGCCCTGACGAAGGCCAGGTAGACGCCTTTCAGATCGGCGAAGCTGATGTTTTCGTCGATCCACAAGCCCTCTACCTGATGAAACATCGGTGAGTGGGTCGCGTCGCTGTCGACCCGATAGGTGCGGCCCGGCGCGATCACCTTAATCGGCGGCTTGTTCATGCGCGCATAGCGCACCTGCATCGGACTCGTGTGTGTGCGCAGTAGCAGTTGCTTGCCGTCGGAATCCTTGCCGTCGATGTAGAAGGTATCCTGCATCGAGCGGGCCGGATGATTTTCCGGACTGTTCAGTGCCGTGAAATTGGTCCAGTCGGTTTCGATCTCGGGACCGTCCGCAACGTCGAAACCGATTGACGCGAAAATCTGCTCGACCCGTTCCCAGGTCCGCATGACCGGATGCATGCCACCAACCGAGCGACCCCGGCCTGGCAAGGTGATATCAATGGCCTCCGCATTCA
The DNA here is from genome assembly GCA_014377155.1 of Herminiimonas sp. Next base: position 22,310 of record JACMQD010000489.1, read on the forward strand.
GGCGCGCCTGCATCTGTGCGTCTGCCAAGGCGTCGCGGCGCGCATTCAGCGCGTCTTCAATTTGTTCCTTCGCCGCATTAATGACTGCGCCCTGCACCTTGCGCTCGTCGGGCGCCAGCTTGCCCAGGCCTTTCATTTGCGCCGTGATCTGGCCAGTCTTGCCGAGGTAGGTTGCCTTGGCATTTTCAAGTGCAGCAGCGTCGACAGCCGCGGCAAAATCGGCCTGCGCCTGGACCACCAGTTGTTCTAGGGGAGTCATAATGTCTTCCGCTTCGCCATGAAGCCTCGGCAAAAATGAAACGGGGCACAGGTGATTGACCTCTGCCCCGCGGGATGTTTCAGTATCGTCCAACAGATCGCCACACCGCTTGCGCGGTGTAGCGCCTGCACCTTACGCAGCTGCGAAGTTTGCCTTCACCTGGTTGACGATTGCGGCAAACGCCGGCTTGTCCATGACAGCCATGTCGGCCAGTACCTTGCGATCGAGTTCGATCGAGGCACGTTTGAGGCCATTCATGAAGACGCTGTAGGTCATGCCATGCTCGCGCGATGCAGCGTTGATACGCGTGATCCAGAGTGCACGGAAGACGCGCTTCTTGTTACGGCGGTCACGATAGGCATACTGGCCGGCACGCATGACAGCCTGCTTGGCAATCCGGTAAACTTTACTACGACGCCCACGATAGCCTTTGGCTTGGTCGAGGACTTTCTTATGGCGGGCCCGTGCGGTCACCCCACGTTTTACTCTAGGCATAGTAGCTCCTGATTATGTGTGTGAGGTTAAGCGTTCGGCATCATGCGGCGGACGGATACGACGTCAGCAGCATTGACATTGGTAATACCGCGCAACTGGCGTTTGACTTTGGTGGTCTTCTTGGTCAGGATGTGGCGCTTGAAAGCATGACCACATTTGATCGTTCCACCCGGGCGAACGCGAAAACGCTTCTTTGCGCTGCTCTTTGTCTTCATTTTAGGCATGACACTATCTGTCCTTCGGACAGCTCCGTTTTTAACATGATTGCAGGTGGCAACACGACGTTGCGCTTAGATGCCTGCTTTCACTTGTATGCAGCGAAATCGAGTCCGCTGCTATTTGCACAGGCAAACCGTCGCCGGTCTGCCGTGCCAAATTCTATTGACGCTTACTTTTTCTTCTTGGGCGCCAGCACCATGATCATCTGGCGACCTTCCATCTTCGGCCACTGCTCGACCTGTCCATACGGCTCCAGATCCAGCTTCAGACGCTCCAGCATGCGCATACCGATATCCTGATGCGCCATCTCACGACCGCGGAACCGCAACGTGATCTTGGTTTTGTCGCCTTCGTCCAGAAACTTAATGAGGTTGCGCAGCTTGATGTTGTAATCGCCATCATCCGTGCCCGGTCGGAACTTGACTTCCTTGACCAGAATGATCTTCTGCTTCAACTTGGCTTCGTGGGCCTTCTTCTGTTCCTGGTACTTGAACTTGCCGTAATCCATCAGACGGCAAACTGGCGGTTGCGCAGTCGGCGCAATTTCCACGAGATCAACGTTGGCTTCTTCAGCCATGCGGAAAGCGTCCGCCAGACTCACGATTCCGAGCGCTTCGTTCTCTACTCCACTCAAACGAAGTTCGGGCGCTGTAATTTCACCGTTGATGCGATGCGACTTGTCAGTAGCTATGTTGTTTCCTTCAAAAATCAAATGATAAAGCCGTGCTCTGGCGCTGCGAGTTTCCTCGGTCAGGCTTTGGTTTCGACCTCATTGTTGAGTCGCTCAACCAACACATCGACCGGCATGGAACCCAGGTCGACGTTGCCCCGCGCACGCACGGCCACTGTATTTCCGTCACGTTCCTTGTCACCGATGACGATGATGTAGGGAAGCTTCTGGACGGAATGCTCGCGTATTTTATAGGTTATTTTCTCGTTACGCAAATCGAGGGCGACCCTAAACCCTTGTTTCCTCAGGTTTTGTGCGACGCTTCGGGCATAGTCGGCCTGGGCTTCGGAGATATTGACAATCGCGATTTGTACGGGTGCCAGCCACAGTGGCAGTGCACCGGCATAGTTTTCGATCAGGATGCCAATGAAGCGTTCGAGTGATCCGACGATCGCGCGGTGCAACATCACCGGCACCTTCCGCGTATTGTCGTCGGCAACATATTCCGCGCCGAGTCGTCCCGGCATCGAGAAGTCCACCTGCATGGTGCCGACCTGCCATGGGCGGCCGAGGCAGTCCTTCATATGATATTCGATCTTGGGACCGTAGAAAGCGCCCTCGCCCGGCAATTCTTCCCAAGTCACGCCACAGGCGCGCAGCGACGAGCGCAGCGTGTCTTCCGCCTTGTCCCACAATTCATCCGAGCCAATCCGATTGTCGGGACGCAGCGCCAGTTTGATGGCGATATCGCTGAAGCCGAAATGACTGTAGACCTGCATCGCCTGGGGATGAAAGGCAGTGACTTCGTCTTCGATCTGTTCTTCGGTGCAAAAGATATGACCGTCATCTTGTGTAAAGCCGCGCACCCTCATGATTCCGTGCAAGGCGCCGGACGGCTCGTTACGATGACACTGGCCGAATTCACCATAGCGCAGTGGCAGGTCACGATAGCTGCGCATGCCGGCATTGTAGATCTGGACGTGGCCGGGACAATTCATCGGCTTCAAGGCATAGGCGCGATTTTCCGACTCGGTGACGAACATGTTCTCGCGATAGTTTTCCCAATGCCCGGTTTTTTCCCACAACGAGCGGTCGAGAATCTGCGGCGCCTTGACTTCCTGATAACCATTTTCCTGGTAGACGCGGCGCATGTATTGCTCGACCTGCTGCCAGACTGTCCACCCTTTCGGATGCCAGAAAATCAGGCCTGGCGCTTCTTCCTGAAAATGGAACAGATCGAGCGATTTGCCGAGTTTGCGATGGTCGCGCTTTTCTGCTTCCTCGAGCATGTGCAGGTACGCTTCCTGGTCTTCCTTCTTGGCCCAGGCGGTGCCGTAGACCCGCTGCAGCATTTCATTCTTCGAATCGCCGCGCCAGTAAGCGCCGGCCAGCTTCATCAGTTTGAATACCTTGAGCTTGCCGGTTGACGGTACGTGCGGCCCGCGGCACAGGTCGGTGAAACCACCTTCGCTATACAGCGAGACATCCTGGTCTGCGGGAATCGATTCGATGATTTCAGCCTTGTAAGCTTCGCCGATCGACTTGAAATAGGCCACTGCCTCATCGCGCGGCAAGACCTTGCGCGTGACGCGCTCGTCCTTTTTGGTGATTTCTGCCATCTTCTTTTCGATCGCCTGCAGATCTTCAGGCGTAAAAGGCCGCTTGTAAGCAAAATCGTAGTAGAACCCGTTTTCGATCACCGGACCAATGGTCACTTGTGCGTCCGGGAACAGTTCCTTGACCGCGTGCGCCAGCAAGTGAGCAGTCGAGTGCCGGATCACGTCCAGTCCCTCGGCATCCTTGTCGGTCACGATGGCCAGGTCGATATCGCGATCGATCAAATAAGAGGTGTCGACCGTGACCCCATCCACTTTGCCGGCCAGCGCAGCCTTGGCAAGACCGGCGCCGATGCTGGCAGCGACCTGCGCCACAGTAAGAGGTGCGTCGAACTGACGCTGGGAACCATCGGGAAGTCGAACTGTAACCATTTTGCGCTCCATGCCGATATGCAGACCATACCGGCGCCAGCTAAGTAGTTGATCAAAAATGCAGGCGAAAAAAAACACGGACCAGCCGCGCTTTTTCGATGTAACTGAAGAAAAAGATCCGACTAGATTCGCGGCCTTGCCGTCGTGGTGGTAGTTCGCGGTGTCATAACCAGGATGCCTTTCTCGCTCTTAATTGATAATGCTGTAGGTCTCGGACCAATCGCCGTTGATGATGAAGTAACGCGGCAGATCGTGATGCTACCAGAAAAATCCAAACGTTTGAAGCGCCGATCGGTAGGAAGATGGGGGACTCACACCACTAATCACCGTCACCGCCACACTGCACGGCTATGTTTTGAAGTGTGACTGCATCAGCTCAATTATCGGGCGAAGTAGAGGAAGAGGTTCAAACGACGACTGCAGAAAGCAAAAATGGAAGCCGGACTGCGCTTCCATCAATATGCTGTTACTTCACTTTTACCAAATTCATCCACCGCTGCGAACCTCGGCTACCGGTTCTGCAATTTAGGGAAATCTGGTAGGCACGATTGGACTCGAACCAACGACCCCTACCATGTCAAGGTAGTGCTCTAACCAGCTGAGCTACGCGCCTGAAGAAGCGAAATTATAGCGGGGATTTTGCGTCGGCGCTAGTCTCTTTTTGCCAGCCATGCATTTAGCCAATTCAGGCCGGCCGAGGTTGCACCCCTGGGCCGGTATTCGCAGCCAACCCAACCCTGGTAACCAAGCTCATCCATGACGCTAAAAAGGTAGGGGTAGTTGATTTCACCAACATCAGGCTCATTGCGGCAGGGCACGCCGGCAATCTGCATATGCGCGATGCCATCGATATCGCGCCGCATCGTCATCGCCAGGTCGCCCTCAGTGATCTGGCAGTGATACAAATCGAATTGTACTTTCAGGTTGGCTGCGCCGATCTCGTTGCAGATCGCGTGGGCATCGTCCTGCCGATTGAGGAAATAGCCTGGCATGTCGCGGGCGTTGATGGGTTCGATCACCATGGTCACCCCCACGGCTGCGGCCTGCTGCGCGGCGTACGCCAGGTTTTGCAGGTACGTCGCCCGATGGCGCTGCCGGTCCTGTTCCGGCTTACAAATGCCTGCCATGACGTGCAAATTGCGATTACCGAGCACGCGGCAATATTCCAGCGCCATCCCGACCCCTCGCCGGAATTCATCCTCGCGCCCCGGCAGCGACGCGATGCCGCGCTCGCCGTTTTCCCAGTCTCCCGGCGGGCAGTTGAATAAGACCAGTGCAAGATCGTTCGCATCGAGTCTTGACTTGATGTCGGCTGCATCGAAGGCATACGGAAACAGGAACTCGACGCCTTTGAAACCGTCGTCTGCGGCTGCGGCGAAGCGGTCCAGAAAAGCGTGTTCCTGGTACATCATGCTGAGGTTCGCAGCGAATTTTGGCATTGGCATCCTGAGTTGCTTTTCGGGAGGGAACGCTACGTTTCGCATGCCCGCTGTGATGAACCGTGTCACATGGTTGACACCAGACGGTCATCAGCAGGAAGTATAGCGAAGTTACTCTTTGCCGGACCACTATCCGAACGGTCGTTACCACGGCGTGTCGATCTTCGGCCTGCTTGTCATCCTATCGAACGGAGGTTGCCATGAACGCGCGAGACACCCAGTTCCTGTTACCGGCATCAGAATTCCACGAACCAGCCAGAAAACGCGATCCGCTTCGCTTCCGGACTATCTGGATCTCCGATATCCATCTCGGCACGACCGGATGCCAGGCCGCGCGGCTGCTCGAATTTTTGCGCGCAACGGAATCGAAGCAGCTCTACCTGGTCGGCGACATCATTGATGGCTGGCAGCTAAAGCGACGCTGGTATTGGGATCAGACGCACAATAATGTCGTGCAGACGGTACTCAAGAAAGCGAAGAAGGGCACCGAGGTGATCTTCGTACCGGGCAACCATGACGAGTCGATTCGCCAATTCATCGATCTCGATTTCGGTGGCATCCTGGTTCGCGACGAGCTGATTCATGTCACCAAAAATGGCAAGCGCATGCTGGTGCTGCATGGCGATCGCTTCGACGGCGTGATC
>JACMQD010000490.1 GCA_014377155.1 Herminiimonas sp.
GTTTTCATTGATGATCGGGACCACGCCAAAATCAAGCAGCGTGAACAGCGTCGAGCGCGCATTCAGGTAGCGCTCGCGGTCGGCCAGGTCGGCATGCGTGAGCAGGACCTGCGCGGTGCCGAGGCCGTGTGCGCGGAAGCTGGTTTCGTAGATTTGCGCCAGGCCCATCTGCCCGACCGCGGCGCAGGCCTGCAATTCATGAATGCCGGTCGGCCGTTTCTCAAAGCCGAGCCGCTGCATGCCTTCCGCGATCGCGCCCGAACTGACCAGCACCACCTGTTTGCCGAGCCCGCGCAAATGCGCGATCTGCGCCGCCCATTTGGCGATCGCGCCGCTGTCGAGGCCCTTGCCGTCGTTCGTGACCAGCGAAGAGCCTACCTTGATGATGATGCGTTTGGCGTTTTGAATGACGGCTTGCATGTGAAGTCTGGCCCGGCTGGATGAACGAAGCCCGGAGCGAATCCGGGGCTTTTTGTGATTACTCGATCGGACGGAAGCGCGGATCGTCGGTCTCTTCCACTTCGACCGACTTGAAGCGCGGATCGTCGGCTTCGATCGACTCGATGCCGCGCACTTCCTCGACCATGCTGGTGTCTTCCGAACGCTGGGTCAGCTTGCGCTGCTCGGCCAGGTATTCGTAGATCGCGATGATCAATTCTTCGCAGCCCTCGCGCGTCAGCGCCGAAATTTCAAACACGCGGCCCTTCCAGCCGAAGCGCTTGACGAAATCCTTGACGCGCTTCTTGCGCTCTTCTTCCGGCACCATGTCGAGCTTGTTGAGCACCAGCCAGCGCGGCTTGTCGAACAGCGACTCGTCGTATTTTTTCAGTTCCTTGACGATAGCCTTGGCTTCCTTGACCGGATCGACCGTGTCGAACGGTGCGAGGTCGACGATGTGCAGCAGCAGTCGGGTGCGCTGCAGATGCCGCAGGAACTGGTGACCCAGGCCCGCGCCTTCGGAAGCACCTTCGATCAAGCCCGGAATATCGGCGATGACGAAGCTTTTTTCGTGGCTTACGCGCACTACGCCGAGGTTCGGATGCAGTGTCGTAAACGGATAGTCGGCAATTTTCGGCCGGGCGTTCGATACCGCCGAAATGAATGTCGACTTGCCGGCATTAGGCATGCCCAGCAGACCAATGTCGGCCAAGACCTTGAGTTCCAGTCGCAACTCACGTCGATCGCCTTCTTTGCCATCGCTCTTCTGACGCGGTGCGCGATTGGTCGAGGACTTGAAATGGATATTGCCCCAGCCGCCCTCGCCGCCCTTGGCCAGCAGCGCTTCCTGACCGTGCTCGGTCAGGTCGGCGACGATTTCGCCGTCGTTCTGGTCGATGATGAGGGTGCCAACCGGCATGCGCAGCATGATGTCGTCCGCGCCCTTGCCGTAACAATCGGCACCGCGGCCGTTTTCACCGTCGCGTGCTTTGTGCAGCTTGGAGAACCGGAAATCCACCAGCGTGTTGATGTTGCGGTCTGCGATCGCGAAGATGCTGCCGCCCTTGCCGCCGTCGCCGCCATCCGGGCCGCCGAAGGGCCGGAATTTCTCGCGACAGAAAGACGCAACGCCGTTGCCACCATCACCGGCGATGACTTCGATTTTTGCTTCGTCGATAAACTTCATGTTGTGCCGCCATAAAACTAAAAAGGCCCTACCTGGGGCAGAGCCTTTCGATTGAAGGCTTGCGCCTTACATTGCATGCCTAAGCAATGAGCTTAAGCCGTTACTGCCGGAGCAGCCACTACTGACGCAGGTACCACTGTGACGAACTGGCGCTGTGTGGCGCCTTTGACGACAAATTGAACCTTGCCGTTAATCAGCGCGAACAAAGTGTGATCCTTGCCCATGCCGACGTTTTCGCCTGGATGTGTCTTGGTACCGCGTTGACGAATGATGATGCCGCCTGCATTGATGGTTTGACCACCGTAGACCTTAACGCCAAGTCGCTTTGACTCGGAATCGCGGCCGTTGCGCGTGGTGCCGCCGCCTTTTTTATGTGCCATTTCTGACTCCTGGATTCTGTTGGTTCGAAGTTAACCGCGAAGTTAACCGATTAGCCGTTGATCGAAACGATCTGGATTTCAGTGTAATTTTGGCGATGGCCTTGACGCTTCTGGTAATGCTTGCGTCGACGCATCTTGAAAATTTTGACTTTGTCGTGACGACCTTGTGACAGTACCGAAACCAGAACCGTAGCACCTTCTACCAAGGGAGCACCAAACCTGATGGTGTCACCCGCGCCGAGCGCGAGTACTTGATCGATGGTGATTTCGGTGCCAATGTCTGCAGGTATCTGTTCTATTTTAAGTTTTTCACCAGCGACAACTTTATATTGTTTGCCACCGGTTTTTATGACCGCGTACATGAGGAACCTCATCAAATTATTTAAGGACTTTTCTCTCCGCCGGTGCGATGAAACTGCATCTGGAATCGGGAAAACCTGAGATTATACATGGACTTATCCCCACGGTCAAAGTCAATAGACAGGCAGCCAAAATACGTCCGCACCTGATCAAACCCACAGGAAATCGCTGTTATCGACGTCTGCAGGTGAACGTTGTACATCGTATAATCGGCGCAATCCATGTTCTTTCAGGTTCCCCCTTGTCTGTCGCTACCGCCCCCGCCCCACAACACAGTCTTTCCGAGTCGATTGCCGCCGACATGGATGCCGTCAATGCGGTGATCCGCTTGCAATTGCATTCGGACGTCCCGCTGGTCAGCCAGATCGCCGAGTACATCATCAGCGCTGGCGGCAAGCGTATCCGGCCGGTTCTGGTGTTGTTGATGGCAAATGCCTGGGGTTATCGCGGCACGCACCATCATCAATTGGCGACCGTGGTTGAATTCATCCATACCGCGACACTTCTGCACGACGACGTGGTTGATGAATCCTCTCTGCGCCGTGGTCGCGAGACGGCCAATGCGTTATTCGGCAACGCCGCATCGGTGCTGGTGGGCGACTTTGTCTACTCGCGCGCCTTTCAGATGATGGTTGCCATCCGCAACATGCAGGTCATGCAGATCCTGGCGGATGCCACCAATGTGATTGCCGAAGGCGAAGTGCTGCAACTGCTGAACATGCATGATCCGGAAGTGAGCGAGGAGCGTTACCTACAGGTGATTCGCTCCAAAACCGCCAAGCTGTGCGAAGCAGCATCGCAGCCCGGTGCGTTGATTGCCGGCGCGCCGGCGTCCGACGTCGAGGCCGCAGGCGAGTACGGCCGATCGCTGGGCACCGCTTTTCAGCTGATCGACGATGTGCTGGACTATTCGGGGAATGCGGCCGAGATCGGCAAAAACGTCGGCGACGATCTGCGCGAAGGCAAACCGACGCTGCCCTTGATCTATTTGATGCGCAACGGCACGCCGGCGCAGCGCGAACTGGTGCGGTCCTGCATTACCAATGGCGACGAACAGCATTTTGATGAAATCCTGGCAGCGATCACCAGTTCGGGTGCGCTCGATTACACCCGCAGGGCGGCTGAGAAAGCAGCGTCCCGCGCAGCGCAAGCGATTGCAGATTTGCCGGAAAACCAGTACAAGCAATCCTTGTTACAATTGTGCGCGTTCGCGGTCGACCGTACGCACTGAACCTTTTTCAGCGAGCCGCGCCTGACATCGCCAATGTCCGCCAATGTCCGCCAACGTCCGCCAACGTCATCCGAGCACAATAGTTTATGCCCACATTCTCGCGGTGATCCTTGGATAACGTTCCCTTGTGGGTGCAAATCCTTGCACTCGCCACCCTGATTCTTCTTTCCGCATTTTTTGCGATGACAGAGACGGCGCTGATGGCGGCCAACCGCCATCGCCTGCGTCATCTCGCCAAGCGCGGCAGCAAGCGCGCCACCACGACGCTGTGGCTTCTTGAGCGCACCGACAAAGTACTCTCGCTGGTGCTAATCGCGAAAACCCTGATCAATGCGCTCGCCACCGCGCTGGCCACAGCGGTAGCGATCTTCAATTTCGGCAAGGATGAAAGCGTCATCACATTGGCGATTGCTGCAGTGGCGTTCCTGATCATCGTATTTGCCGAAGTGACGCCGAAGGTGATCGGCGCCACGTATCCCGAGCGTATTGCCCTGCCGAGCAGCCTCGTGCTGCAACCGCTGATGCGGGTGGCGCGGCCCCTCATCTGGTTCGTCAACCTGTTCGTGTCCGGCCTGCTGACGCTGCTGCATATCAAAACCGACAGCACGGCGCGCGACATGCGGCTGTCGTCGGAAGAACTGCGCTCGATGGTGCTCGAAAGCGGCAATTTCATCCCGACCAAGCACAAAAGCATCTTGCTGAATTTATTCGATCTCGAAACAATTTCGGTCGAGGATGTGATGACCCCGCGCGCACAGATCGAGGCATTGAATTTGTCGGTACCACTTTCCGAGATCAAAAAACAACTCACGACTTGTTATCACAACAAGCTGCCGGTTTATGAAGGCGAAATCAACCGTATCGTCGGCATCCTGCACATTCGCAAGGCAATGGCGCTGCTCGATCATGGCGATGACCTGAGCGTCGACGACTTTCGCCAATTGCTGACAGCGCCGTACTTCGTCCCCGAAGGCACTGGCGTATTCGAACAACTGCAATACTTTCAGGAAAAACATGAGCGACTTGGCATCATCGTCGACGAATACGGCGAAGTGCAGGGACTGGTCACGCTGGAAGACATCATCGAGGAAATGATCGGCGAGTTCACTACGTCGATGCCCGGCGCGGCACGCGCTGATATATTCAACTGGGACGTCCGCGGCGAATGCCTGCTCGAAGGCGCCACGACGCTACGCGACATCAACAAGCGCCTGGGGCTGACCTTTCCGCTCGACGGTCCGAAGACGCTCAACGGTTTGCTGCTCGACTATTTGCAGGATATTCCGGAAGCCAGCGTCTGCCTGAAAATTTCCGGCTGCGTCATCGAAATCGTGCAGGTCCAGAACCAGTCGATCAAGGTAGTCAAGTTGTTTCGACAAGGCATTGGCGAAAGAAATGGGCAAAAGCCGGTCAGTGTGTAAAATCCGCACAGCATTTCGGTAACATTCGCGTGCTTCGGCTTTACAGATCACATGCTTGGAGGCATCATCCTGAGATGATCTGGATCTCCACGCAATAAAATTCTAGAACAATAACTATGGCGGCAGTGCTCCCCAATTCGGCTTCGAACGTCCCCATTTCGGGACTGGCCCGTGCATTGCTCCAGGCTGGCAGGCTGACGGCCCTCCAGGTCGATACCTTCACGCGTCAGTCGATTGCGGAAAAAAGCCCGTTCATCGACGTAATAATTCAGAACGGCGGCATCGATTCGCGCACACTGGCGGCCTTCTGTTCCGAGACATTCGGTTATCCGATGCTGGACTTTTCGGCATTTAACCTGAATTCGATTCCCGACAAGATCATCGACGCCAAGCTGAGCCAGAGCCAGCGCGTGGTCGCATTGTCCAAGCGTGGTAACAAGATATCGGTAGCGATTTCCGACCCGACCAATACGCAGGCGCTGGACCAGATCAAATTCCAGACCGAACTGACGGTCGAGCCGATCATCGTCGAGCACACGATGCTGCTCAAGCTGATCGAAAAATTCAGCCAAAGCACCGAGCAGAACCTCAATGAACTGATCGGCGACGATGCCGACATCGATTTCGGCGAGGACGCTGCGGTTGCCGTAGCCGATGCGGCGCCAGCTGATATCGACGATGCGCCGGTGGTCAAATTCTTGCAAAAGATCTTGACCGACGCCATCAACCTGGGCGCTTCCGATTTGCATTTCGAGCCATTCGAAAAATTCTACCGCATCCGTCTGCGCGTCGATGGTGTGTTGCGCGAAGTGGCGCAACCGCCGCTGGCGATCAAGGAAAAGCTGGCCTCGCGCATCAAGGTCATCTCCAAGCTCGATATTTCCGAAAGACGGGTGCCGCAGGACGGCCGCATGAAGCTGATCATGAGCAAGACGCGCTCGATCGATTTTCGCGTGAGCACTTTGCCGACATTGTTCGGCGAAAAAATCGTCATGCGTATTCTCGACGCCACGCAGGCGCAAATGGGCATCGAGGCACTCGGCTACGACGCCGACCAGAAGGAAATCCTAATGGAAGCGATCCAGCGGCCGTATGGCATGGTGCTGGTAACCGGCCCGACCGGCTCGGGCAAGACGGTCTCTTTGTATACCTGCCTGAATATCCTCAACAAGCCAGGCATCAATATCTCTACTGCCGAAGATCCGGCCGAGATTAATTTACCGGGCGTAAATCAGGTCAACGTCAACGACCGTGCCGGTCTGACCTTTCCGGTCGCGCTCAAGGCGTTCCTGCGGCAGGATCCGGACATCATCATGGTCGGTGAAATTCGTGATCTGGAAACCGCCGACATCGCCATCAAGGCCGCGCAAACCGGCCACATGGTCTTTTCGACACTGCATACCAACGATGCGCCGGCAACCCTGACGCGGCTGATGAACATGGGCGTGGCGCCGTTTAATATTGCCTCGTCGGTGATCCTGATCACGGCCCAGCGCCTGGCGCGCCGGCTCTGTACCTGCAAGCAGCCGACTTCGATTCCCGATGAAGCGCTGCTGGAAGCGGGTTTCCGCGAAGAAGATTTGAACGGCACCTGGCTGCCCTATAAGCCGGTCGGTTGCGAACGTTGCACCGGTAGCGGCTACAAGGGCCGGGTCGGCATCTACCAGATCATGCCGATCAGTGAAGAAATCGAACGCATCATCCTGTCTCATGGCACCGCGCTCGACATCGAGGCGCAGTCCAAGCTGGATGGCATCAAGACGCTGCGAGAGTCGGGCCTGGTCAAAGTAAAACAGGGATTGACCAGCCTGGAAGAAGTACTCGGCTGCACTAACGCATAATCAAGGAGAGAGCGAGCATGGCTACTGCAGCACGGAATGCCGTCACCACGCGCTTGGGCAAGGAATCGATCTACGCCTGGGAAGGCAAGGACAAGACCGGCAAGCAGGTCCGCGGTGAACAGCGCGCGTTCAGCGAAGCAGTGGTCAACGCGACCTTGCGCCGTCAAGGCATCCTGGTCACCAAGGTCAAGAAAAAGAGTTTTAAAAGCGGCAAGAAGATCAAGGAAAAGGATATTTCCCTGTTCACGCGCCAGCTCGCTACCATGATGAAGGCGGGCGTGCCATTGCTGCAGTCGTTCGATATCGTCGCCAAGGGCCATGCCAATCCATCGGTGTCCAAGCTGATTCAGGACATTCGCGCCGATGTCGAAACCGGTACCAGCCTGAACGCGGCATTCCGCAAGTTTCCGCTTTACTTCGACCCGCTGTTCTGTAATCTGGTCGGCGCCGGCGAACAGGCCGGTATTCTCGAAGACCTGCTCACGCGACTGGCGATCTATAAGGAAAAGACGCTCGCCATCAAAGGCAAGATCAAGTCCGCGCTGTTTTATCCGATCTCGATTCTGGTGGTGGCCTTCGTAGTCACGGCGGTGATCATGATCTGGGTGGTGCCGGCGTTCAAGGAAGTCTTTAAAAGCTTTGGCGCTGACCTTCCGGCACCGACGCTGGTGGTAATGGCCATTTCCGATTTTTTCGTTAAGTGGTGGTACCTGATCTTCGGTGGCATCTTCGGCGCGCTGTACTTGTTCTTCCAGTCGTGGCGGCGTTCTTTGAAGGTGCAACGCTTCATGGATCAATTGCTGCTGAAGGCGCCGATCTTCGGTGCGGTGATCCGCAAGGCCACGATTGCGCGATGGACGCGTACCCTGGCGACCATGTTCGCCGCTGGCGTACCGCTGGTGGAGTCGCTCGACTCGGTCGGCGGCGCCTCCGGCAATGCGGTCTACCTCGACGCCACCAAGCGTATCCAGAACGAAGTCAGCACTGGCACCAGCCTGACCGTAGCAATGCAGAATGCCAACGTGTTTCCGAACATGGTGACCCAGATGGTGTCGATCGGCGAAGAATCCGGTTCGCTCGACCAGATGCTGGGCAAGGTCGCAGATTTCTATGAAGCCGAAGTCGATGAAGCAGTGGAGTCGCTGGCCAGCCTGATGGAACCGCTGATCATGGTGATCCTGGGCGTGCTGATCGGCGGCCTGGTGATCGCGATGTATCTGCCGATCTTCAAGCTGGGCTCGGTTGTCTGATGCTGGAACTGCTTATCAATGCCCCGCCCGGCAGTGTTTTCGCCACGAGTGTGGCGGGCATTTTCGGGCTGATGATCGGCAGTTTCCTCAATGTCGTGATCCATCGCGTGCCGAAAATGATGCAGCGCGAATCGGACAATTACGTCGCTAGCGAAAGTAACCTGCCGCTGCCGCATGCCGATGTCTACAATTTGATGGCGCCGCGTTCGTCCTGCCCGCACTGCGGCCACAAGATCGGCTCGCTGGAAAATATCCCGGTGGCCAGCTATGTGGCCCTGGGTGGCAAATGCGCCGGCTGCAAGGCGCCGATTTCACCGCGCTATCCGATCGTCGAATTGATTACCGGCTTGCTGTCGGCCCTGCTGGTGTGGCATTTCGGCAGCGGCCTGGTCGGTCTGGGTACGCTGGTATTCCTGTACTTCCTGATCGCGATGACCTTCATCGATGCCGACACGCAGTTGCTGCCGGACGACCTGACCTTGCCGTTGATGTGGTGCGGGCTGCTGATCAACCTGCAGGGCGCCTTCGTGCCATTGGGCGAGGCGGTCATCGGCGCGGCGGCCGGTTACATGAGCTTGTGGCTGATCAATTTCTTGTTCGAAGTGGTACGCAAGAAGCAAGGCATGGGTCATGGCGATTTTAAACTGCTGGCGGCACTCGGCGCATGGCTGGGCTGGAAGATGCTGCCGGTGATCGTGCTGATGTCGTCGCTGGTCGGCGCAGTGGTCGGCATCGGACTGATCGTGCTGGCCCGTCGCGGTCGGGAAATCCCGATTCCGTTCGGACCCTATCTGGCGGTGGCCGGACTGGTAACGCTGTTCTTCGGCCAGCCTTTGGCGCAAATGTTTCTGGGTTTTTCATGACCGCATACGACTGATACGACATGCTATCGATCGGACTTACCGGCGGCATCGGTTGCGGCAAAACCACGGTATCGGACCTGTTCGCGGCACGCGGCGCCGCGATCATCGATACCGACCAGATCGCACATCGGCTGACGGCACCGGCAGGCCTTGCCATGCCGGCCATCGTGGCCGAATTCGGCCCCGCCTTTCTCGACCCTGACGGCGCGATGGACCGCGCCAGGATGCGCGCGCTGGTATTTTCAGACGCCGGCGCAAAGCGACGTCTCGAGGCTATCCTGCATCCGCTGATCGGTAGCCAGACCCAGGCTGCTGCCGCGCAGGCCCAGGGCTGCTATCTGATTTTCGTGGTGCCTTTGCTGGTCGAATCCGGCAAATGGCAGGCGCGCGTGTCCCGCATCCTGGTGATCGACTGTCCCGAACAATTACAATTAGCGCGTGTGATGCGGCGCAGCGGGCTTTCCGCACCCCAGGTCGAAGCGATCATGGCGACCCAGGTCTCACGCGCCACGCGCACGGCCGCCGCCGACGACATCATTATCAATGACGCCGATACCGCGGTATTGATACCGCAGGTCGACCGGCTGCATGCACAGTACATGGCGCTGGCAGCCAGTAAAAGTACGTAAGCGTCGCAACGGACTTCGTCCAGTCCTGACAAAACACGATGCCATGTCGACAATTCATTCTCGCAATACCGCGAAAAAGAAACCGACGACATTGTCAATCAGGTATTGACGGCAGAAACATACCGTGGCGTTTGTAATTTCGAGCCGCTTCGTTCAGAATCACGTATCTGCTTGTCAGTCTGCGCCAGCTCAACATTAAGGGATGCCA
>JACMQD010000491.1 GCA_014377155.1 Herminiimonas sp.
GCGCGAGAGGCTGCGCGCGCCGTCTTTACCGCGGCCGATTTCCTTGATGAAGCGGGCAGTCGGCAGCGGTTCCAGAGGCAGGGTCGTATTCATCGGTGCAGGGTACTACAAATCAAAGAACGAACTGCCGCGACTTGCGGCAAATAACTATTTTTTGGTACCCCATACTTCGGCCACACGCGCATCGCGTCCGCAACCGGTCCGATAATAGTTGTAGCGGATCGGGTTTTTCTTGGCATAGTCCTGATGGTATTCTTCCGCCGGATAGAACGGCGTCGCCGCGACGATTTCGGTCTGGATCTGCTTGAACTGGCCGCTTTTCAACAGGGCCGCCTTGCTGGCTTCAGCGACATTGCGCTGAGCCTCGGTTTCATAATAAATGCCGGCACGGTACTGACTGCCGACATCGCAGAACTGCCGGTCCTTGACCGTCGGATCGATATGCCGCCAAAAATAGTCGACCAGTGCCGCATACGTGACCTTGGACGGGTCGTATACCACCCGAATCGCTTCGGTATGGCCAGTCGTGCCTGCGCTGACCTGCTGGTACGTTGGATTGACGGTGCGCCCCGCCGTGTAGCCGGATTCGGCGGATAAAACGCCGCCCAGCTTTTCGAAATCGGCTTCGATGCACCAGAAGCAGCCGCCAGCGAATATGGCACTGGCTTTTTCCGCCGCAGGAGCGGCAGGCTGCTGCGCGCTCGCGATCGTGGCAAGCAGCAACGTCGCCGTACCTAAAAAAGCAGTCAGTTTGATGGTCATGTGCGCAACTCCGGTAACTTGGCATCAGCCGCCACGAATTGCAGCGCCACGCCATTATTGCAGTAACGCAGTCCGGTCGGCTTCGGACCATCGTCGAAAAGGTGTCCCTGATGGCCGCCACAGCGTATGCAATGATATTCGGTGCGCGGAAATATCATCTTGAAATCCTTGCGCTTGGCCACCGCCTCGGGCAGCACGTCGAAAAAACTCGGCCAGCCGGTGCCGCTGTCGAATTTCTGGGTGCTCTTGAACAGCGGCAGAAAGCACGCGGCGCAGATGAAGGTGCCGGCACTTTTCTCGCGGTCGAGCGCGCTACTGCCAGGCGCCTCGGTATCTTCTTCAAACAGGACCGCGTAACTCTTGGGCGGTAATAGCGCCTGCCACGCCGCCTTGGATTTCTTCAGCGCCGCGTCTGCGAGTGCAGAATGCGCAAATGGCAACATGACGGCCGCCGCTGCCATGCGAGCAAGGTTCATCAGTGAGTTGCGACGATTCATGATAACTCCAGTTAAGTAGATCAACGACCAGGCACCATGTTACCCAGCTTGTTGCCATTGGTCGTCGCTACCATAACCTGCTTACACTTTATTCACCTGCCGTCATCCGGGAACCGTCGCCGCAGCCTTGTTGATAAAAATGATTTTCTTCAGCTCGGGCACACAGGAACCGCAATTAGTGCCACATTGCAATTTCTGCTGCAAGGTGGCCAGCATCTCGTCGGGGGCGCCGGCGAGTTGTGCGAGCGTATCGACGATGTCCGATTCGGCCACGGCGAAGCAGTTGCAAACGATTTTGCCGCGGGCTTTAAAACCTTGCGGCGCCTTGGTCGACGGCATCAGCAACATGCGCCCGACCGACGCTACCGGATAGTCGTTTTCCAGATACTGCTTGAGCCAGTGTTCGGCTGACATGTCGCCAGCCAGCGATACAGCCGTCAGTGTGCCATCGGTGACCAGCATGTGGCGCGCATTGCCGCGCTTGGGGTCGTCGTAACGCAGTACCCCAGCGCCGGCGATACCGAACTGCGCTTCGATATCCTGTGTCAGCTCCTTTGCCGCCGGATAATCGTCGGCAGCGCGAAAAAGCACACCGCCCTTGCCGCGTCCGAACAGCGTGCATGCCGCATAGGCGAACTGCCGCATGAAAGGCCGCAAGGCCGCCTGCAAATCCAGCACCTTCGATTCATCGACCCAGCCGAATACCAGGAAGCGCCAAGGCAATTCGGCTTTCAAAATCGTTACGGCGGCGTGCTTGAGTTCAGGTTGCTTCGATACCGGATCGAACGCCGACAGCGTGAGACCGTTGACACCGAAGGTGCCGCCGCCTTTGTGGCCGCGTCCCGACACGTATTCCTGGCCCCAGTGCATCGCGATGAACGCCTGTCCGGCGCGCATGTCGTCACCGGCCACGGCTGGCAAGATTTGTGTGCCACGCCGGCTGGTCACGTGTACCAGATCGCCCTCGACGATCAAGCGCCGCTCCATGTCGGACAGCGCCAGCACCACCGACGGTTCGGGCGCATGAGAAAAAAGCTGCCCCACAGTGCCCGTACGGCTCATGCCATGCCACTGGTCGCGCAGTCGTCCCGTCGTCAACCGGAACGGATAGCGCGCATCGGCTGGTTCCGCTACCGGTTTGTAGGGCGTGACGACGAATTTGGCCTTGCCGCTTTCGGTCGGAAAAATACCGTCTTCATACAGGCGCGCCTTGCCGCCGCTGGCGCCGGTCGGATACGGCCACTGCTGCGGCCCCTGAGTGTCCAGTATCTGGTAGGACAAGCCGGTGATATCGAGATCGCGTCCGCGCGTGGTTTCGCGATGTTCGTTCCAGATGTCTTCGGCGCTCTGGTAGGGAAACAGCGTATCGATCCGCCCCATCAGCAACTCCAGCTTGCGCGCCACATTGCGCACGATTTCCCAGTCGTGGCGGGTTTCGGCGGGCGGGGACAACACCGGGTGCAGGCGGGTGATGCGGCGTTCGGAATTGGTGACCGTGCCCTCCTTTTCGCTCCATGTGGTGGCTGGCAACAGGATGTCGGCATACTCGACGGTTGCGGTGTTCTTGTACGCTTCCTGAACGATGACCATTTCGGCCGTGTCAAGTGCTTCGCGTATCAGCTTTTGGTCGGGCATCGATTGTGCCGGATTGGTACAGGCAATCCACAGCACCTTGATTTCACCGGCGCGCACCGCTTCGAACATTTCGACTGCGGTCTTGCCCGGTTTGGACGGCACGTCGTCGACGCCCCACAATGCCGCAATTTCAGCCCGGTGCGCCGGGTTTGCCATATCGCGATGCGCCGACAGCAAATTGGCCAGGCCGCCGACTTCGCGCCCGCCCATTGCATTCGGCTGTCCGGTTAATGAAAACGGGCCAGCGCCGGGTTTGCCGATCTGGTGGGTTGCCAGATGCAGGTTGATCAGCGCCGCATTCTTGGCAGTGCCGGACGACGACTGGTTCAGTCCCTGGCAATACAGCGACAGCGACGCTTTCGATGCGCCGAACCAGCGTGCAGCGGTGGTCAGGTCGGCCTCGCTGATGCCGCAGGTCTGCGCCACCGATTGCGGCGTGTAGTCGCGCACCAGGCGCTTGAGTTCGGCAAAGCCTTCGGTATGCGCGTCGACATAGGCCATGTCGGCCATGTCTTCCCACAGGCAGATGTGCAGCATGCCGTTGAACAGGGCGACATCGGTGCCGGGCAGAATCGGCAAGAAAAGATCGGCGTCACGCGCCGTGTCGGTGCGGCGCGGATCGGCGACGATGGTCTTGAGCGCCGGATTCTTCTTGCGAGCGTCCTCGATGCGGCGATACAGGACCGGATGCGCGTACGCGGTATTGGAACCGACGATGAAGATCAGGTCGGCCTGGTCGATATCGTCGTAACAGGCCGGCGGTGCATCGGCACCGAGCGTCTGCTTGTAGCCGGCGACGGCGCTCGACATGCACAGGCGCGAATTGGTGTCGACGTTATTGGTGCCGATCAATCCTTTGGCAAGCTTGTTGAAGACGTAATAATCCTCGGTCAGCAACTGCCCGGAAATGTAAAAGCCGACGCTGTCCGGTCCATGGTCGCGGATCGTCTGCGCGAATTTTTCGGCAATCACCGTCAGAGTGGCATCCCACGATGCCCGTTCACGCGCACCGTCCCGTGTAGTCCGCATTTCCGGATACAGCGCGCGCGCCTGCTGCTGCAGCACTGGCCGAGCGGACAGGTGCAGCGTGCTGCCCTTGGTGCACAAGCGGCCGAAATTGGCCGGATGGTCAGGATCGCCGCGCACGTCCACCACCTGCGTACCATCGGTCACGGCGATCACGCCACAGCCCACGCCGCAATAGCAGCAAGTGGTCTTGACTTCGGTCAGCAGGGATGAACCTGCGGGCGCTCCACTCCCTGACGGAGCAGCGGCAGGGTCATTCATGCAGGGCTGGCTCCACCGCCGGTGCAGCCAGTTCGTCGGCGTCGAGGAACACTTGCCCCTGCTCGACCATGACGCTGAACTTTTGCGTGCAACCTTCATCGGGCGATACGGCGCAACCGCTTTGCAGTTCGATGCTCCAGTTGTGCAGCGGGCAAGCGACACGCTCGCCGAAAACGATGCCCTGCGATAGCGGGCCACCCTTGTGCGGGCAGCGGTCGAGCAGCGCAAAAATCTTGTCTTCGCTACTGCGGAAAATCGCGACATCCGGCTTCAGCGCCCGATTCACGACCCGGGCACCCAGCACGGGGATGTCTGCGACATTGCAGATGACTTTCCATTGATTTGACATCTCGTGTCCTTATGTTTGCTGAATGCGTAACCTTGCGGACCCGATCGTGAATTTAACGGCGATTCACGATCGTCCCGCAGGTCATTGTAAATACTAGCGAGCTCGGCAATTACGCCATCAAGCCGGCAACGTGGAAAATTGCCGGGTGTCGACCATTGCCTTTTCTGGCTCATGCCAAGGATCGGGCTCACCGTCGAGTGCGAACAGCAGGCGCTCGTACAAAGCCTTGCGTTGCGGCGCATCTTCGACCACATGTTTTTTCACATGTTCGAGGCCGACCCGGGCGATGTAATGCACGGTGCGCTCCAGATACCAGCCTTCCTCGCGATACAGTTGCAGGAAAGCGCCCGAGTATTCCAGCACCTCGTCATGCGTCTTCAGCTTGACCAGGAATTGCGCGACTTCGGTTTTGATGCCGCCGTTGCCGCCGACATAGATTTCCCAGCCAGAGTCGACGCCGATCACGCCGACGTCCTTGATGCCGGACTCGGCGCAGTTGCGCGGACAACCGGACACGGCCAGCTTGACCTTGTGCGGCGCGTACATGCGCGCCAGTGCACGTTCCAGTTGCTGCCCCATCAACGTCGAATCCTGAGTGCCGAAACGGCACCATTCCGAGCCGACGCAGGTTTTGACAGTGCGCAAGCCCTTGGCATAGGCGAGTCCGCTCGGCATGCCAAGATCTTTCCACACGGCCTGCAGATCTTCTTTTTTCACGCCCAGCAAATCGATGCGCTGGCCCCCCGTTACCTTGACGGTCGGGATGTTGAATTTGTCGACCACATCGGCAATGCGCCGCAGCTCCGACGAATTGGTGGCGCCGCCCCACATGCGCGGGATCACCGAATACGTACCGTCCTTCTGGATGTTGGCATGCGAGCGCTCGTTGATGTAGCGCGATTGCGGATCGTCCTTGGCTTCATGCGGCCAGGTCGACAGCAAATAATAATTCAGCGCAGGACGGCAGCTCGCGCAACCGTTGGGCGTGCGCCAGTTCATCAGCGCCATCACGCCGGCAACCGTAAGCACCTTCTCGACACGAATGGCGTCGCGCACTGCCTGGTGCGTGTGATCGGTGCAGTTGCACATCGGCTTGGCCTTGGCCGAAGTCGAATAGTCGCCGCCGGCGGTGGCCATGATGATCTGCTCGACCAGTCCGGTGCAGGAGCCGCACGAGGCCGATGCTTTGGTGTGCTTGCGCACGTCCTCGAGCGTGAACAAACCCTTTTCCTTGATCGCCTTGACGATGGTGCCCTTGCAGACGCCGTTGCAACCGCAGACCTCGGCAGTGTCGGGCATGGCGGCGGCCTTGGTAAAGCCTTCGTGGCCAACGTCGCCCGGACGTCCGGTATTGGCTTCGCCGAACATCAGCGTGTCGCGGATTTCGCCAATGTCCTTGCCTTCGCGCAGCAGCTTGAAATACCAGCTGCCATCGACCGTGTCGCCGTATAGGCAGGCACCGACCAGCTTGTCGCCCTTGAGCACTAGTTTTTTGTAAACACCGCCGATCGGGTCCGACAGAACGATTTCGTCGGTACCCTCGCCACCCATGAATTCACCCGCCGAAAACAGGTCGATGCCGGTGACTTTCAGCTTGGTCGAGGTGACCGATCCCTGGTAGCGGCCGATGCCAAAATTGCCGAGATGGTTGGCGCACACTTTGGCCATTTCGAACAACGGCGCAACCAGTCCGTACGCAGTGCCGCGATGGTTGACGCATTCGCCGACCGCGTAGACGCGCGGATCGTAGGTCTGCATGGTGTCGTTGACGACGATGCCGCGATTGCAATACAGGCCGGCCGATTCGGCCAGCGCCGTATTGGGGCGGATGCCGACTGCCATCACCACCAGTTGCGCCGGAATTTCGAGGCCATCGGTGAAGCGGATCGCTCTCACATGGCCGTTGTCGTCACCAATGATTTCTTGCGTATTCTTTTCGAGCAGGAAGTTGAGGCCACGGTCTTCCAGCGATTTTTGCAGCATCTTGCCAGCAACCGGGTCAAGCTGGCGCTCCATCAGATAGTTCGGCAAATGCACCACGGTGACGTCCATGCCGCGCAGTTTCAGGCCGTTGGCCGCTTCGAGGCCGAGCAAGCCGCCGCCGATGACGATCGCATGTTTGTGTACCTGCGCGGCATCGATCATCGCATTGGTATCGTGGATGTCGCGGTAGGAAATCACACCGCTCAAATCCTTGCCCGGCACCGGCAACATGAAGGGCGTGGAGCCGGTCGCCAGCAGCAGGCGGTCGTATTCGGCCGTGGTGCCGTCTTCGGCGATGACCATGCGCTTGAGGCGGTCGATCTTCGCGATCTTTTTGCCCAAGTGCAGCGTGATGTCGTTTTCAACATACCAGTCGACATCATTGAGCATGATGTCCTTGATCGTCTGTTCGCCCGCCAGCACCGGCGATAACAAAATCCGATTGTAGTTGGCATACGGTTCGGCGCCGAACACCGTGATGTCGTAGATATCAGGCGCGATCTTGCGCAGTTCTTCCAAGGTGCGAACGCCGGCCATTCCGTTACCGACCATTACCAACTTCAGCTTCTTCATTAAAGCCTCCCAATAAAAAGTGCGTGCTTGCACCTATGCAAAATCGATGCCTGCC
>JACMQD010000492.1 GCA_014377155.1 Herminiimonas sp.
GGCGCCGGTGATCTTGCCGGTTCGAAGATCGACCTTGGGCTGGTAATGCAGGCAGAACTGATGCGACGAGAGCGCATGACGCAGATTTTTTTCAAGCGTGAAACGGCGCTGACTGCGTTCGCTGAGCTCTGCCGTGAAGAAGCGATAGGTGTTGCGTCCACACTCCTTGGCGAAATACATAGCGGCATCCGCGCAGCGCAACAGCGTTGCCCCGTCCTGGCCGTCTTGCGGATAAATGCCGATGCCGATCGAGACGCCGAGGTAGTACTCGTTATCCTCCATGGGGAACGGTTCCCGGATGGCCGAGAGTATGCGTTCCGACAGGCTCGACAGGTAACTGGCATCGTCATACAGACGTGCCAGGATCACGAACTCGTCGCCGCCGAGTCGCGCCAGGATGTCGTTCGGCCCGAGGCAACGGTTCAACCGTAACGCCACGGTTTTCAGCAGTACATCACCAGCTTCATGGCCAACGGTATCGTTGACATTCTTAAAGCGATCAAGATCGAGAAACAGGAGCGCCATGCGTTGCCCGGCAGTGGCCACCGCGAGGGCATGCTGCAATTGTTCCGAAAGAAAAGCCCGGTTAAGCAGACCTGTCAGCGAATCGTGCGTGGCCATATGGCGAAGCCGGTGCTGGGCTTCTTTTACCTCCGTCACATCGGAGAACGAAATCAATACCGCACTGACCTCCGTTTCGCCCGGTCGCCTGATGGGCATCACGTTTTCCGACACCCATATCTTGGCGCCATCCCGTAGCTCAATGCCCATCGTCAGACCGAGCAGCGGCTGGCCTGACCGGAAAACTTTTTCCGGTGGCAGGTCGCCACCCGCTACCTCGAGCCCATCCGCCGAAAAAATTCGGTTGAAGTACGTTCCGTGTCTGATGCCAATCAGCGTTCCGGGCGCGGCATGCAATATTCTTTCCGCGCTCGGATTGCAGGTCATCACCGTGCCTTCGCGCGATTGCACCAGAATGCCCTCGGTCAGGCAATTAACGACCGCGCGATAGCGATCTTCATTGTCGAGCAAGGTTTTCTCAACGCGATTTTTCTGGATCGCAACGCCGACGAGGTCGGTAATGTCGCCGATGAATGCCAAATCGTCGGCAGTCGGTGCGCGCGGCGCCGAGTAATACACGCCGAAAGCGCCGACAGCAGTGGCCGACGACGATGTCACGGGCGTCGACCAGCAAGCATGCAGGTCGTGTGACAGCGCCAAGGCGGCATAGTCATCCCATAAAGGGTCGCACGCGGTATCTTCGACGACGACTTGGCGGTTCCAGTAAATGGCCGTGCCACACGAGCCAGCGGCAGGTCCGATAGTCATGCCACCGATCGCACGGTTGAACGCCTCGGGCAAAGAAGGCGCTGCCGCCACACGAACATGCACGCCATCTTCTTCAAGCAACAAGATCGAACAACGCGCGCCGCCATGCAAGACTTGCTCCGCGATCAGGCAGACCTCGATCAGGATCGTCGACAGCGGCAAATCGCGCGCAATCATTTCAAGAATCTTTTTTTCATGTTGAAGCGAACGGCGGGCACGCGTGGCCTCCTCGGCGAGGGCACGCTGCGTTTCTGCACTCGACCGAAGTTGTTGCTGAACCTGCCTGCGCTCCGTGATATCGCGGGCCAGGACCTGGATTGCCGGCTTGCCTTCAAAAATGAATGCTGCAGAACACACCTCGACATCGATCACGCTGCCATCGCACCGTAAGTAGCGCTGCTCCATAGACGGTGATGGCTCGCCCGTGGTCAGCATATGGCGGATGCGCTGGTCGGCATGCGACAACGAATCGGGATGGATAATCGATGACAACGGCATGCCCACCATGGCGTCGGAGGACGGTGCGTGCAATAGTCGGGCGCCTGCCTCATTGATAAACATCAAAATGCCGTCCTGCACGACATACAACGCATCCGGCGACAGCCGAATCAGTGCTTCATAGCGGTTGTCGAAAACAGTCTGTACGTTGCCGGCGGCGGAAGGGTTGGAATGTGGCATGCAGAATCTCTATCGCTCTGAATCGATGAATGCAAACCAATGTGCAGGAATACCGACACAGCGACACCAAAACGGTTGCACATCATAAGTCATAAAACTTTTTTTATAGCCATGTATTTATTTATGCAACCGTGCGCGTTCGATTGGATTGCCTCTTTTAAGTTGCGCCATTCCTGGAGAGACTAAACAGAATATCGAAACCAAGCGACGCAAACAGTATCGACGGAATTGTCCGGGCTCACTTGAAGCATCAGGTGCACATCAGCCTGATGGCGTCAGGGCTAGTGCTGCACCTTGGGTTGTGTGGCGGATTTGCCGGAACGTCGTGATGAAGTTTGAAGCAAAAAAACTTGGCAGGGACAGGCCCTACCACGCCTGAAAAATCGACCATTCTCAGGATTGATTGAAATCAAACTATTAGATTTCCACTTGCGTGCCTAATTCGATCACGCGGTTCGGGGGTATCTGAAAATAGTCAGCCGCGTCGCGCGCGTTGCGCGCCATCGCGACATACATGATCTCGCGCCAGAGCGCCATCCCCTCGCCCACCGTGGCAATGACATTTTGCCGGGCAATGAAAAAGGACGTTTCCATCAGTTCGAATTCGAGCCCTTTTTTTGCGCACTGACCGAGGGCAAGGATGACGTTGCGCTCATCCTTGAAGCCGTAACGCAGGTTAACTTGGTAGCATTCGTGGCCCAGCGCCTCGACTTCTATACGCTCCGCTTCCGGAATAGTAGGAATATCGGCAGAGAAAACAGTCAAGAAAACAGTCCGCTCGTGTAAGACCTTGTTGTGCAACAGATTATGCAATAACGCATGCGGCACGCCATCGCCTTCCGCCCTGAAAAAGATGGCAGTCCCGTCGACACGGTGCGGCGGTGCAACGAACAAGGATTTTAGGAACTCCGGCAAAGGAATCAAGTGCTTTTTGATGTTCTGAAACACCAGTTCACGCCCGGTTCGCCACGTAAGCATGATCGTCACCATGATCGCGCTGACCAACAGCGGAAACCATCCACCCGTCAGCAGTTTCAGCGACGTTGACGAAAACAACGCAATGTCGATAGTCAAGAAAAACCCCGACGCAGCCAGGGTCAGCAAGAGGTTGTACTTCCATTGATAGCGTAACACGAAGAAAGTCAGGATCGTAGTCGTCAACATGGTCGCCGTGGCCGCAATGCCGTATGCCGAAGCCAGTGCCGAAGATGATCCGAAACCGATTACCGCGAGGATGACCACGCCGAGTTGGGCCCAGTTGACCAGAGGAATATAAATCTGTCCCATTTCACGATCGGACGTGTAGATAACGCGCATTCGGGGCAGGAAACCCAGCGAAATCGCTTGCTGCGTAATTGAAAATGCGGCTGAAATAGTTGCCTGAGAAGCGATCACGGTTGCCATGGTCGACAAGATCACCAACGGATAGATGCTCCAAGGGCCCAACTGCTGGTAAAACGGATTCGATACGGCGTCCGGGTTGGACAGTAATAACGCGCCCTGTCCAAAGTAATTCAGGGTCAAGGCGGGATAAGCTACCAGGAACCAGGCCAGTCGCACTGGTCGCTTGCCGAAATGTCCCATATCGGCATAAAGCGCTTCGGCGCCCGTAACTGCCAACACGATAGCCCCGAGGGAAACAAATGCAACCCAGCCGTTTTGGAGAAGGAACCGAAATGCATGGATCGGATTAAGTGCTGCCAGTATGTGCGGATTGGCGATGATATTGACGATGCCCATGGCGGCAAGTGTGGTGAACCATACCAGTACGATCGGTCCAAAGAATTTGCCGATGCCTGCCGTACCCTTGAACTGGAAAGCATACAACGTTGCCAGCACCATTACCGTCAATGGCAAGACATAAGGCTTGAGCGCGGGCGCCGCCACTTCGAGCCCTTCGATCGCCGACAGCACCGAGATGGCCGGCGTAATGATGCCATCGCCGTAGAGCAAGCCCGTACCGATCATTCCCAGAACCATGACGGGGTAGATCCAGCGCGATTTTTCCTGCGCCACTGAGGACATGGCCAGCGCCGTCAACGCCATGATGCCACCTTCGCCGCGATTATTTGCGCGCAATACCAAAATGACGTACTTGAGAGAAACAATAATCGTCAGAGCCCAGAATATCAGCGACACAATGCCGAACAGGTTAGACTGATTTAGCACCACGCCATGGGCTGGCGCGAATACTTCCTTCATCGTATAAAGCGGACTCGTGCCGATATCGCCGTACACGATACCAATCGCTGCCAGAGTAAGAGGGAATATACTGCTTTTGTTCTGATCGGAACTCACTTGCCACCTGAGATAATTTGCGCTGGTAGAGCATACCAAACAATATTTACGTTTTGCAAACGCACTTGCACGATTTATCCCGGCGCATTCGCTCAGCCACTTGCGACAATCCGCAACTGTGCGTACCGACCTTCTGCGCAGCGTTACGCTCCTGCCAGTCGCTAGGGCAAAAGCTGTTTACTGCATATCGACATCAGACGGGCGTGATGAGGACTGCGTTGGCGATCCGTCGTGCGCTGGGCAGGAAGCGCGCAATCGTCGCCAGCAGGTCGTCCTCGCCGACCGGTTTGCCGAGATAGGCGTCGCAACCTGCCCAGTTTCCGCGGAATTTGTCAAAGGCTG
The DNA here is from genome assembly GCA_014377155.1 of Herminiimonas sp. The sequence continues at coordinate 4,648 of JACMQD010000492.1, forward strand.
ATGACTTGCTGCTCAACATGACTACTGCCGTCGTTTTGGTGGCAGGACTCGATTTGATCATTTTGCAGACTTGATAGCCATCGATTCCCGGCATCATCACATCAAGAAAAATGCACGCGTAGGACTTGGATTGGGCCATGTCAATTGCAGCCTCGCCCGTTTCTGCGTAGTCGACATCGAAGCGGAAAGGTGACAGTTTGCTACGCATGAAAGCGCGAACGGTGGCACTATCATCGACTACTAGTACCGACTCTATCGGCTTGGAATCGATGATTTCCGGTTCCATCACGATATTGCGATCGATTGAGCGGCGATAAGTGCGACCATCCCATTCGGTAGGTTCGGCACTTTGCACGTTGCGGCGTCTGCGTTCGTCGAGTGCCGCAAGCATGAGCGTATCGAGTTGCTCGAACAGCCGCATCCAATGTATTGGCTTGGCAATGACTGGCCAATCCGTCAGATTCGGGCCGTTGCCGATCAACACCGCTGGAGCATGAATATTGGGCGAGCGGGCCGCTAATTGCGTCAATGCTTCAGAACTATCAGAATTGACCAGGTAAATATCAGCGCGGCCCTCGTCAGCAATCAGTTCGGCATAGGCCAGCTGCCGCCTCCCGGTCAGTCGAAATGTCGAAACCAGCATCGTTTTTTCGGCATGACTGAAGCCAAGCATTTCAAGGTTGAAGGTCCGGCTGCCGGTCTCGTTCTTGCCAGCTTGAATTGCCTGATTCATTATTTTTTTCGCTTCGGGAAGGGTTTTCGCCAAGGTTCCGGCAGTTTGGCAATAGTAACAGACGGCAATCATGCAGGCTACAACCCTCGGTTTGACAATCATCGACAAAACCGCGGATGCTGAGCGGCCGTTTTTCGGCAATGTTGCACGACGCAAGCCAAACAAACGGCTATATCCGCCACAATCTTATCCGGGTCACGGATGGAAACAAGTGCCATGGTGATGACCATGCGAGGATTTCAGATTGCGCCAATGTAGAGCCTTTTTCAAACGATGACTTCTCGGGCGCGAAACATTCTGGAACAGGCTCTCGCCAAGGCATGTCGTGCATCTATCAGACATGTTTTTGACCTGGCCGATGTCAGTCCCGCGTCAGCTTTTTCCGACTACGCGGCCGACGGTTATCGACAGACGCGCTTTCGGTGGAAGTGTCGCTGGAAGATGGAGAAGTTGGCGCCACTACCCGCCGCAAAACGAAAGGAACACTCGTCAGCAGCGGCACGGCCCGGATAAGGCGCTGGGGAAGCGCGCCGTTGGCATTTGTCGTAATGGCGGCAATACTTCTATGGAGGGACACTAACGGCAATTGGGTGATCGCGCGACCGATGCCGACCTGCAGCGTGGTCGGTGGCGCAGTAGGACGTTTTTTCCGCGCCGACGACGGCGAGCGGTTGTGATCCGACTCCATTTTTTGCGATGCCAGTTCTGTCAACGCACCACCGAATCCGGCACCCGTGGCAGTTACCAGAACTGTCGCGGCCACCCCGGCCGGTGTCGCTGGCGCGAATTTCGGCAGCGTCGAAAGCGCATACGAGTAGCTGGCGCCCATCAGACAGGCAGGTGCAATGGCATCATGCGCCAATGAAGGCGAAACCGGTTCGGTGCTGACAATTTTAAAGACATCGCGAATACCCTGCGCTACGTAAGCCGATGCTAAACCGGCTGCGAGCGGCGTATGGGCGCCCACTAATTTGACGACCGGATTGGGATGAAGGCGCGCAATATTATTTAACGCTGTAAAAAGACCGAAGCTCAGCGCAATTGAGCTGCTACTGAGAAATCCGTTTGAGGCAACCCGGCGATAGTGATTGGTTTTGCGACGCGGTTTATCGGCCGCACATGCGGGCGCGACCCCGGTCGCCGATTGCGCCTCGCGCATACTTTTGAGCAGCGCCTTCTGCCTTGGATGGAGACGTTTTTTTCTGACTGCCGGAGATAGGGGATTTTTAATGATTTGCGGTGACGGCGCAGCCACAGCAGAGGGTTGCACCGATGCCTTTGCTTCGCTATCCTCAGTGGCAGTGGTGGTTCGACATCCGATAATCTGGCCTATATTACGCAGGTTCATGTTCCATCTCTTTGTTGTAAAAGAATGACCGTTTTCCGAATCAATGGGGTATGCAGACAGGCGAAGTAGGCACCGAAACGTAGCGCAATGATAGTGCACGAATTTCGCGCACAGTTGAAGAAAACGCAAGCCAATGCACTTTTTTTGTGCGATTGGACTGTTCGAAAGAGCACTGCGGGAATTTCGCTCCTTGATCGCCCAATATCGCGATACATGTACATCGTGCCGATCCGAAGGTAGGCCGGGATTTGGAAGTGGCGATAGGGGACCATTCAGAAGTGGCACCGACCACACAGTTACCGGTCTACAATAGACGTGTGAGATAGCGATCAAACGTTGCCCGGACCAGTACCGGCTGACTTAGTATTACATGATCGCCAGCGCTCGACGGCCCAACGGCAGCTCGCTGAAAGTCGCGCGGGAAGGCCATTCGATGGCGGTGAGGTTGTTCGATACTATGAAGGGCTCGACGATTTACCTGATGAACCGGCGATGGTTTGACGTGAGAACGCATTGACTCTGCACCTCGACGAAATCGACAACAAGATCCTGGCGCTGCTGATGGATAATGCGCGCCTTCCGGTCACCACCATTGCGCGCACGGTAGCAATCGCCCGTACCACCGCCATCGCGCGCATCACCAGCCTTGAAAAGCGCGGCGTCATTGCCGGTTACAGCGTGCGGCTCAATCAGGCAATGTATCAGCCGGCGGTACGTGCCTATGTCGGCATTGCGCTCGATCCGCGCAGCGGCGCCGGCTTCGTGAAAACCTTGCAACAAATGCCGGAAGTCGAAACCCTCTGCGCAGTCAGCGGCAGCAACGATTACATCCTGACCTTGTGCTGCCAGTCGCCGGCAGACCTCGACCGGTTACTCGACCAGATCGGCGCGACGGAAGGGGTGCGACAAACGTCGACATCGATTATCCTGAGCAAGCGGATCGATCGAAGTCCGATTTAACCTGAAGAGATATCTGATGAGCCTGATTCCAGAATCGAAGAAAAATCACCTGTGGCGCAAGACGATCTGGCATACCGACCCAGAAGAGCATCCGCTGGGGCCTAACCACACAGTCGAAGTGTACTGCAGCGAAGAATCCAACGGCTATGCAATCTGGTACGTGCGCAAACTCGCGCGCGACGACGGTCGCGGTGTGCGCGGCACCGACAATGGCGATTACCTGATTGCGTATTTTTCGCGTACATCGCGCGACGAAGCGATCGAACGCGCAGTGCTCATGGCCAACAGCGACCCCGCTCCCGATCGAATCATCGCATCGCTCGACGCCCTGGCAGCGAGCGCGCAGAAAATGTAGTCGATCATTCCGACAGACTGTAAAACACCTATCCTGGCCATAAAGGCGGCTCGTCCATCAAAGCGATTTGCTCGCGCAATTCCAGCACCCGGTCTTGCCAGTAGCGCTGGGTATTGAACCAGGGGAATGCAAGCGGGAAAGCCGGATCATCCCAGCGCCGTGCGATCCACGCAGAATAGTGAATCAGGCGCAAGGTGCGCAGTGCTTCTATCAGATGCAACTGCCGCGAGTCGAAATCGAAAAAATCCTCATAACCCGCGAGCAGGTCGGACAACTGCCGCACCATGTCGGCACGGTCTCCCGACAGCAGCATCCATAGGTCCTGCACCGCCGGACCCATCCGGCTGTCGTCGAAATCGACGAAATGCGGACCATCGTCGGTCCACAATACATTGCCGGAATGGCAGTCACCGTGCAGCCGCAGGATCGCGACTTCGCCGGCACGGTCGAAGCAGCGACGAATGCCATCGAGCGCTTGGGCCAGCACGCTTTGATATGCCGGCAACAATTCTCGAGGGATGAAATCATGCGACAGCAAAAAGTCGCGCGGTTCTTCGCCGAACGTGACGATATCGAGCGCCGGTCGCTCGCGAAACGGCGCGATCGCGCCAATCGCATGGATGCGGCCGAGAAAACGTCCCATCCATTCCAACGTTGCCGGGTTTTCCAGTTCCGGCGCACGGCCGCCACGCTTGTCGAATACCGCAAAGCGAAAACCGTTGAATTCCTGCAAGGTCGTGCCGTTGGACAGTGCTAGCGCAGGAACGACCGGCAATTCATGTTCGACCAGGGTGTTGACGAAGGCATGTTCCTCAAGAATGGCGGCGTCGCTCCAACGCATGGGGCGGTAGAATTTCGCCACCATCGGCGGGCCCTCCTCCATGCCGACTTGATAGACGCGGTTTTCGTAACTGTTCAGCGCGAGTAAGCGGCCGTCGCCGCGCACGCCCACGCTGTCGAGAGCATCGAGGACCAGGTCCGGGGAAAGGTCTGAAAACGAAGCAGGGAGTGTGGTATTCATGGCTTCCATTGTACGGGCTTGTTGCGCATCACCGGCATGGATAAATGCCCCGCCGCCTGAGACAACGCGCTACACTACGCCCCTCTCCTGTCACTACTTTTTCCCATGCATCTCGACCAGCCCCTGTCCGACAAAGAATTCAACGAGCTCGACAAATTCCTGCTGTCCGAGCGCTGCGCCGACGACGCCATGACGATGGATTCGTTGCACGGCTACCTGACGGCGCTGGTCATCGGGCCGGAAGACGTGCCGCTGGCCGAATGGCTGCCTCTGGTATGGGGACCGGCCGAGTCACAAACGCCGACCTTCAAGTCCGACAAGGAATTCCAGCACATCGTCGGTTTGATATCGCGGTTTCGCAACGAGATCGCAATTACCTTCGAAGTATCGCCGAAGGAATTCGAACCGCTGTTTTGTGAACATGAATGGGAAGGCAAGTCGGTACTCGACGGCGAGGCGTGGACCTGGGGATTCTGGGAAGGCATGAATATCCGCGCCGATGCGTGGGAGCCGATCTGGATATCGAACATTGCGCCACTGATGCGACCGATCTATCTGCTCGGCGCCGAAGAAATCGAAGAAGCGGAAATGACGCTGGTCGACGATCCGGTCAAATGCCACAAGCTGACCATCGAAATCGAAGCGGCGATTCCGGAAATCTACCGCTACTGGCAACCAGTGCGCAAATCCGGCGTCGTCACCGTCCAGCGTGAAACACCGAAAATCGGACGCAACGACGAGTGTCCCTGCGGTAGCGGCATGAAGTACAAGAAATGTTGTGGCGCGACGCCGGCGACTGATTAAATTGCGGAAGACCGGCGCCCGCCAGTCAGGCTATTCCTTGATGAAATGCTCGCGGTAGTAACGCAATTCTTCGATCGACTCGACGATATCAGCAAGCGCAGTGTGCTTCTGGTGTTTCTTGAAGCCAGTGGCAATTTCCGGTTTCCAGCGCTTGCATAGTTCTTTCAGTGTCGATACGTCCAGATTGCGGTAATGAAAAAAGGCTTCCAGCTTCGGCATGCCGCGCACCATGAAACGGCGATCCTGGCAAATCGAGTTGCCGCACATCGGCGCTTTTCCGGCAGGCACATGGAGTTTCAGGAAATCGATCAGTGTCGCTTCGGCCTCGGCTTCGGTGACGGTGGACGCCTTGACGCGTTCAATCAGCCCGGAGCGGCCATGGGTGCCCTTGTTCCAGGAGTCCATCTTGTCCAGCGCCTCGTCGGATTGATGGATCGCAAAAACCGGGCCTTCTGCCAGAACGTTCAGGTTGGAATCGGTCACGATCACCGCAATTTCGATAATGAGATCGTTATCCGGGTCCAGCCCCGTCATTTCCATATCGACCCAGACCAGGTTGAATTCGTTGGGACGGGCGGGCGTCGCCGCGTCGGATACTGTTATCTCAGTGGGTTGTGACATAATTGATTCCTTCGGAATCCGCCATTTTCGCACAGGCACAGAATGACCCCACTTTTGTTTTCAACTTTGTTTGTCGGTTTTTTGATTGTCGCCCTCGTAGTCCAGTTCTGGCTCGCTTCAAGGCAAATCCGCCACATCAACCTTAACCGTCATGCAGTACCGGCCGATTTCGCCGGAAAAGTGTCGCTCGACGCGCACCAGAAGGCAGCCGATTACACCATCGCCAAGACCAAACTGAGCATGCTGAGCCTGATCGTCAGCACCGTCGTGCTGGTTGGATTCACCTTGCTGGGCGGTCTGCAATGGTTATCGGTTGTCATTTTTGGTCTTACCGGCGCCGGCATGGCGTACGAAATCAGCCTGTTGCTGGCCTTCGTGGCGATTTCTGGCCTGATCGATTTACCGTTTAACTTCTACAAGCAGTTCGTGCTGGAAGAAAAATTCGGCTTTAACAAAATGACGGTCAAGTTGTTCGTTCTCGACATGCTCAAGGGCCTCGGTCTGGGTCTGGTATTGGGCTTGCCGCTGGTATGGGTGATTTTGACGCTGATGGATAAGTCGGGCGATTTGTGGTGGCTGTATGCGTGGGCAGTATGGAGCGGTTTTCAATTGTTGATGCTGGTACTTTTTCCCACGTTGATTGCACCGCTGTTCAACAAGTTCGTGCCGCTCGACGACGCGGCACTGCGCACCCGCATCGAAGCCCTGATGCAGCGCGTCGGTTTCGCTTCGCAAGGCCTGTTCGTGATGGATGGCTCGAAGCGCAGCGCGCATGGCAACGCGTATTTTTCCGGATTCGGCGCGGCCAAGCGCATCGTGTTTTTCGACACCCTGCTGTCGCGGCTGGCGCCGCATGAAATCGAAGCGGTACTGGCCCACGAACTCGGGCATTTCAAACTCAAGCATATCGTCAAAAGGATTTCGATGATGTTCGCGTTTTCGCTGATCTTTTTGGCGATTCTGGGTTATCTCAAAACACAAACCTGGTTTTACACGGGGCTGGGCGTTGATCCGATGCTGCTCGCAAGCGGCGGCGGCAATAATGCGATGGCGCTGATCCTGTTCATGCTGGTACTGCCGGTGTTTACGTTCCTGCTGTCGCCGCTGACCTCGATCGGGTCTCGCAAGCACGAATTCGAAGCAGACGCGTTTGCTGCAAAACATACCAATGCCGGCGATCTGGTCTCGGCGCTGGTCAAACTGTACGAAGACAACGCCTCGACGCTCACGCCGGACCCGCTGCACTCCGCATTTTACGATTCGCATCCACATGCATCGATACGCATCAACAAGCTTCTCGCAAGCTGATCAAGGGGACCGCATGATAACGACTTCCGCACTGACTGAAAAAAAATGCCGCCATCTCGACACCGGCTTGCGCGATGCCGAGCTTCCGGAGTATCTTGCCGCTGTCCCGGGCTGGACGCTGCGGGACGCCAAGCTGACGCAGGATTTCGCTTTCAAGAACTATCATGAAACACTGGCGTTCATCAATGCCATCGCCTATGTCATCCACGCCGAAGATCACCATCCCGAGCTGGTGGTGACCTACAGCCACTGCGTAGTGAAGTTCGATACCCATTCGATCAACGGCGGAACCGGCGGCATTTCGGAAAACGATTTCATCTGCGCCGCCAAGGTCGGCGCGATCTACCAGCAATCTTTTTCATGAGCGCCAGAAAGCCGCGCCAGCAATTATTCAGACAATGACCACCACAATCACCGGTACCATCATCGCCGCCCACGGGCGTCATTACCTGGCACAGGTCGGGCAAGACAAGATCCAGTGCGTGACGCGCGGCAAGAAAAGCGACATAGCCGTCGGCGATGTCGTCAATCTTCAGATGACATCCAAGAATCAGGGCGTCATCGAATCGATCGCCGATCGCAGTACGCTGCTGTACCGCTCGGACCAGTACAAGTCCAAGCTGCTCGCAGCCAATGTCACACAGTTGTTCATCGTGGTGGCGACCGAGCCGGGCTTTGCAGATGACCTGATTTCGCGTTCGCTGGTAGCGGCCGAAGCATCCGGCGTAGCCGCGCACATCGTCCTCAACAAGATCGACGTGGTGGCATCGCTGGAAAAGACCCGCAAGCGTCTGGAATTCTATTCCGGCCTGGGCTATCCGGTACACGAGGTCTCGGCCCGCACCCGACCGGAGGAGACGGTTGCCCTGCTTGCGCCGCTGATGCAAGGACAGTCGACCATCCTGATCGGCCAGTCCGGCATGGGCAAGTCGTCGCTGATCAACCTGCTGGTGCCAGGTGCCGACATCGCGGTGCGCGAGATTTCGGCAGCGCTCGACACCGGCAAGCACACCACGACCTTTACGCGCCTGTACCAGACCGATCCGACCACGGCGATCATCGATTCGCCGGGTTTTCAGGAATTCGGGTTGTACCAGCTAAGCGAGGGCATGCTGGAGCGTGCATTCCCGGAATTCGAACCGTTTCTTGGCAGGTGCAAGTTCTATAACTGCCATCATGTCAACGAACCGGAATGCACGGTGCTGGCGGCGGTCAAGGACGGCAAGATCGCGCCGATGCGTCATGCGCTTTATTTGCAATTACGGCATGAATCGATGCAGACGATCGGGTACTGATCGTTATCGGGTCGGACTTTTCTGCCCATTACGCCAACCTACCTTGCCCGGATGATCATCTGGTAATCGTCCATGCGCTCTGCCAGGCCGAACCAACGCCCGGCTCGTACTGGTTCGATCCCGCATTCCACTGCGCGCAGTAGCCACTGTTCGGCCAGGGCTTGCATTGGTAAATTTGGCCAGTGGCCGTATGCAGCACCGTTGTTCCGGCCCGATAATTGGCAAGCGAATCGGGAAAGACGAAATCAGCTTTCGACAAACGCGTCAGCAATGAGGACGGTCGGCTAACAGTTGCCACCGGAATCGGCACTGACGGTAGCGTGGCGACCTCGACTGGCACTGGCAGTGGTACTGGCTCGCTTGACGGCATCGGTCGGACTGGTGCCGTCGCGACTGCGTTGCCGCCATCAAACATGACGTCCACGACATTGTAAAAACTGTTGGCCGTATCGCCGATTTCCCATACCCCGAGGATAATTTGATAACCGCTGCGTTGCGGCACGTCGCACGCATGCGTAACTTCCCCCGGGGGCTGCCGCATGCCGCCGTCAACGACGCAGAACGGCGCCGCCTCGAAGCTCGAACGGGTCAGCTTCCTATCCGGATTCCAGTCTGACCGGGTGATGTAATAACGCCATGCTCGGGTAGCATGATGGGCGGTAAAGCGCCACGTGAATTCGCCGCGACCGGACTGCATGCGCCGTTTTGTCCAGCGTGCCGCGGTCTGTTCGTCGAGGTCCCCGAACTGCGTAATATTTGCACTGGCAAGATGGCCGTCGGCGGCGCCCTGCTGCAAAAACACAGAACTAGCCTCGAGGCTCTGCGGCTCGTAGCGAATTCCGCCGCAATTGCCGTTGGCACCCTGCTGGCATAAATAGGCGCGCGACCCGGGATTGCTGACGAATCCATGCGCAGACACCCCGGCAGTAGCCAGCGACAAGATAGAACCAAGTAATAGCGCAGCTTTATTCAAGATATCAATGGCCCGTTCGCAATGCGCGATTAAGCTGGCGCAAGTAGTTTGCATCGGCAACGATCGTAAGGCAACGATAGTCGAAAAATAGTTCCAAAAAACAAGTTAATTTATTGAACGGGACGAGTCCAACCGCTCCTGCGATGTATTCCCGGGATCAGGCCGAACCGCAGCGTGCCGCAGAGCGAGGCTGTTTTTCCACTCCCAAAACATTTATAATCATTTTGTTACCACCACCGGCGGCAGGCCAAGCCCTCGCCGCCGTTTTCATTATGGCCATCAAACATTTCCTGCAATTTTCCGACCTCTCGCTGGATGAGTATGCGCATCTGATCGAACGCGCGCGTCTTATCAAACGCAAGTTCAAGAATTATGAGCCACATCATCCGCTGCTTGACCGTACGCTGGTCATGGTGTTCGAGAAAAATTCGACTCGAACCCGGCTGTCTTTCGAGGCAGGCATGCACCAGCTCGGCGGCGCGGCGATCTATCTTAATACCCGCGATAGCCAGCTCGGCCGCGGCGAGCCGGTCGAAGATGCGGCGCAGGTCATGTCGCGCATGTGCGATGTCATCATGATTCGTACGTTTGGACAGGACATCATCGACCGCTTCGCCGCGCATTCGCGGGTACCGGTCATCAACGGTCTGACCAACGAACATCATCCGTGCCAGGTACTGGCCGATGTCTTCACGTTCATCGAGCATCGCGGCTCGATCGCCGGCAAGACCGTGGCGTGGATCGGCGACGCCAACAACATGCTGTATTCATGGTTGCAGGCCGCGGAAGTATTCGGCTTTCAGGTCAATGTCTCGACCCCGAAAGGCTACGACATCGATCCACAACTGGTGTCGTCTACGAATAACCGCTATACCGTATTCGCCAATCCGTCCGACGCCTGCGCAGACGCGCATCTGGTCACGACCGACGTTTGGACCAGCATGGGATTCGAGGAAGAAAATGCGGCGCGCTTAAAAGCATTCGACGGCTGGATCGTCGATTCGGCCAAGATGCAGCGGGCCCGTCCAGATGCGCTGTTCATGCATTGCCTGCCGGCGCATCGCGGTGAGGAAGTGGCCGCCGATGTCATCGACGGTCCTCAATCGGTGGTGTGGGACGAAGCGGAAAACCGATTGCATGTGCAAAAGGCGCTGCTGGAGTATCTGGTACTGGGCAAGGTCGCGTGACACGCCCTTGTGGAAGTCGGCATGGCGCGGTCAATGCAATCATTGTCGCCCCGTAGGTGGTTCAGAATTTGTCGAATTTGATTGAAGATTGAAAGAAAGAGAACATGAGCGATATTAAAAAAGTGGTGCTTGCCTATTCCGGCGGCCTGGACACCTCGGTCATCCTTAAATGGCTGCAGGATAATTATCAATGCGAGATCGTCACGTTCACCGCCGATCTTGGCCAGGGCGAAGAACTCGAACCCGCACGCCAGAAAGCGCTCAAGTTCGGCATCAAACCGGAGAACATCTACATCGACGACGTCCGCGAAGAATTCGTGCGCGACTTCGTGTTCCCGATGTTTCGTGCTAATACGGTCTATGAAGGCGAATACCTGCTCGGTACCTCAATCGCGCGTCCGTTGATCGCCAAGCGCCTGATCGAGATCGCACGCCAGACCGGTGCCGATACCATTTCGCACGGCGCAACCGGCAAGGGCAACGATCAGGTCCGCTTCGAGCTGGGCGCCTATGCGCTGATGCCCCACGTGAAGATCATCGCGCCGTGGCGTGAATGGGATCTGCTGTCGCGCGAAAAGCTGTTGCAGTACGCCGAAGACGCCGGGATTGCGGTCGACATGAAGCACAAGAACGGCGGCGCGCCGTATTCGATGGATGCCAACCTGCTGCACATCAGCTTCGAAGGCCGCCATCTCGAAAACCCGAGCGCCGAGGCCGAGGAAGCCATGTGGCGCTGGACTGTCAGTCCCGAAGCGGCGCCGGACCAGGCCGAATACCTCGACATCGAATACGAGAAAGGCGATATCGTCGCCCTGAACGGCAAGCGCCTGTCGGCGGCCGAAGTGCTGACCGAACTCAATCGCCTCGGCGGCAAGCATGGCATCGGCCGACTCGATCTGGTCGAAAACCGCTATGTCGGCATGAAGTCGCGCGGCTGTTACGAAACTCCGGGTGGCACCATCATGCTGCGCGCCCACCGGGCGATCGAATCGATCACGCTCGACCGCGAAGTGGCCCACTTGAAAGACGACCTGATGCCGCGCTATGCATCGATGATCTACAACGGCTACTGGTGGGCGCCCGAACGCGTCGCCCTGCAAACCCTGATCGATCACACGCAACTCAGTGTCAACGGCTGGGTGCGTCTGAAGCTCTACAAAGGCAACGTGATCGTGGTGTCGCGCGACTCCAAGACCGACTCGCTGTTCGACATGAAGATTTCGACCTTCGACGAGGACGGCGGCGCCTACAACCAGGCCGATGCCGGCGGCTTCATCAAGCTCAATGCACTGCGTATGCGCATTGCCGCGATCGCCCGTGAAAAGCGCGGTAGCTGATTTTTCCTTTGCAAAACCATCGGGCCCGTACTGCAACGGGCCCTTTTTAATTCACTTGAAAGTCACGACATGTCAGATCAGACACCGCAGTTCGACCAGGTTTCGGTCGTCAAGAAAGCCAATATCTATTTCGACGGCAAATGCGTTTCACATACCGTGCTATTCCCGGATTCCAGCCGCAAAACCATCGGCGTGATCTTTCCGTCATCACTGACCTTCAATACCGGCGCACCGGAAGTGATGGAACTCAATGGCGGCAAATGCCGCATTCGATTGAGCGGCGAGACCGACTGGACCACCTATGAAGGCGGCCAGAAATTTGATGTGCCGGGCAATTCGAGCTTCGACATCGAGACGTTGGAAACGCTGGATTACGTGTGCCATTTCGTTTGATCAGTCGCGGACGTACTGTTTGATAAGCCGTGCCGGCCACGTCGATTGTTCGACGGCAACCAGCCGTCATCAAAGCTGGATCGGTTCAGCCTCAAGTAGCACATCGAAACGGCTTTGGACATCGCGCCGAATCGCTTCTGCAAGCGCAGCGATGTCCTTGCCGCTTGCGCCGCCGCGATTGACGAGCACAAGTGCCTGCTTTTCATAGACGCCGGCCGCACCGATGCTCTTGCCTTTCCAGCCGCACTGATCGATCAGCCAGCCCGCCGCGAGCTTGAAACGGCCGTCGGACTGGACATGACTGACCAGTTGCGGAAAGCTGGCCAGCAGCGCGTCACGCTGCGCTGCTGACACCAGCGGATTCTTGAAAAAACTGCCGGCATTGCCGATATCCGCGGGGTCCGGTAACTTGCGGCTGCGTATCGCGATCACGGCGTTGCTGACCTCCTTTGCGCTCGGCGGGTCGATCATTTTCGCGGTGAGCTCTTGCGCCAGTTCGGCATAGCCCAGAGTGGGCTGCCATACCTTCGGTAATGCGAATGTGACGTCGAGTACCACTGCCCTGTCGCGCAACGCATGCTTGAAAATACTGTCGCGATACTGAAAGCCGCATGCCAACCGCGCCATCTCGACGACCTTGCCAGTGGCGAAATCGAAGATGCGCAGGCTGAGGATACGTTCTGCGACTTCAAGGCCGTAAGCACCGATGTTCTGGATCGGCGACGCGCCGACGCTGCCGGGGATTAGCGACAGGTTTTCCAGACCTGCGAGTCCCTGCGCCAGTGTCCATAGCACCAGCCCGTGCCAATTCTCGCCCGCCGCAGCGCGCACATGGACCGCGTCGGCATCCTCGCCAATGATGGCAATGCCGGTCGAGCGCATGTGCAGCACCAATCCGGCAAAGTCTGCGGTGAGCAGGATGTTGCTGCCGCCGCCCAAAACCAGACGTGGCAGCGCGCACAAGTCCGGATCATTCCTGACCGCTGCCAGCACATCTGCATGATCGACTTGCAGGTAGGCATGTGCGCGGGCTTCGACGCCGAAGGTATTCAGTGTGCGCAGCGAAAAATCGGACTGGATGGACAGGGGCAGGCTCATGGCCGAGGATTATAGTCGCAAGCCGATAGCCACCCGGTTTTTTGTCCGTTAAAATGCCTTAACGAAGGGCAAATCCCGCAGCGTCGTCTGGCGCTGCCGCACAACCCATAACAAGACCAAGGAAACAATCATGCCGTCATTTGATGTCGTATCAGAAGCCAATATCGTCGAAGTCAAAAATGCTGTCGACCAGGCGGGCAAGGAAATCGCCACCCGTTTCGATTTCAAGGGAAGCGATGCGCGCGTCGAGCAAAAGGAA
>JACMQD010000493.1 GCA_014377155.1 Herminiimonas sp.
GATCTGGGCCACGGCGGATTCCTCAATGAATTCTTCCTTCGTCAGCCAGCGATTGTTTTGGACCAGCTCGCGCTGAACGATCGCCAGTACGCCACCGAAACCTTGTAAAGCGAGAATCGTGAAGGAAAAAAACAGATCGCGCGGAGAGCTCGGTTGCGGTCTCTCCTCAGGCGGTGGAGGGATCATGGATGCTGGTGCAGGTGTTTAAGAAAAGAGCGTCAATCTTAACCGAGGTGCCAGCCAGAATCGATTTTTTATTGGCGAACGCGGTTTGACGAGTTGTCGGTTGTCTGATCGCACCAAAAAACCGGCGAGTAAGCGCAGCCTTCACGACCGCGCTACGGTAATCAATGTTTGATCGGATTCGGTGGCTGCAGCGCCTCGACAGTCGTTTCTGCTGCAAACAACTGCGCGCAATCGACTTTATCGAATTCGTAGTGCTGGCCGCAAAAATCACAATCAATCGCCAGAAGCCCCAATTCGTCGAGTGCGGAATCGACCTCGGGTTTGCCGAGCATCTTCAACATATTGCCGACTTTTTCGCGATTGCAGGTGCAATGGAAGTGTGGATGCGCCGGATCGAATACACGAATGGTCTCTTCCCAAAACAACCGACGCATCAACGTGTCGATATCGGTACTCAACAGCTCCTGATTGCGCAAGGTGGACGCCAGCATGACCGCGCGATCCCAGGTCTCGATGTCATCGGATACGGCAACTGTCTTGCCACCGTTATTGGGCAGCTTTTGCAACAGCAGGCCGCGCGACACGTTATCGTCTGCAGCAAGCCACAAACGGGTGTCGAGCTGCTCAGAGCGCAACATGTAGTTTTCGATCACTGTTGCGACCGTGTCGCCGTCGAGTGGCACGATGCCCTGGTAGGGCTGTTGGCCGGGCAGCTTGTCCTTGGGGTCGAGCGTGATGACGAAGCGTCCCTGGCCATTCACGTTCACCAGCTCGGGCAACGTAGCATCGTCACCGATGGTCGCATCTTCTGCCATCTTGGCCGTGGCGCGCAGGCGCAGATCGGAATCGCACTCGATAACCAGCAGCCGCACCGGGCCGTCGCCGTGGATTTGCATGACGATGGAGCCGTTGAACTTTAGGTTGGCCGACAGCAGAGCCGCCGCCGCCAACATTTCGCCCAGAAGTGTCTTGACCGCCTTCGGGTAGGTGCGGCATGACTGCACCTGGCGCCAGGTTTCCGACAGTTCGACCAGTTCGCCGCGTACCGGTGTTTCTTCAAAAAGGAATTTTTGTAGGGTATCGGTCATTATCCAATCCGTTTCAGGTTTTTTTTGAAATCCTCGGCGCGCAGCACATAGTTGGCAGTATTGCCGTGCATGGCAGCTATGGACTCGGCATCGAGGGTACGCACTGCCTTGGCCGGCGAGCCGATGATCAGCGAATTGTCGGGGAATTCCTTGCCTTCGGTAATCAGGGCGCCAGCGCCGACCAAGCAGTTTTTGCCGATCTTGACGCGGTTCAGGATGACCGACTGAATACCGATCAGCGATCCTTCGCCGATCGTGCAGCCGTGCAGCATGGCCAGATGGCCGACCGTGACATTCGCACCGATCGTCAGTGGGCAGCCGGGGTCGGTGTGCAGCACGCAGCCTTCTTGCACATTGCTGTTGTCGCCTACCGTGATCAGCTCATTGTCGCCACGTATGGTGGCATCGAACCAGATGCTGGCATGGGCGCCGATTTTGGCCTTGCCGATGACGTTGGCCGATTCCGCAATGAAAGCAGTGGGATCGATCTCAGGCGCGTGTTCGCCAAGTTGGTAGATGGCCATGGATATCCGTAGAATGTGGGTTCGCATTGCGCAGCGTCATCCTGTCGGGACGCCCCTGCGCGTTAAACCATCATTTTACCGCCGCCCGCATGAATCCATCGTCAAACCCTTATTCTTCCAATGCTGTCGAGATGCGCCGTAGTGCGCTGCGCTGGCTGGCCGAACCCGATCCAGCCACAAAGGTAGAGGGTGTCACGGCCCTGGCGAAGTCGTGGCTGCAAGGCGAGGTGTCGCTGGATTCCCAGTCGTCGCTGGCAGATGCGTTGCCGATTCCCGGTCGTCCCGCCCGGCCATTACTGGTATCGCCTCTGCTGGTCAAGCGGCGTTCGATGAATACCGTAGAAGGGCGCGCGGTGCTGATCCACGCGTTAGCGCACATCGAGTTCAACGCCATTAACCTGGCACTGGACGCGCTCTGGCGATTCCCGAACATGCCGCAGGACTACTATGCCGACTGGCTGCTGGTGGCAGGCGAGGAAGCACTGCATTTTTCACTGCTGGCGATGCATTTACGCATGCAGGGTTTCGCCTACGGTGATTTTCCGGGGCACGACAGCTTATGGGACATGGCCGAGAAAACCCGCGACGATGTGCTGGCGCGCATCGCGCTCGTGCCGCGCACGCTGGAGGCGCGTGGTCTCGACGCGTCACCGCCGGTACGCGCCAAGCTGGCACAGGCGGGCGACCATGCCGCAGCGGCGATTTTGGACATCATTCTGCGCGATGAAATCGGTCATGTGGCGATCGGCAACCGCTGGTTCGGTTGGCTGTGCGCACAGCGTGATATCGAGCCGGTAGCCACCTATGCAGCGCTGGCGGCGCACTATGAAGCGCCGCAACTTCGCGGGCCGTTCAATATCGCGGCGCGCCGGGCTGCCGGGTTTTCAGAGCAGGAACTGGCTGCGTTGGAACGCGGCTAAATAACCTGGATCGGCGTCACGCATCGTACATGTCGGGCTGCGCGTCCTGATCCACGGCGCGTAGTCGACTTTCTTCCCGTGTGCGCAAATATTCGGTCTGAAAGCGGTACATCCTGATGGCGTCGCGGTAAAAACCGTTGACGAAAAATTCACCGATCAGTTCGCCCTCGACGGCAAAGCCGCATTTTTTATAGATATGAATGGCCTTGTAATTTTCCTTGTCGACGAATAGATAGAGCTTGTACAGGTTGAGCACGCCAAATGCGTAGTCGATCGCCAGCTTGGTTGCGCATTCGGCATATTTTCTCCCCTGCCAGGCAGGCGCGATCAAGATTTGGAACTCGGCGCGTCGATGGATGTAGTTGATCTCGACGATTTCGACCAGACCAACCAGGTCGCCTGAGTTGTTTTCGATGATGAAGCGGCGTTCACCCTGATCATGGATATGGCGATCATACAATTGCACCAGCTCGACATAGGCCTCGTAGGGCTCCTCGAACCAATAGCGCATGATGCTGCTGTTATTGTTAATCTGATGAACGAAATGCAGATCGTTACGTTCGAGCGGACGCAGCTTGATATCGGATTGGATAAGTGTTGTCATCGTGTATATTGTTGTGAAAGTAGGCGCTGATCGTAGTGTAGTCGCCGGGTGCGCGCGTCGCCAGCGGTTCGGTTAAAAAGCGCAGCACACCGTCATAATGAAACTTGCGATAGATTATCGAGTCATTGAAACAACTTGGATTTATGGCAATCGGACCTATTTACGAAGTCCAAATCCGGATTGCGCCTTCATTCACTTAAATTAAAAGGAAATAATATGAAAATGACTAAATTGATTACACCGCTGCTGGCGTCTGTCGTTTTGACGGCGGGGCTTGCGGGCTGCCAGAAAACGGACCCGGTTGCAGAAAAAGGGCCGGCTGAAAAAGCCGGCGCGCAAATTGACAAGGCTGCAGTCAAGGCTGGTGAGCAAATCAACAAGGTTGCGGAAAAAGCCGGCGAGCAATTGCAAAAGGCGGGCGGCAAGATGCAGGAGGCGGCCAAGGATGCACAAAGTAACAATGCGGCCAAAACCGATCCGACCACTGCACCGGTGACTGATACGACCACTACCACGACTACGACGACGACCAAGCCTTAATATCGTAACGATATAAAACCGGAATACGTTACCCGGTTTTATCGCCTCGGTGGCTAGGGCGTTCGGGCACGCTCTTCTTCCTGCAATCGCAACACGCGTCGCAGCAATTTGCCGGTTGTGGTCATCGGCAGCGCGTCGACGAATTCGATCTCCTTGGGATATTCATAGGGCGCGAGCTGCGCGCGCACATGCGTTTGCAGCTCGGCGATCAGTTGCAGGTCCGACGCCTGCCCGCGTGCAATGCTTGGCGTGAGCACCACGAACGCCTTGACGATATTGCCACGTTCCGGATCCGGCTTAGGCACCACTGCCGCATTGGCGACGGCGGGATGTTTGACCAGGCAGTTTTCGATCTCGGATGGCCCGATCCGATAACCGGCAGCTTTGAACATGTCATCGGCGCGCCCCTGATACCACAGATAACCGTCGCGATCCATTGATGCGAGGTCGCCGGTGCGGCACCAATCGCCGCTGAATTTCGCGGTTGTCGCTTCGGGATTCTTCCAATAGCCCAGGAAAAATATCGGATCAGGATCGCCATGGATATCGGTGCGGTGGAGTGCCACTTCGCCGACCGCACCGGCCGCCGCTATCACACCGTCGTCGTCGATCACCGCGACGCGGTGTCCGGGGTAGGGACGGCCCATGCTGCCGCCCTTGGCAGGCCACTTTTCGGCGCTATTGCCGACGATGTAATTCATCTCGGTCTGGCCGAACATTTCATTGATCGTGATACCCAAGGCCGCCTGGCCCCAATTGAAGACCGCATCACCGACCGCTTCGCCAGCGCTCATGATGGCGCGCAGCTTCAACGCATATTTTTCGCGCGGTGCGGGCACTGCCTTCATCATCATTTTGAGGGCGGTCGGAAAGAGAAAGGTGTTAGTGACTGCATATTTTTGAAGCAGATAAAACGCCATGTCGGCAGAAAAACGCCCGCGATAGCCGACGATCGGCTTGCCGAAATACAGACTCGGTAATAAAGCGTCCATCAAGCCACCGGTCCACGCCCAGTCGGCCGGCGACCAGAAAACGTCGTCGTCCATGGGGAACCAGTTTTGCGACGCAACGAAGCCGGTGAGGTTACCGATGATGGCGGAATGCGGCAGCAAAGCGCCCTTGGGTGCGCCCGTGGTGCCGCTGGTATAGATAAGGATCGCCGGATCGCTGGCACGGGTCTCGACCGGATCGAAATCGGTCGACGCTTTTTCCATTTCGCGCTGCCAGTCGAGGGTGCCGGCATCGCTACAATCGATGGCGATGACATGCTGCAGCATCGGACAGCGGGCGCGAATTTCTTCAAGGTTTTGCAAGCCGGCCTGGTCGACGATAGCGACCACCGCATCGCTATTTTGCAAGCGGTATTCCAGTGCATCGGGTCCAAAAAGAATGGACATCGGCATGGCGACGGCGCCGGATTGATAACACGCGATATGACACACTGCGGTTTCGGGACGTTGCGGCAAAATGATGGCAACGCATTGCCCACGTTGTACACCCAGTTCCGATAGCACATTGGACAATCGATCGGATTGTTCTTGCAAAGCGGAATAGGTCAGCGTGCTGGTTAGCCCACTTTCGTCCTCGAAGTGAATCGCAATGCGGGTGGCATCGTCGGCCCAACGACGGCAACACGCGTCCGCAATATTGAACTGCTCAGGTACATGCCAGCGGAATTGCTGATACAGACGGTCATATTGGTCCTGTGTGTTTCCTTTGTCGGCTGGTTGCATTCTGTCTCCGGTATAATTAGTGCACGATCGTTCTATTTGCATTTTTCCTGGTTATCATGGCGCGCCTGTCTCGCCCGTGAACTGACCATGCCAATTTACTGCATGCCCGATTACAGGTCGAGGCTGTACGAAGTCACTCATGAAACCATCTCGTTCAGAATTCATTACCGTCCGCGGCTTGCAGTATCACGTCCGGCATTGGGGCAACGAAGATGCGCCCAAGCTATTCATGGTACACGGCTGGATGGATGTTTCAGCATCATTCCAGTTCATGGTCGATTGCCTGCAAAAGGATTGGCATGTCATCGCGCCCGACTGGCGCGGTTTCGGCCTGACCGATGACTCTGGCGCAGATACTTATTGGTTTCTGGATTATGTCGGCGACCTCGACGCCATTCTTGACCATTATTCTGCCAATGAAAAGGTTGATCTATTAGGTCATAGCATGGGCGGCAATGTCGTAACGATTTATGCCGGCGTGCGGCCGGAACGGATTCGCAAGCTGATCAATTTCGAAGGTTTCGGCATGCCGGTCACACGCGGCGACCAAGCCCCCGGTCGGTATGCACAGTGGCTCGACGAGTTGCGTGTGCCGCCAAGCTTGAAGACCTATCCGTCTCAAGCTGCAGTGGCGGCGCGGCTGCAAAAAACCAATCCGCGCCTAAGTGATGTGCGGGCGAATTTTCTGTCGGGCCACTGGTCGGCGCCCAATGCGGATGGGCAGTGGGCGATTCTCGGTGACGCTGCGCACAAGCTGTCGAGCCCGATCCTGTATCGGGTCGAGGAAGTGATGGCGTGCTGGCACGCGATTACAGCACCGGTTCTATGGGTCGAGGCGGAGGATACCGACGTCTGGCGCTGGATGGGGCCGAAGGCGACAGCACGTATCGAGATCGATCGCCGCATTGCCTTCATTCCGCGTGTGACAACGCACATGATCGCCGATGCCGGACACATGCTGCATCATGATCAACCCGAAGCGCTGGCGACGCTGGTGGAATATTTCCTCAGCACTGAATGAGCGTGGGCCGCGCATAGCCTGTCAGAGCGATTTGATTGGCGCATCGCTGTGTTTATGACGATTTCAACGTGCTGCTGGCAATGTGCGGCTGCAGCATCGACATCGCAGGCGCGGTACAATCACAGGCAAATTCAACGCGACAGTTCAACCGGGTTCCCATGCTTAACGTCGACCTTCATTGCCATTCCAATGTTTCCGATGGCGTGCTCACGCCTGCTGCGGTTGCGGCGCGGGCGGCTGCCAATGGTGTCAACGTCTGGGCACTGACCGATCACGACGAAATCGATGGCATTGCCAAAGCGCGCGCCGCCGCGGTAGCACTGGGCATGGTGTACATCGCTGGCGTCGAAATTTCCATCACCTGGGCCGGCCAGACCATCCATATCGTCGGTCTGCGCATCGATGAAACCAACCCGGCGTTAATCGCCGGCTTGGAATCGACGCGTTCGGGGCGCGAGCGCCGAGCACATGAGATGGCAGACCAACTGGCAGTGGTCGGCATTCCGAACGCTTTCGAAGGCGCACTCAATTTCGTTGGCAATCCCGACTTGATTTCGCGCACGCATTTTGCGCGCTACATTATCGAACTTGGCGTCTGCGCGGATATCGGCGAAGTCTTCCGGAAATATCTTACCGAAGGCAAGCCGGGCTTCGTGCCCCACCGCTGGGCAACCCTGGAACAAGCTGTTACTTGGATCCGCGGCGCTGGCGGTACCGCCGTAGTGGCCCACCCGGGTCGCTACAAGTTCAGCGACATCGCTTTCGATGCGTTTTTCGACGAATTCAAACAGTGGGGCGGCACTGCGATCGAGGTCATGACCGGCAGCCATACAGTAGAGCAGTACAGCCAGTACGCCAAAATCGCGAAGAGCTACGGTTTCCTGGCTTCACGCGGTTCCGACTTTCACGGTCCGGGCGAATCGCGCATCGACCTCGGCAAGCTTCCTCCCTTGCCGGAAAGTCTCGTGCCAGTGTGGCACGATTGGGGTTTTTGATCCGGCAGGTTCATTCGCGATCGTGGTCTTGGCTCTTGAAATTTTATCCAACGACCGCATGTTGATCTGGCAAACATTCCTGGAGAAGTGCAATGAAGCGGGTTCTGCTTTTCATCCTTACCAATGTTGCAGTGATGGCCGTCCTCAGTATCGTCTTGTCGGTGCTCGGCGTCGACCGATTCCTGACCGGCACCGGGCTGAACCTGCCGATGCTGTTGGTGTTTTCTCTAATGGTCGGCTTTACCGGTTCGTTCATTTCGCTGTTGATCAGCAAGCCCATGGCGAAATGGTCGACAGGCGCACGCGTCATCGATGCGCCGTCGTCATCGACGGAACTGTGGCTGGTCGATACCGTAACCCGACTTGCGCAGCGCGCTGGTATCAAGACACCTGAAGTTGCGATTTACGACGGCGAGGCCAATGCCTTTGCCACTGGCGCCTTCAAGAATTCTGCGCTGGTGGCGGTATCGACCGGCCTTATCGAAAGCATGACCAAGGAAGAAGTCGAAGCGGTGCTGGCCCACGAGATCGCGCACGTCGCCAATGGCGACATGGTGACCATGACGCTGGTGCAAGGCGTGGTCAACACCTTCGTGGTGTTCCTGTCGCGGGTAGTGGGGTTCCTGGTCGATCGAGCTTTATCCAGAGGAAATGGCAACGGTCCCGGCATTGGCTACACGGTCACGGTGCTGGTATGCCAGATCGTCTTTGGCATCGCGGCATCGGTCATCGTCGCGTGGTTTTCGCGGCATCGCGAATTCCGCGCCGATGCCGGTTCGGCCAAACTGATGGGCAGTCCGCAGCCGATGGTTAACGCCCTAGGGCGTCTGGGCGGCATTGCACCCAGCAGTCTGCCGCAAGCGATGGCATCACTCGGCATCAACGACAAGCCGGGTTTCCTCGCCCTGTTTTCGAGTCATCCACCCATCGAAGCCCGGATCGCGGCGCTGCAAGCCGCGCAATAAAATCATCCACATGTTTTCA
>JACMQD010000082.1 GCA_014377155.1 Herminiimonas sp.
AAGCGCGGGTCCTCGCGCAGCCATGTCAGGAAACGATCGATTGGCTCGCGTAGTCCGGCCAGGAACAGGTTGATGCCTTCGGGGCTGAGCATTATGGTACCTTTGAGTTCGAGCGCACTGCACAGCTCGCGAAACGCTGCGCGCTTCTCGGCAGTATCGTCGAAGGTGATGAATTTATAGGCAGCGATATTGACGTACGTGTCGGAGTGCATGGGGATGATTTGCCAGGTTGGGGCAAGTGCACTGACCCCAGCGCACTTGCCATGAAACAGCGGGCATCGCGCAGCACCGGTGATGCGCTGCGCAAGCCTTTGATTTGACGCCATTATAAACGCTGCGCGTCGCCATATCGAGCCCGGCGGGCAAGCATGACTCGCCGGATTTGCCAAGCCGATAACAATTGTTCGATCATGCAGAAGCCACGCGCGCAACCATTTGTCCAGCCATTTTTTACGCTTCTTTTCGGCAGAAGAGCAGGTCCGGGCGGTAAAATACAGCGATGACTTCTCCGCAATTTATTCATCTCCGCCTGCATTCCGAATACTCCGTTGTCGATGGTCTGATACGGGTCGACGACGTCGTCAAGGCTGCTGCCAAGGATGCCCAACCGGCGCTGGCGATGACCGATCTGTCGAACCTGTTCGGCATGGTCAAGTTCTACAAGGCCGCGCGCGGCAAGGGCGTCAAGCCGATCGTCGGCGCCGATGTCTGGATTACCAACGACGACGACCGCGACAAGCCGTCGCGGCTGCTGTTGCTGGTCAAGAATCGCACTGGTTACCTGCAACTGTGCGAACTGCTGTCCAAGGCCTGGCTGACCAACCTGCATCGCGGTCGCGCCGAAGTGCGCGCCGAGTGGCTCGCGGCGCTGACCGCCGACGGCACCAACAATGGCCTGATCGCGTTGTCCGGGTCGCAGTTTGGCGACATCGGCATCGCCATCGACAACGGCAACCTGGCGCTGGCCGAACGCTGCGCGCAGCGGTGGTCGTCGATTTTTCAGAATCATTTTTATATCGAAGTCCAGCGTGCCGGCCAGCCCAACATGGAGCCGTATGTGCGCCAGGCCGTGGCACTGGCAGCCAAGCTGCAGCTGCCGGTGGTAGCGACCCATCCGATCCAGTTCCAGACGCGCGAGGAATTCACCGCGCACGAAGCCCGCACCTGCATTTCCGAAGGCGAAATCCTCGCCAATCCGCGCCGCCAAAAACGCTTCAACGATCAGCAGTGTTTCAAGACCCAGGCCGAAATGGCGGAGCTGTTCGGCGACATGCCGGCGGCCATGCTGAACACTATCGAGATCGCCAAACGCTGCAACCTGATCCTCGAACTGGGAAAGCCGAAGCTGCCGCAGTTTCCGATACCGGACGGGCTGACTACCGAAGAATTCATGGTGCTGGAAACCACCAAGGGTCTGGAGCTGCGTCTGCTGCAGTTGTACCCGAACGAAGAAAAGCGCGAGAAGGAACGGGCACGCTACGAGGCGCGCCTCAAGTTCGAGAACGACACCATCATCAAGATGGGTTTCCCGGGTTATTTCCTGATCGTGGCCGATTTCATCCAGTGGGCCAAGAACAACGGCGTGCCGGTCGGCCCGGGCCGTGGCTCGGGCGCCGGTTCGCTGGTGGCGTATGCGCTGTCGATCACCGACCTCGATCCGTTGCAGTACAACCTGCTGTTCGAGCGCTTCCTCAATCCGGAACGCGTGTCGATGCCCGACTTCGACATCGACTTTTGCCAGGAAGGCCGCGACCGCGTGATCCAGTACGTCAAGGACCGCTACGGCAAGGATGCGGTGTCACAGATCGCCACTTTCGG
>JACMQD010000494.1 GCA_014377155.1 Herminiimonas sp.
TGCTACGCTACCTTTACCGCAATGAGCGTTTCCTCGGTGACTACGCGAACCGCTATCGCGAAGGACTGCCGATATCGTCGGGCACCGCTGAGTCGACCGTGAACTGCGTGATCAGCAAGTAATTCGTGAAAAAGCAACAGATGCGCTGGAAGCCGGCCGGCGCGAACGCGTTGCTCCAGATCCGATGCGCCGTATTGAATGGCAGGTATTGGCGACAATTTCAACGATGGTACCCAGACGCTGCGGCATCGAATGAACCTTTGATCTCGCTTGCTGCGTAATCCCACGGTTTTGCGCACTCTCTGTGCGAGAGACGACATGCATTAAAAGATTGTTCTGCCCGAGAGATTACGACTCCGCCTACGCGATTAATGTACTCATGAGCTTCTTTAGTACACCGAGCGTCAGGCGCAATTCCAAGGGTTACTGTTTTTATCGACTTGCTTATATTTTCCTGCCTATTTTTGCGCTGGTTTTGGGGCCGTCTGAATCAACGACCCTGCTTCGGTAGGAGTGAGCTGAATTGCCTTGTAGGCAGCGCGATCCCCATCGTTCACGACGACTGCTGGAAACACTTTCGTTACCGTGCTGGTCATCATTTTTCCTCTTAATCGGTGATGGCACGCAAACGCGCGAGGGCATCGTCAACAACAAATTCGGGTGCTGTTTCTACCCGCTTTGCTCCGCGCGCCTCAAGGTCAAGCATACGAACCTGGTTGACCAATGCAACGCCCTGCGTTTTCGTCCCTGAACCACTCAGCGGGGCAGCGAACCCGGCGTGCCGCGCAAAGTCACCACCCTGAGAAATCGGCGCAACCAGAACGACGCCCAACGCGTTAAAAACGCTGGTGGACAGCACAAGGGCTGGCCGTACGCCTTGTTGTTCATGGCCTTTAGTCGGGTCTAGATTAACCAATACGATATCGCCGCGTCCAAACTTGACGCGCCTTACCATGCTTCACGGCCAACGGGCTTCACGTTCGTCCACGCGGCCATATCGACCGGCTCGGGCGCGGAAGTGTCGCACTGGGCCACGAGGTCGATCAACGAATATGCAGGCCGCTTGGCTTTAAGCAGCACGCCATCGGTCTGCACGTTCACGGTCAGTTTGTCGCCTAAAGAAACCTTGAGCATTCCAAGCAATTCTGTCGGCAGGCGCACTGCCGCGCTGTTGCCCCACTTCTGTACTGATAGTTCCATTTTCAAATCTCCATAATGTTGATACATTGTATAAACCAACAACTTAAGAGTCAAGCGCTTTGTTTAAACAATGTATCTACGTGACGACCAGCTAAAGCACGTCAGAAAGGGCTCGCCGCAGCCTTGGCATTGATGGGTAGCGCATCGGTGGGCACTGTCAGGTTAAGTATTGAAAAAGCGCGAACGAAAATCCCGGTGCAATAAATGGTATTGATTCAAAAAATTTATTTGAAACGCAAAATCGGAAGCGGTCACGTCAGACCATTGTGCAAACCGATCACGCATATTTCTGCGGTAATTCCTGGCCGACAGCAGATGCCGGCTTGGCCGGAAAAACGACGAGATCACGCCGAAGCTCGGCAAAGAACGTTAAGCGTGTCCGGCAGATTTGAATCCGCGCATCCGCCGCTCACGTTCGCGCGTCGGATGATGCGAATTTTCAGCGCGGTTGTTCGATCGCTTGTCTTGCCGGTGCAGGACATCGGGCATGATCTCGGTCAATGCCGCGGCATCGCTGCGGAGTTTGTCGGTGATGATGACGCGCGGTATGTACTGCAAGCCTTTCAACAATTTGCGAAAGTATTTTTTCGCGGCTTGTTTGTCCCGGCGCGGTTGGACCAGGATATCGACAACTTCACCGTCTTGATCAACGGCCCGCCACAGGTATTGCAGCTTGCCATTGATCGACAGGAAAACTTCGTCGAGATGCCAGGGATCGCCTGGCCGTTTGGACCGAGATTGGAGCCGCTTCGCGTATGTTCCACCAAACCGCTGCGACCAATCTCGAATGGTTTCGTACGTGACAATCACGCCGCGTTCCGCCATGATTTCTTCGACGTCTCGATAGCTCAGGGCGAAACGGAAATACAACCAGACGCAGTGACTGATGATGTCGCACGGAAATCGCCGGCGATGATAGAGCGGCTTTGGTTTGTTCATGGTCTCATCGCACCGGATCGCGATTTAACCTGACAATGCCCTCAATAATTATCCGCATCACAACCACCCTGACTGCTTACGAAATAACAATATCGCGAAATTTATTCGAACTGTTGCCTCCATTGCTAACTGGACTCCGCTCCGACTATGATCGTTAATTTGACAGTAGGGAATTAAGCAACAGTGAGCCAAAATCTGCATTCAACCATTCGCGCCGCAACGCGATCGGATTTTTAAAATCAATATTCTGGCCCAGTCATATGCGCACCGAGCAAACGCCACATCCGAATTTCTTCCTCGGTCGGCACCGCCATGTCATCCGCGTATAGCTCGCCATCGTCGATCGGCTCATATCCAAGGGCGTTCCAGTTCAAATCATTTATCTTGAGCCGCGTATTCGCTGAAAAACCTAACGGATCAAAATAGCCTTGGACCGGTGCAACGAGAGCACGCTCGAACAGACTGACGCAGTCGTCCGGGCTGAGCCAGGTTGCGAGTTCTCGGACATTGCCAGGCACCGGACGGAAGCTACCGATGCGCACTGACACGCCAGTGATGTCGTGCTTGTCTGCGTGATAGCGTAGCGCCGCTTCTCCGAAAACTTTGCTGATGCCATAGTAACCATCAGGACGCGGCGGCAAATCGGCATGCAACGCATTTCCGAGTTTGTACATGCCGAATACGTGGATCGAACTGGCATAAACGATGCGTTTGATACCGGCTTTGTAGGCGGTATCAAACAGTCGCTGCGATACTTCGATATTTAGCCGGTTCGTAGTGGCCCAGTCTTTGGCGTTGGGCGTGCCGGCCAGATGGATAATGGCATCTATGTCATCGCACAATCCGGCGATATGATCTGGGTTGGTCAGATCGGCCGCGACGAATTGTTCATGCGCGGCGAGTTGCGGGACAGTTGCAATATCGGTCAGACGCAGTTCACCAAGACGGTCACCAAAGCCGCGTCGCAATGCTTGCGCAACCCGACCTGCAGCGCCAGTAATCAGGATTTTTTTGAAAGTCATATTTTAAATAAATCAGCGTATTTGCGAATGGAGAGGGGATATCAGGTCGTCTGGATACGTGAATCAAATACGTCACGCAGTCCGTCGCCGAGGAAGTTCATTGCCAGTACCGACAGGAAGATTGCAGCGCCCGGAAAAACACCCATCCACCATGCATCCCAATAGCCGGTCGACGTCGATAGCATCGTCCCCCAGGTCGGCGTCGGGGGCTGCGCGCCGAGGCCCAGAAACGCCAGCGCGCTTTCGGTAATCAGTGCCGTCGATGCTTTCAGTGACGAGTAGACAATTACGTTGCCACTAACGGCTGGCCATATGTGGCGCAGCATGATGCCTATGTCGTGCTGTCCGATTGCCTTGGCGGCCTGAACAAATTCCAATTCGCGTACTGAGAGAACCTGGCTACGAACCAGACGCGCAAAGCCAGGAATGTTGACGACGGAAATCGCAATAATGGCATTGCGCAGTTCCGGCCCCAATGCAGCGATGATGGCAAGTGCGAGGATGATCATTGGGAAGGCGAGAA
>JACMQD010000495.1 GCA_014377155.1 Herminiimonas sp.
GCGGCAAAGCACAGGTACGGATTGGCCAGCGGATCAGGGAAGCGGGTCTCGATACGACGGCCCTTCGGGTTCGGCACATGCGGGATGCGAATCGACGCTGAGCGATTACGCGCCGAATACGCCAGTTTGACCGGTGCTTCGTAGCCCGGAACCAGTCGCTTGTAGGAGTTGGTACCTGGGTTGGTGATCGCGTTGAGCGCCTTGGCATGCTTGATGATGCCGCCGATGTAGAACAATGCGAACTCCGACAAGCCGGCATAGCCGTCGCCGGCAAACAGGTTCTTGCCATCTTTCCATACAGACTGATGCACGTGCATGCCCGAACCGTTGTCGCCAACGATAGGTTTTGGCATGAACGTCGCTGTCTTGCCGTACGTGTGCGCGACGTTCCAGACCACATATTTCAAATTTTGGGTCCAGTCGGCACGCTCGACCAATGTCGAGAATCGTGTGCCGATTTCATTCTGGCCGGCGCCAGCGACTTCGTGGTGATGCACTTCGACCGGGATGCCGAGCGATTCGAGAATCAGGCACATTTCCGAACGCATGTCCTGAAAACTGTCGACTGGAGGGACTGGGAAATAGCCGCCTTTGACGGTTGGACGATGGCCGCTATTGCCGCCTTCGGGCGTGGCATCGGTCGACCATGATGCTTCGTCGGAATCGATCTTGACGAAACAGCCGGACATGTCGATTTTCCAGCGCACGCCGTCGAAAATGAAGAACTCGGGCTCAGGACCGAAATAGGCAGTGTCGCCCAGACCGGACGACTTAAGGTAGGCTTCTGCACGTTTGGCGATCGAACGCGGATCGCGGTCGTAACCTTTTCCGTCAGACGGTTCGATCACGTCGCACTGCATGAACAATGTCGTCTCTTCCATGAACGGATCGATATTGGCAGTATTCGGATCGGGCATCAAGAGCATGTCGGATGCTTCAATTCCCTTCCAGCCGGCAATCGACGAACCGTCGAAGGCATGGCCGGATTCGAATTTATCGATGTCGAAATGTGAAACCGGCACGGTGACGTGCTGTTCTTTGCCTCGTGTATCAGCGAAGCGAAAATCAACGAATTTGACTTCGTTGTCTTTCACCATCTTCAAAACCTCTGCGGCCGTCATTGCCATGCGAATCTCCTAAAATGAGCAAAGTAGTACAAAACTGGAAATTGATTGTGAGCCGACCTTACGATGTGGATCGCCTCGGCATTGGCAAAACTGCCGGTCGACTGCAACTCAGGGCAAAATGATAGCAGATTCCATGCCATCAACTAGTCGAAATGCAAAAGCGTAGCACCATGTCGACGCACGCCCGATTGTCGAAAAAGGCACAAAATACGTGCATTTTTCTTAGAAACTGATTGGAACGTGATACGCACCAGGATTGTGCGAATTTGATGTTTTGCATCTCTTTAGTGCGATCCATAAATTTTCCGGAGGAACTCGCACCAAGTTGCAGCGCCGCATCAGGGAATAGCTCAGTGTCATCAGCACAACCTATAATTCGAGCATTGTTCACTCTACAAGGAACGCCATGTTTTCTTCTAATCAGATCCTCACTACCGCGCGCGAGCGTGGTATTCACGAAAAACTTCCTTACGCAGGCGCGGTGACACCTGCTGAGGCCCATCGCCTGGTAGGCGAACGTGCGGCACGGCTGGTCGATGTAAGGACCGACGCCGAGCGCGACTGGGTCGGACAGGCTGCTATTCCCGATGATTTGCATGCTGCCGTTCAGTGGAGCACTTATCCGGGAGGCGTAGTCAATGCCGACTTCATCGCGCAACTGGGCGCGGCGGCGAATAAGGAGGATGTGCTGCTTTTCATGTGCCGCTCAGGCGTGCGGTCACGTCATGCAGCCAAACTGGCGACCGAACATGGATACCAGAACTGTTTCGATATTCTTGAAGGATTCGAAGGCGACAAGAATGGCGACGGACACCGGAAAACGGTGACCGGTTGGTGCAAGGCGGGATTGCCTTGGATTGGCGCCTGAACGACTTGCGGCGCACCAACGCGATGCCGGAAAGGATGCGAAATTGGATGAATCCAGATTGGGGCCTGCGTCAATCGACGCCGACCTCGATCCTGTTTCGACCGAGTGCTTTGGCGCGGTAGAGTGCAATGTCGCTGCGCGAGAGTGCTGCGGCGGCATTCTCGTCACGAGCATTCATCGCCGCAATGCCAATGCTCACGGTAATCGACAGAAGCTCGCCTTCTTGCATGAGTGGCGTTTCCGCAATCAACTGCTGTACGCGCTGAGCCACGGCCAGCGCTTCGGCAGCGCCCGCGTCGGATACCACGACGGCAAACTCTTCGCCGCCAATCCGACCGATCGTGTCGTTCGCGCGCACGGCTTGCTGCAAAATGCTGGCGAAGTGTTGGAGCACGCGGTCGCCCGTGGCATGCCCGAACCGATCGTTGACCAGCTTGAAGTGATCGAGATCGCACATTATTACTGTCGTGCGCGTTGCACCATCGCGTTGGACGTGCAGGAACTCGCTCTCCATGCGTTCCATAAAATAGCGACGGTTGGGCAAACGTGTCAAAAAATCGACCGTGGCAAATTCTTGTAATTCGATCTCGCCCTGTTTGCGCTTGGTCACGTCGCTAATAAAGCCATGCCACTCGACAGTGCCATCGGCAACACGGCGTGGCCGGGCATCGCCTTGACGCCAGCGCAATCCCTGCCGTGGCAATTGCACGCGATATTCGAGGTGCCATGGCACCAGGCCGGCGGAAGAGGAGGCCAAGGACGCCCGGTAGCTATCAAGATCGTCGGCATGAATGTGTTCTTCGATCACTGCAGCACACGCCAGGATCTGGTCGGGCGCGAGTTCGTAGATGTCGCGCACGCCTTCGCTGGCATACGAGAAAGCGGTATCACCGTTCGGCGTGCATCGATACTGGAACAGAAAACCCGGCACTTCGTTGGTAAGGTTCGTGATCAGGTCGACGCTTTTCTGTAGCTTTTCGGACAGTTCGTGTATCGCAGTAACGTCGGTGGTGGTGCCGATCATCCGCAGCGCCCGGCCATCCTGGTCGCGTTCTGTCACCTTGCCGCGGCTTGACACCCACTTGTAGCTACCATCCTTGCACCGGAGCCGGTGTTCTACCACGTAGCTGTCTGATTGCCGATCGAAATGGGCCTGTATCGACGACTGCACGTACGCCAGGTCGTCGGGATGCAGGCGCTGGTAACTGTCTTCGATACGGTTGGAAATGTCATTGGCTTCATAACCGAACAATGCTTTCCAGCCTGGCGAGTAATGAATTTCGCCGGTGACGACATTGCGATCCCATATACCAGTGCCACTGCCTTCGACTGCCAGCGATAGTCGTGCATGCTCTTCGCGCAGCGATCTTTCGATTTTGAGGGCGCTATCTGTCATTGTACTGGGCTAGACTGCGACGCTGAGCGGCGCCATGCGATACGAAATGACGTCTTGATGAATCCCGTGAATCACGCCGAGTATCCGCATGATCACCGCACTTTGTTTGGCTTTCGCCGAGCATCGAAATGGGCAAACCTGTTATCGACATGCGCAGCTTCGCGTTGGTCACACTTTGCACCGGTATCTGTGCAAGAAATGTGTCCGACTTCGCTCGCTACGATACCAGATTGCTCGTTTCAAACAATATCCTAACTAAATTGAGAATATTCTTGTGGTCACTAAACGTTCCGATGATGCATCTCCGGGTTGGATTGCCCGTGCATATCGGTGGCTTGACCAGATACCGTACGACGACCAGCCTTGCTACGACCTTGAGGGATATTAATAATCTGTCACATTAGTCCGCGCGTCAAACGCAGAAAAGCCGCAGCATCGCGGCGCGGCTTCCATTGTTGCACAAACGAACTTATAGTAAAACATCGAAGGAGTTTGCACAAACAAGGCGTCAGCGATTGCGGCTACACAACATATTGTGTAGCTTAGTGCATACAGGATGCAGTTAGGTTTTTTCGTGCTCGCCTGGCGCCACACCATCGACCGAGACTACCGGAAGCTGCCTCACATCGATCGCGCCTTTGTTGCTGCTGAAAGACATCGAGCCGGTTCCCGACTGCTGTTGCGAAAAGCCGCCGATCTCGTGGTCGAGTGTGTCATATACGGTGACCTTGCCACCGGTCTGAATCGCCAGCCGGTGCTGTGCACTGAAATAGGCATAGCGCGTTTCGTTTTGCGCGCCGGTGCTGTCGGGCGACGACAAACTGGCAGGCCACCAATTTACCGATTTGCTGGCTGTGCCCGTTGGCGCATCGGCATGGGGCGCAGCGTCATGGTCAGTTTGCATCTGATGCTGAACTTGGTCCCCTTTGCTGTCACCAGGACTGTACGACGTCGTACTGGAAAGGGCCACGCAGAGCGCATTGATGCGGTCTTTCATCTGCTCATCGCCCATGACCGCGACCATCGTCATGCCGCCTTTCATCCATTGACCATGGCCGCCGAACTCCGGATGATCGAACTGCGCCATGGTTCCATTGCCGCGCGTCATCGCCTCGAACATCTGCGTTACCGCTTCGCCGCTGAAACCCGTGCTTGTCGAGATTGCGGCGATTTTTTCGTAGTCGATGGATGGAGTTTGTTGCATAAAATTTTCCAGTCATGGTGAAATGTAGCAACTGAGATAAGGGATTTGCAGAGCGGGTCCATGTGGCACAATCGAACCGTACCTGCCAAGTTGACCATGCAGTCGACCAGCAAGTTCCTGGCCTCCCTGCCGGGACAACCAGCGTCACTACCGAGGAAGCCATGACGAACGAATTGAACGCTGATCCTGCATGAAAATGACCACCGCTATCATCATCGCGATATTGCTGCTAATTGTGCCGCTGGCACTTTTGATCGCAGGGCAGCAGCATCTGCTCAGCGGGCGGCGTCCGACCGATCTTGGTGTGACTAATCGCATGCTGAAACCACCCGAAACCGGAAAACAGAATTCAGTGTCGAGCCAGGCCTCGGTCGACAACAGTGACCACGCGATCGCGCCGCTTGCCTTTGCCGGCGACGGCCACGCAGCATTTCTCAAACTGACAGCGATCGTGACCGGCATGAGCGGTGCGCGTGTGATCACGGCACGTCCCGATTATCTCAACGCCGAATACGAAACCCGATGGCTTCGCTTTGTCGATGATGTCGAATTTTTGCTTGATGAACGCGCCGGCGTAATCCATATGCGATCGGCGTCGCGCCTGGGCCGCAAGGATTTCGGAACGAACCGCACCAGGCTGGAAAGCATACGGACGCAGTTCAGCCGGCCATAGTGGCATGCGTTACAAGCAGCCGCGGTGGAACGCGTACGGGTGACAGCCTCTCGCATAACAGTGCTTTTTGATGGCCTGGCTGCCTTATGCGTTGCCGCATGTTTTTATGCTAGTCGGCTTCAATCATGCGCCGGCTACTCGACGGGAATGTAGATCGTGCGGCTGCCGTGCTGCACGGTTTCGATCGGATGACCGAGACAGGCGCTCAGCATATCGGCCTGCATGACTTCGTCGACAGGACCGGCATGCCAGGCACCTTCTGGCATGAGCAACAGCGCATGGGTGGCGACGCTGTGCGCAAGATTGAGATCGTGGCTGACAATCACCGTTGCCTTGTTCTCAGTGCGGCACAGGCGCGCCAGCAAGTGCATCACACTGACCTGATGCGCCAGGTCGAGCGCATTGGCAGGTTCGTCCAGTAGCAATAATGGCGTGCCTTGCGCCAGCACCGCGGCAATCGCCACGCGCTGCCGCTCGCCGCCCGACAACGTGCGCACGTCGCGCTCGGCCAGCGCGCCGACGTCGAGTGCATCGAGTGCTGCCAGGGCCGCTTGCACGTCGTCTGGCGATTCCCAATACCGCGCCGCATGGTAGGGATGCCGGGCAGCCAGCACGGTTTCGATAACCCGATAGCCGAATGCATCGCTACGGCCCTGCGGCAGGAAAGCACGTTCGCGGGCAATGTCTTCCAGCGGCCAATCGGACAACGCGCGACCGTGCAGCATGATGCTGCCAGCGTCTGGCTCGCGCAAGCCGCCCAGCGTGCGCAGCAGAGTACTCTTGCCAGCGCCGTTGCGGCCGATGACGCACCAGGATTGGCCTGGCAAGACCGCTAAGTTCAGGCCAGCGAGCAGTGTGCGGCCCTTGACCTGCAAATGCAGGTCAACGATGTTAATCATGTCATTTTTTGCGAATATGATGCAACTGCATCAGGAAGATCGGTACGCCGATGATCGCGGTAATCACGCCGACAGGCAACTGTTGCGGCGCCATGACGCTGCGCGCCAAGGTATCGGCCAGCACCAGAAAAATGCCGCCGACCAGCGTCGCCGCAGGCAACAGCAGTCGGTGATCGGGACCGAGCGCGAAACGGCATGCGTGCGGCACGATCAGGCCGACGAAACCGATGCTGCCACCACCGCTGACCGCGCTCGCCGTCAGCAGCGCGGCGCAAAAGAACAGACGCTTGCGCAAAGTACCGACATCGATGCCGAGCGTCGACGCCGCACCGGCATGCATGGCCATAACGTTGATGGAGCGTGCTGAGCGAACCGCAAACCCCAGCACGCCGATCAGCACCAAAAAAGGCAGCACCCGCAACTGCGTGCCGGACAGATCACCGATCAGCCAGAACACCATGCCGCGCAGGCGGTTGTCCGGAGCAACCGATAGCATCAGTGTAATCAGCGCGCCACAGCCAGAGGCGATGATCACGCCGGTCAGCAACAGCAGCGACGCATTGCTATCGGTGGCAATGCCCCCGCGCAAATCCCGATGCGCCAACAGGAAAAGAATCAGCGAAACGATTATGGCGCCGGAGAAGGCCGCCACATCTACCGCCCAGATCGCCGTAAAGTACAGCATCGCCGCCAACGCGCCCACAGCGGCGCCACCTGAGACACCGAGCACATAAGGATCGGCCAGAGGATTGCGCAGCAGCGCCTGCATCATGACGCCGGCTAGCGCCAGGGCTCCGCCAATGACGAAAGCCGACAAAGCCCGCGTCAGCCGCAACTCGAGCAGCGTGGCCGCCAGCGTCGATGGCGCGCCCCGCACCATGTCGGCCAAAGCATCGAACAAATCGGCCAGTGGCAATGCCACCGAGCCGACCACGCAGGCAAACAGCACGGCCGCGACGGCGCATGCGGCGAGCGCGCTCACCACGAGTGTCGCGCGCTGCTGCACGCTTTGCCCGGATAAAAGCATTGACGTAAAAGACGCCCAACGATTCATTTTGGCACCCTCACCTGCTTGCAAGAGAGCGCTGGACGTGCGGCGGGCCGTGGCGCTTTCATCTTTTGGTAGCGGTATTTTCGCCCCACCCTTTACTTGTAGCCGTACCGTACGCCGACAAACAGATTGGAACCCGGCGTGGTGTAATTACGTGCCAGTTCGTAGTCCTTGTCGAGGACATTGTTCCAGCGTCCGAATGCCGACCAGCCCGGCGCAAAAGCGTAACTGGCATACAGGTTTAGCAAGCCATAGCCGCCGAGACGGTTGCGGTTGGCAGCGTCATCGTAACGACGACCGGACAGGATCGCTTCGACGCCGGCGTTAAGCGCGCCCGCCTTGTAGGACACGCTCACCGTGCCATGCTGCTGCGCACGACGGGGAAGCAACTTGCCCGTGGTTTTGTCTTGCGGATCCTGAAGGTCGACCGAACCTTGTAGTGTGAAGTTGCCGATTGCCTGACTGGCGCCAATGGTGACGCCGGTTAGCAGCGCCGTGTTGATGTTGTAGGCGCAGCCATATTGATGCGTGGCTTGTTCGATCGGACAGACCGGACTGTACACCAGCAAATCCGTGATGCGGTTGCGATAGTAAGTTGCGCTCAGGCGGCTTGCACCTGTCTCGTAGACCATGCCGACTTCGGCATTGCGTCCCTGTTCAGGTGCATTCGATTCGATGCCGAAGCCGGGAAAATACAGCTCGTTGAAGCTGGGCGCCCGGAAGCTGGTGCCGACGCTGGCGTTGGCGCGCAATGCCGGCGAAATACGATAGCCATAGGCCAGGCTGCCGGTCGTATTGGAGCCGTATTGCGTGGTATGGTCGTTGCGCACGGCCAGATTGGCCAGATGCGCGCCGCGCTGCAACTGGTAAGACGCCGCGAAGGAATCCGTGGTGCGCTTGCGGTTGAGGTCGGTCGTCGTCGTGTCGACTCTTTCTTCGCGCTGCTCTGCCAGCAATTGCAGCACGTCGTTGCCGATGCTGATGTTGTTTTGCCAGCTCAAATGAGTCTGCTTGGTGCCGAAACTGCTGACACCGAACGCCGACGTGCTGTCGGCCCTGTCTTCAGATTGGGCGAGCTGGGCAATGCTGGACCAGTTGGACAAAATCTGGTCGCGTGAAAAGACGGCGACAGTATTGAGCGCGCCCATGGTGCGATGATCGAAACCGGCACCGCCGTCGTACTGTGCATCGAGACGGCTGTGCAGAAAGGTCGCGCCCGCTTCATGGCCTTTTGCCCACTCGAGGCTCAACTGACCGCTGGCGCTATCTTTTTGGTAGCCATCGCGGTCGGGATTGTAGGTAAAGGAACCCGCGCCTGGCTTCGACGCCGAAATGCCAGTGTCACGTTCGGTTGCCGCGCTCAGAGCGTAACGCAGTTTACGCTCGCCCTCGCTCGATCCGGAAATACCAGCGTCGAGCTTGCGCGCGCCACGGCTGCCGACTCCGGCCGATACCGTGGCACGCGGCGCACCATCGCCGCGTTTGGTGAAAATCTGTACCACACCGCCGATCGCATCGGCACCGTAGACGCTGCTCAAAGGACCATAGATGACTTCGATACGATCTATTTCAGCCAAAGGAATCGATTCCCACACCGCGCCGCCAGAGGTCGACGACCCGACACGAACGCCATCGATCAGGACAACGGACTGACTATTGGCGGCGCCGCGAATGAACATCGACGTGACCGCACCGGCGCCACCGGTACGGCTGAGCTCGAAGCCGCGCTTTTGTCGGAGGATATCGGCAACCGAGCCCTGGCCGAAGCGTGCGATTTCGTCGGCGGTAATGACGAGGTTATCAGCCAGCACGTCGCTGGCAGCGACTGGCGTGCGAGTGGCTGTCACGATCAGTGGCGCCATGCCCTGGTCAGGAACAGCTTGGGCAAAGGCAGGAACATAAACGGAAAACGCGAAAGCGCCGGCGATGGCAACGGCCAAAGCCAGTGGCTCGGCAGCCGGAACGGCACGCCGAAA
>JACMQD010000496.1 GCA_014377155.1 Herminiimonas sp.
ACGCCGGCCAAGATCTTCAACTCGTCCTAGCCTGGGCACGTCCGGTCTGTCGAGAATTGACCGCTACACCCAACTGTCAACTCTTACATCGCTTTACTCATCCCCACTTCGCTTGGGTTGGGGAAGTTTCGCCCGCAATATCCCCATTGCCGCTGACGTCAGTCTCGATTGACCAAACTGACGCTTCGGTGGCAGTTTATGAAACATTCAGGTTAGGAACCGTTTTTCACGCTTGGGAGCTTGGATACCAGTCGCAGGGACACAGTCAAACCCTCGAGTTGATAATGCGGCCGCAGGAAAAATTTCGAGGTGTAATAGCCCGGATTGTCTTCCACTTCCAGTACCTGCACTTCTGCCGCAGCCAGCGGCTTGCGCGCCTTGGTTTCCTGCGAGGAGTTGGCAGGGTCGCCGTCGACATAATTCATGATCCAGCTGTTGAGCCAGCGTTCCATGTCGTCACGTTCTTGAAATGAACCAATTTTGTCGCGCACGATGCACTTAAGATAATGCGCAAACCGACAACATGCAAACAGATACGGCAAGCGCGCTGACAGATTAGCGTTGGCCGTGGCATCAGGATCTTCGTACTCCGCGGGTTTTTGCAGCGACTGCGCGCCGATGAACGCGGCGAGGTCCGAATTCTTGCGGTGTACAAGCGGCATGAAACCGTTCTTGGCCAGCTCGGCTTCGCGCCGGTCGCTGATCGCAATTTCGGTCGGGCATTTCATATCGACGCCACCATCGTCAGTCGGGAAACTATGGGTCGGCAGATTTTCCACCACGCCACCTGACTCGACACCCCGGATCGAAGTGCACCAACCGAACTCCTTGAACGAGCGGTTGATGTTGACCGCCATGGCATAGGCAGAATTCGCCCACGTGTATTTATTGTGCAGCGCGCCGTCGGTGTCCTCTTCAAAGTCGAATTCGTCGACCGGGTTGGTACGCGCGCCGTAAGGCATGCGCGCCAGGAATCGCGGCATCGCCAGGCCGATGTAGCGTGAATCTTCCGATGCGCGAAAGCTGCGCCAAGCCGCATATTCGGTATTGACGAACAGTTTGGACAGGTCGCGTGGATTGGCGAGTTCCTGCCAGCTTTCCATTTGCATGACGGTTGGCGAAGCGCCTGCGATGAAGGGGCAATGCGCGGCTGCGGAAATTTTCGCCATCTCGCTAAGCATTTCAACGTCCGGTGCACAATGGTCGAAATGAAAATCGGCCACCAGACAACCCATCGGCTCACCGCCGAACTGGCCGTATTCTTCTTCGTAGATGCGCTTGAATAGCGGGCTCTGATCCCATCCGATACCCTTGTGGCGCTTGAGCGTGCGGTGCAGTTCGCGCTTGGAAATGGCCATGACGCGAATCTTGAGCATCTCGTCAGTTTCGGTGTTGTTGACCAGATGATGCAGACCGCGCCAGGCGCTTTCCATTTGCTGCAACTCTGGGTGGTGCAGGATGTTGTTGATTTGACCGCTCAGCTTGCGGTCTATTTCTGCGATGATCGCCTGGATCGCCGCGTAGCCATCGCCCGAGATCGCTCGGGTGCTCTTCAAGGCCTCTTCGGCCAGTACTTTAACAGCGCTTTCTACGGCGTCGCGTGCCTGGTCAGTTTTCGGTGTAAATTCACGCTGCAGTAGCATGGCAAAATCGTCTGCTTCGACGACCTGTAGCGGTTGTGGCAAAAGGGCTTCTGCATTGGCATTCATTATGTCTACTCCCCTGAAAATTTAGTTTGCTGGCCCGGTGTGCGCATCGGACGCCTTGGGTTCGAGCGGGGTCGCCGCCAGCGTTTTGAGCAAAGCCGGATCGTTCAAGACTTTGACGATAAGTTCTTCCGCACCATTCTTGCCATCCATGTAGGACAGCAAGTTCGACAGCTGGGTGCGCGCTTCGAGCAATTTGTTCAAGGGAGCGACGTTCTTTGCAATTGCCGCCGGCGAAAAATCGTCCATGTTTTCAAAGGTGATATCGATGCTGAGATTGCCGTCGCCGGTCAATGTGTTGGCAACTTGGAAGGCAACACGCGGCTTCATCGACTTCATGCGGCTATCAAAATTATCGATGTCGAATTCCAGAAACTTGCGATCAGCAACCTCGGGTTGGGGCTCGATCTGCTTGCCCGCAAGGTCTGCCATCACACCCATGACGAATGGCAGTTGAATCTTTTTTTCGGAGCCGTAGATTTCGACGTCATATTCGATCTGCACGCGCGGGGCGCGGTTACGAGCGATAAATTTTTGACTGCTGCGACCTGCTTTTGTCATGCAATTCTCCTTGATTCGACTGCGATCCAGATGGTCTGGCGTGGTGGTAGCGTGGATAGAGCGTGTTTAATTCGGGCGCGTGCCGGTAACCAGACTGACCTGACCGAGACTGTCGGGTGCCAGATCCATCATGATTTCCAGGAAATCGAGCGTCATCAAACGTTGCGCGCGCTTGATGAGTAACGGCGCAGGGTTGCTTGGTTCGTTTTCTTCGAGATATCGGCATGCGGCATCTAGCACGCGTATTACATCTTGCCGACAACTGATCTGGCTGATTTGGTCAATATCGCCGAGTTGCTGCGCCTTTGCGACGCCGAGCCAAGGTGCTGGTCGAACCGCCGCCAGCGTTTCGGACTCATGATCGGCCACTGGTGCGCGCGGCAATACTGCCGTCAGCCTCGCCAGTAATGACGTCAAGGGAGAGAGATCGGGGGATTGCCGCTCGCCAAATTTTTCGGTACACAGGGTTGCAATGAGTCCGAGCATCACACGGGCTTCATTGAATCCGAGCAGCGAAGGCTGCGATTCGCGCCATGCATCGCCGGCAAGTCCAAGCAGCTGTTGACGACTTACGCCGCTCTCCGACAATCCGTTTTCGAGCACGTTTTCTGCTTCTTTGACCAAAATCGGCCCGATCGGGGTTTTGATCAGAACCACATGACGAATGTCGCGGATCAGTCCGGGAACGTGGGCCAGTTCTGCGATAGCGCTGATCCGCATATAAGGGTCATCCTCACCTTCGAGCCGCAACCGTGGATGGATGTCGTCCCAATGCTGCTTCAACAATGCATGCATGGCGCCGAGGCCGGCGGCCAGCCCGGGCGCACCTTGGTTCTGGGTAAGCGCACGAATTAGCAGCACGCATACCCGAACGTCTTTGGTACGCATCATCAATTCATCGGCAACGCGCTCGACCTCGCGCCAATCGGGCTTTTCCGCAGCAATAACGGTGTCGCCGTACTGCTGCTCGGGCTTGCCGACTACGGCACGGGCGAGCGCCATGAACTGCTCGTCATATTCCAGATCCTCACCGCAAGGCGACTGCGCCGATAGGGCTGCGGTCCAGCGTTCAATGTTCATCGTCCTGTCCCGAAGAAGGTGCAACCAAGCAAATACGCTCGGCCCCGAATCGAAATTGAAGACTCGACCCAAGAGTATGCAACGATTAATGTATTTTTTGATAACACGCGACACTTTATATTAAATTATTATTTTTACAACTAAATCCCGCCAAATTGTAGCCAAAGTTACAATATTTCGATAACCTTCGTTCTGCAGTTCTTGATACTTTATTAATAAACAATTTGAGGTGCAATATGGCAATTGATATGTTCCTGAAGGTAGAAGGTGCTTCAGGCGAGTCTGCTGACGCAAATCACAAAGATTGGATCGATATTCATTCCTATTCCTGGGGTGCAACCCAGACGGGAACGATGGCTGGCGGCGGTGGCGGCGGATCCGGGAAAGTCAGCTTTAACGATTTGCACGTTTCGACGGCAATGGACAAGGCAACTCCCGCGATTTTGAAACACTGTTCATCGGGCAAGCATCTGGGTGAAGTCAAGGTATCCATCTGCAAGGCGGGTGGATCACAGATCGAATATTCGACCATCATTCTGAAAGATGTACTGGTAACGTCGGTACAGTTCAGCGGCGGCAGCAGCGAGCAAGTACAGACCAACTACTCCTTCCAGTCATCGAAGGTGGAACAGCACTACTGGGTACAGACTTCGCAAGGCGGCAAGGGCGCGGAAAGTCAAATGGGCTGGGACGTCAAGGAAAACAAGGCGACGGCCTAA
>JACMQD010000497.1 GCA_014377155.1 Herminiimonas sp.
AAAAAAGGGCGGAAAACCTACCCTGACCCGCATTAAATAATATAGAATACGACCTTCAAGTTTTCGCCGGCTTAGCTCATTTGGTAGAGCAGTTGACTTGTAATCATCAGGTGGCCAGTTCGATTCCGGCAGCCGGCACCAAATACAACCCCGTGATTGGAAACGATCACGGGGTTTTTGGTTTTTAAATTCTTCTAAATCTGAATTAGCCCTCATCGCTGTTGCAACATCGAGCAGCCCGTTGTGAAGTTGTTCCCCCCCCCATCTCCGCGATGCCCTTCAGATTCGTTGTGATTTTAAATGTAAATCAAGGATTCGCGTGGCTTCCGATGCCTGTGGCGTGAACGCAGTGCATAAGGCTGAGAAACCGATAAGCCGGACGGGAAATTTCCCCAAGCGCATTCTATCGACTATCCGGTAAGTTGGACCGGCGATTGCCTGAACTGCATGCTCCTGAAATGGCAACGCGCAGAGCTGAGTGGGGACTCGCAAGGGATTGAACGTGGTGGCATCACGATCCCTATCATGCGGGGAGCCTGCCGCGCGCATCGCAGAATTGCATCGTGGTACACCGGAGCCGCCACTTCCGTTGCACCGGTCTGCGCACCTACTAGCCCATGCCCCGCCCACCATCGGTGCCGGTCGCCATTTCGAACAGATCGAACGCATCGGTGTACAGCAACGACTTCTTCACGGGCGGCGCATATTCGTCGGGTGCGCCATAGGCAATCACCTTCTGCTCGCAGTCATGCTTGGTGCGTGCGACGATCGCATGCGCACGATCGGCCTTCAGATTGGCCGCTACCCAATAAGTCAGTTTCATGGTTGGCTCGCTGTGGTCATGTCAGTGAACATCGGTCAGTAAACGTTGTTCAAAACGGCGCTTCATCGAGCAGTTCGACCGTTACCGTCATCGAGGTTGGACTGAGGCCCGGTCCGAACTGGTTGAAAATCGCCACGTCGGCAGCATCGTGTCCATGCGCGACTGTCACACGTGCGCCACGCAGGTCGGGCTGAGTGGGATCGAAGGTATGCCAGGTGCCGCCCACATAAGCCTCGAACCAGGCATGAAAATCCATCGGCTCCAGTCCGTGCAGGTAGCCCACCGCCATGCGCGCCGGTATGCACAAGGCGCGGCATAGGGCGATACCAAGATGCGCCAGTTCGCGGCAGACGCCTTCGCGGCGCTGGTTGACGTCCACAGCCGACATCTGAAAGTGTATCGAGTCGGGATTGAACGCGATATTTTGTCGTATCCATTCCGTGATGCACGCCACCTGATCGTAACCGGGCGCGACGTCAGCGACGATTTCGAGTGCCAGATTGATGAAGCGGTCGGACT
Organism: Herminiimonas sp.; assembly: GCA_014377155.1. The sequence continues at coordinate 1,343 of JACMQD010000497.1, forward strand.
CGCAATAGCGGCTGGGCAGCAGGTAGGTCAACACAGCATGGGGCAGATTCTGCACTTCCTCGAACGGCGCGCCGATGGCGGGCGCCAAATTGTCGACCGTCTGGATGTCGGCAGTCGTGCGGATCAGGAAATCGCCCGGCGGTGCGATCAGGCGCTGGCACAGGTTGCCGTAGTTGTCGGAAAATTCGGTAACCGTCACGCTCGGCTGGATCAGGTAACTCTCACGTGCCACCCATTGCCGGGCATTACTGCGCGGGCGCAACATCAGGATGAAGGGCGTCGGAATTTCCACCGAAAAGGTCATCTTACAACTGGTTCGTATCCACACAAAAAACTCCTTGAATTAACGCGTGCCGCGTCGGTATTAATGGCATCGACCGGCCGGCGTTCTTGCAATCTTTTTTAAAACAACGCGCCATACGTGCGGCGCGCCGCTTCCTCGGCGGTCACCGGCGTCACTGTCACGCGCACATCCAGATCCTGCTCGCCGCCGCCCAGCACGATGCCACGCATCGGCGTGACATCGCTGAAGTCGCGTCCCCATCCGAGCGTGATGTGTTCGGACTGCACCAGGCAGCGGTTGGTCGGATCGAAATCGACCCAGCCGTATTCCGGACAATAGACCGATACCCACGCATGCGAGGCGTCGGCGCCTACTAGCCGCGGCTGGCCGGCAGGCGGCATGGTCAGGATATAGCCACTGACATAACGGCACGCCAGGCCCAGCGTGCGCAGGCAGCCGATCATCAGATGGGCAAAATCCTGACACACTCCGCGCCGCAATTCCAGCACCTCGATGAGCGGCGTCGAGATGGTAGTGGCCGACGCATCGAACTCGAAGTCCTGATAGATGCGGCAGGTCAGGTCGAAAGCGCCGTCGAGCACCGGCGTCCCGGCCGCGAAGCTCGGGGCAGCATACTGCGCCAGCCGGGCATTGCCGGCGACGTGCGGCGATTCGTACAAAAACTGGTACGGCTCCAGCGTATTGGCGCTGGCCGAATGACGCAGGCTGGTGCGTAATCCTTCCCATGCCATCGAGCCGCTGATGTCGGCTGCGGTTGGACGGGGCGTCAGCGCCACCATTGAATCGGCCTTGACCAGCAAGGTGCGATGGGGGGTTGACAGCGTGATGTTCTTGGTTGCGTTACCAAAATAGTCGACGCGGTTGGACCAATCCTGCGTGTCGGGATCGATGTCGATCCGATGCGACAGCGTTTGCTGGAAACCGAACGAACGTGGCGTCATGTGCAGGAACTGTTGCGACAGCGTCACCGTGCGCTGGTACTGGTAATGTGTTTCGTGCTGCACGCGGTAATGGATGCGATTATCCGTCGTCATGCTGTCGTGCAGGCCGTTCATGCTGCGAAGGTACCATGGTTGATGTCGCCGGTGTAGCTGAAAAACCGCAGGCCGATATGGTCCGACACGGCGAAACTGGCAATATTAAGATCACGCAACAGGCTCAGCAATTTTTCGCTGGCAAAATGCAGGTCGCGGTCGGGGTCGATTGCCTGCAATTGGGCCAGCAGCGGCACGAAAATTTCTTCGCCGCACGGGCCGTATTTCAGTGACAGCTTTTGCAGGTATTTCAGCACGCCTTCGAGCTGGAACACGATCGAGCGCGGATTGCTGTCGTCGAGTATCAGCAGATCGAGCACCGGCAGCCATTCCGGCTGCGCCATGTAGCGCGAGCGGTAGGTGACGATGCTGTCGGACAGTTCCAGCAGCCAGTCGAGACTACTGGCCGGTGGCATCTTCAGCGCATGCTGCAAGACCGTGCACAAGAACTGCAGTCGTTCCAACCGGCGCCCGATCGACAAAAAGCGCCAGCCGTGATCGCGCGTCATGCCGTCGAGCGCAAAACCGGACATCGTCATCAGCGAACTGGTCGCGTCGTCCAGTATCGTGATGGCGTCGGCCAGGGACGGCTGTCGCTCTTCGCCGGTGAGCTTCTGGATCACATGGTTGAGGGTACGCCAGTTGTCGATCGACAGTCGTTCGCGCAAGTTGCATGAGACGTTGTAGAGCTGTTGCAGATTGCTCGCCAGGCCGGGTACGTCCTTCGCCACAACAGCATGCAATAGTTCGAACTCGATTTCGGCATCGGTCAGCATCAGCACCGGCTTGACGGCTACGGTCTCGTCGTCGTCCTTGTTCTGGATCAGGTTGAACCACTGGCACAATGCCTGGATCGTCGGCCATTCGCCGCCGCGGTATTCGGGCGAGACGTTCAACAGGAAATCGAGCGCGATGCGCATCAGGCGCGCCATGTTGTCGCTTCGTTCTGCATAACGGCCGAACCAGAACAGGTTCTCGACCAGCCGGCTCGACAGGTGCGTATCGCCGCGCACCAGCTCGCGGCTGGTAGTAGTGCGTGACAGCAGGCTGAGCGTATTGACCTTGCCGGTGGTCTGCACCCAGGTATCCTTGCTGGCGCCGCCGCGCTGCATCGTGATGACGCGCGCGTCCAGCCCGGTCGCTACCCGCGCCAGTCCACCCGGCATCACTACATAGCCGTTCGGTGTGGCACAAGCGAACACGCGCAGGCCGACCGCCGCTGCATTGAGGCCCGGTTGCTGGCCGGCGTTCCAGACCGGTGCCTGCGAGATGCGGACCATCTCTTGTGCGACATAGTTTTGCGGCTGCGCCCGCAGCTCATCGATGAATCTGGCACGCGACTTTGCGTCCAGATCCTTGCCGAAGACCGGGAACTGACGCAGCTGTGGAAAAGCCGGCTTCAGGACCAGGTTGTCGAGGCGGGAAATCACATCGAACAGCGCCGCCGGTTCGCCGCACCACCAGGTCGCCACCGAGGGCATTTTCAAAGGTTCATTCAGCAAGCGGCGACTGAGGGCTGGCAGGAAGCCCAGCAGCGCACCGGACTCCAACAGGTTGGACCCCAACCCATTGGCGATCAGCACCGTGCCGCGCCGCGCGGCCTCGGTCAGACCCACCACGCCCAGTGCCGACTCCGAGCGCAATTCCAGCGGATCACAAAAATCATCGTCGACACGGCGCAGGATGACATGCACCCTTTGCGGACCCGAAATGGTCTTCAGCCACACCAGGCCGTTGCGCACGGTCAGGTCCTTGCCCTCGACCAGCGGATAGCCGAGATACCGTGCCAGATAGGTCTGTTCGTAATAGGTTTCGTTGTACGGCCCCGGTGTCAGCAGCACGATCAGTGGTTGTTCGCCGTCGCGCAGGGTCGGGTTGTCACTTTCGCTATCGCCATCGCCGCGATGGGTAGCGCAGATACGGCCCCAGTGCGACAGGCTGTCACGCAGCGTCGAAAAGAAATGGCCGATGTGTTCGACTTTCAGGTCGCGAAACAGCTCGGGAAATGCACGTGAAATAACGATCCGGTTTTCCAGCGCGTAGCCGGCACCGGAGGGTGCCTGCGTGCGGTCGGCCACCACCCACCAGCGGCCGTTCGGTGCGCGCGCCAGATCGACGGCATAAAAATGGAGCGCCACGTTGTCGCTCTGGCGGATACCGTGGCAAGGTCGCAGGAATCCTGCATTGCCATGGATCAGCGCCGCCGGCAGCAAGCCCTCGGCCAGCATTTTCTGCTCACCATAGACGTCTCCGAGGATCTGATTGAGCAGGGTGGCGCGCTGGATTACGGCAGCTTCGATGCCAGCCCATTCGGCCGGCGGCAGGATCAATGGCACCACGTTCAAGTCCCATGGCCGTTTTTCGCCCTTTGGATCGGCATAAATGTTGTAGGTCACACCGTTTTCGCGGACCTGGCGTTCGACTGCGTCGACGCGCTCGCGCATCAGATCGGGTGTGGCATTGTTGAGTTGATCGAACACTGCGCGCCAGTGCGGACGCACTTGCATGGCGCTATCGAACATTTCGTCGTAACGTCCTTCGGCAACGGGGTAGTGCGCCAGCAATGGGTTGATCATGGTGGGAATATCGGATTCTCAGGTTTTGCGGTAACACACGGGCAAAGTACACAACGATGCTGACGAACCCCGCCCGGTTTCCGCCCCTTGCGAGGGAGGAAACCGGACGGTCGGCACAGTGGAATTTTTCTTCAAGGCTGCCAGCGCAGGTCGAGCGTAAACGGAAACGCCGGATTCAGCGCTTCTGGCTTGACATCGATCGGTCCCGGCGTATGTCCATGACCCCAGAAGCGCGCGAACCGGCGTGCTTCGGCTTCGTTGGCATTGACTGGAAAACCCTCGTAACTGCGGCCGCCCGGATGCACCACATGATACATGCAGCCGCCAATGGCGCGGCCGCTCCAGGTGTCGATCAGATCGAAGGTCAGAGGCGCCTGCACGCCGATGGTCGGATGCAGCGCCGACCATGGATTCCATGCCCGAAAACGCACGCCGGCAACGAACTCGCCCGCTACGCCAGTCGGCGCCAGTGGCAACGGCCGGCCGTTACAGGTAACCACATGGCGGCCGTCGATCATGCCGCGCACGCGCAGTTGCATCCGTTCCACCGACGAATCGACATAGCGCGCCGTGCTGCCGCTACTGACTTCCTCGCCCAGCACGTTCCAGGGTTCGATAGCTTGCCGCAGTTCGAGTTCGATGCCGTGATACGCCACCGTGCCGTAGCGCGGAAAGCGGAATTCGACGAACGGCTCGAACCAGCTTTCCTCGAAGGCATAACCGGCGGTGCGCAGATCCTGCACCACGTCGCGGATATCTTGCGTGACGAAATGCGGCAGCATCCAGCGGTCGTGCAATTCGGTGCCCCAGCGAATGAGCTTGCCTTGATACGGTTCGCGCCAGAAGCGCGCCACCAGCGCGCGCAGCAACAGCATCTGCAGCAAGCTCATGCGCTCGTGCGGCGGCATCTCGAAAGCGCGGAACTCGACCAGTCCCAGGCGTCCGGTCGGGCCATCCGGTGAATACAGCTTGTCGATCGAAAATTCCGATCGATGCGTGTTGCCGGTCAGGTCCACCAGCAGATTGCGCAACAGGCGGTCGATCAGCCACGGCCGCTCGCCGACTTCGGTTTCCGGCAGCATCTTGTCCATTTGCTGGAACGCGATTGCCAGTTCGTACAGGTTATCGTCGCGCGCTTCGTCGACCCGCGGCGCCTGGCTGGTCGGCCCGATAAAGGTGCCGGAAAACAGGTACGACAACGCCGGATGATTTTGCCAGTACAGAATCAGGCTTTTGAGCACATCGGGCCGGCGCAGCATCGGGCTGTCCTCGACGGTGGCACCGCCGAGCGTGGCATGGTTGCCACCACCGGTGCCAGTGTGGCGACCGTCGAGCATGAATTTTTCGGTGCCGAGCCGGGCTTGCCGCGCCTCGGCATACAGCAGCGTGGTCTTGCTGACCAGTTCGGTCCAGGTCGACGACGGATGGATATTGACTTCGATGACGCCCGGGTCCGGCGTCACGCTGAGCATCTTGACGCGCGGGTCGCGTGGCGGCGCATAGCCTTCTAGCCACAATTTCATGCCCAATGCGGCGGTCGTATCCTCTATCACGGTCACCAGCGCCAGGTAATCCTCGATGCGTTTGACCGGCGGCATGAATACATGCAGCCGGCCCTGCCGTACCTGCACGCACAACGCGGTATGAATCACGTCGAGCGGCGACGGCTGTTCTTCCGGCTCGACGCCTTCTTGCGTAGGTTCTGGCGCCGCTGCGGGTGGTTTGGCAAGCGCCGCGCGCGGGGCGAATGGATCGACGTCGAATTCCGGTTCCATGTCGTCCGGCAGTTTCCATGGCAGCGTGTCGAGCGGCAAGCGCAAGCCCAGCGGCGAATCGCCGCCGATCAGATACAGGTGCTCGCGCCGCAAGGGCCATTTGCTCGTCAGCCAGTCGCTGCTGCCGGGCTGGCGCACCTTGCCATGCGCGGATGTGCCGACCGGCGGCGCCGGCTCCAGTGGCAGCACATAGCCGACCACATCGCCCAGGCCGCTTTCCAGCAGGCGCGCCAGACGCACGCGCTCGGCCGGCGAGGACAGGTCGGCTTTGAGCGGATCGAGATTGGCCGGCAGGCGCTGTTCCAGTTGCGCCAGTTGCAGCACGTCTTCATGCGCCGCAATCAGCGCCGCGGGATGTACCCGCAAGCGGGCCACCAGCGCCAGGGCGAACTGGCGTGCCTGGTCGGCGCCGTAGCCTTCCTTGCTGTCGTCGGTGGAAAATAATGCTTCGTTGCGCCAGATCGGCACGCCATCGACGCGCCAGAACATGTTCAGCGCCCAGCGTGGCAGCGGCTCCCCCGGGTACCATTTGCCCTGGCCGTAATGCAGCATGCCGCCGGGTGCAAAATGCGCTTTCAGCCGCAGCGCCAGCTGGCCGGCCAGTTCGCGTTTCTTGTCGCCGTGCGCGAGCGTATTCCATTCCGGGCCGTCCATGTCGTCGATCGACACGAAGGTCGGCTCGCCACCCTGGGTCAGTCGCACATCCTGTTTTTCGAGATCGGCATCGACTTGCTGGCCGAGACGGTCGATGCGCAGCCAGTCGGCTTCGGAAAAAGGCATGGTCACGCGCGGATCTTCATGGATGCGGGTAATCGTCATCACATGTTCGAATTCGACATTGGCAATGTCGGCCAGGCCCGATACCGGCGCCGCCGACGATGGCACTGCGGTGCAGGCCAACGGGATATGACCTTCGCCGGTGAGCATGCCGGAAGTCGGATCGAGTCCGATCCAGCCGGCGCCCGGCACATACACTTCAGCCCATGCATGCAAATCGGTAAAATCGACCGCGGTGCCGCTGGGGCCGTCAAGCGACTTGACGTCGGCTGTCAGCTGGATCAGATAACCGGAAACGAAGCGCGCGGCCAGTCCCAGGTGACGCAGGATCTGCACCAGCAGCCAGCCGCTGTCGCGGCAAGAGCCGGAGCGCATCGCCAGCGTGTCTTCGGGCGTCTGCACGCCGGGCTCCATGCGGACCAGATAGCTGATGTCGCGCTGCAGGCGCTGGTTGAGTGCAACCAGAAAGTCACCGATGCCCATGCGCTTGTCGGCCAGTTCGCGCCGCGCGCGCTCGAGCCAGTCCAGCTGCAACGGTCCGGCCGGATCGGTTTTCAGGTAAGCACCCAGCTCGAAAGTCAACTGGTCGGTATACGCAAACGGATAGGTTTCGGCGTATTTTTCGACGAAAAAATCAAAGGGATTGATGACCGTCATGTCGGCCACCAGATCAACTGTGAAGTCCAGTTCCCGCGTGCGTTCCGGGAACACGATACGCGCGATGTAGTTGCCGTACGGGTCCTGCTGCCAGTTCAGAAAATGCTGCTGAGGCAAGACTTTAAGCGAGTAGGACAAAATCGGCGTGCGCGCATGGGCCGCCGGACGCAACCGCACTTCATGCGGCGCCAGGTTGACCAGACGATCGTATCGATAGCTGGTCTTGTGATGAAGCGCGACTCGAATCGCCATGGAAAAACCTTTCTAATAGTTGCTGAATGCGGCACGTTAGCGCGCTGCAAACCCAATTTGGGAAGACGATGTTGTTTCTTAACAAGCAGTATCTGTACCCGCACCAGCCACAATAGCGGAAAATCCGCTTGCCCCCATGCCAATCCCGCCCGTATGTTGGTTATCGCACAGAATGACAATTTTGCAGCAGCGATAATGGCCAAAAGTTGAACAAATATCCACGCTTTGAAAGTGCGGGTTTGTCGCAATCAATCGCTTTTCGCTACGGCACAAGATCTGCTGCAACGTTTGTCGCTGGTTCATGTCCATATTGGTAGATTCCCCTTGCATGCCGCAACGAAGCGGACAAATTCATCCCGCTGCATCATCAATACGAAAGATTGAATAATATGGTCAGGCTCAAGTTTTCCATCGAACTGAATTATCAGGTCTACGATCGCACCAGCGATTTCATTTTTAACATTCAGGCGGCGAACACGGCGCGCCAGACCATCGTCTCGGAGGTCCTCAACATCAGCCAGCCGGTTGCACCGCTGATGTACACCGATCCCCTGACGGCCAGCCGCTACCTGCGCCTGGAAGCGACCAACGGTCCATTGAATGTGCGCTACGATGCCACCGTGGATATTGAACACCATGTCGAAAGCACGGCCAATCTGATCGAAATGCCGATCTTCGACCTGCCGCCAGAAGCGTTAACCTACATCTATCCGAGCCGTTATTGCCAGTCGGACCGTCTGCAAAAACTGGCCAACCGGGAATTCGGGCATCTTGAACATGGTTATTCACGCGTGGCCGCGATCCAGAACTGGGTGCGTGGTCGTACGCAGTTCCTGTCCGGCAGTTCCGATTCGAGTACCTCTGCGGTCGACACCGTCACCACCCTGGCCGGAGTATGCCGCGATTTTGCGCACCTGATGATTGCGTTGTGCCGTGCACT
>JACMQD010000498.1 GCA_014377155.1 Herminiimonas sp.
CAGGGGTGCCGAGACTCTTCACCTGCTGCCCCAACGCGCCATACTGTGGTCGCGCCGCCGCATTCTGCTGATTGCCGATATCCATTTCGGCAAGGCTGCCACCTTCCGTGCGTTAGGCGTTCCCGTTCCGCACGGTACCACTGCCGAAAACCTCGCCGCGCTCGACGTGCTGATTGATGCGCATGGCATCGATCAAATCATTTTCCTCGGTGATTTTTTGCATGCCAAGGCGGCCCACGCGCCGGCTACGCTCGCTGCAATTCGCGCCTGGCGTCATCGCCGTACCAACCTGACCCTGACGCTCATCCGCGGCAACCACGATGCACGCGCCGGTGACCCGCCACCGGATCTGGCGATCGACATTGTCAACGAACCCTACCGCATCGACGGCCTGGCGTTTTGCCATCATCCGCAAGACGTGCCCGATGCTTACGTACTGGCTGGGCACGTGCATCCGGTTTATCGGTTGTCAGCGGGCGGTGACTCGCTGCGTCTGCCGTGTTTCGTGTTCGGCAACCGGCATGGCATCCTGCCATCGTTCGGTGCCTTCACCGGGGGCCATGCGGTCAGCGGGGGCCAAGGTGAAAAAATCTATCTCGTCACGCCCGACGTCGTCTTCGAAGTGCCGCCACGCTGACGGCAGTTCAAAAAAAATGCCGCATCAAACGATGCGGCATTGGCAAGGATCAGCAGGATCAGATCTTAATCCAGGCTCCCTTGAATACGATCGGCCCGGTTGGCCCGTTCGGATTGGGCGAGCCGCCTTTCGGCTCCAGCGTGACCGCCAGCAGCGGAATCGACTGTGGCGTTGCATAGTCGGGCAAGGGCAGGGTGATCGTGCCGTCGGCTGCCAGCAGACCGAGCGACCGCGGCGCGCCCTCTTTCGGTACCGCCCACAATTCCAGACTTTTGTCGGCGGCGATGGTTTGCTGTGCCACCACCTTGATCGACAGCGTGCGGCGCTTGGCATCGCCGGTTACGAACGCGACCGGTTGCGCCTTGTCGTCCGCCAGCATCGCAACGAAGGTGCTGACCGGCACCAGTTGCTCGGGCTGCCTGGTGACCAGCACGGCAACCAGTACCGCTGCCAAGGCACTCGACGACAGACCAAGGCCACGCCAGAAGCCCAGGTCTTCGCGCAGGCCGAGCCAGAACGAACGACGTTTGCCCGGTTGCGCTGACGGCAAGTTGACTTTTCTGGCAATGGCTGACCAGACCTGCGGCGGCGGCGTCACCGTCGGGGCGAATTCTGCCATCGGGTGCAAGCGGTCTTGCCATTCCGCCACGGCGCGCCGCAATACCGGATCGTTGTGCAGTAAGCCGTCGAAACGGCGCCGGGCGCCGCCTTTGAGCGTGCCGAGCACATATTCAGAGGCCAGTTTTTCCAGCAACTTTTCGTTGCCGCGAATATTCATGCTCCCTCCAGTTTGGTCAGGCACAGGCGCAAACGCTCCAGCCCCCGACGAATCCACGTCTTGACTGTGCCAATCGGTAGCGCCAGTTGTTCTGCCACTTCGCTATGCGACAGGTCATGGTAAAAAGACAGCGCGATGGCCTGTTGATGCAAGCCCTCGAGCCGGCTGAAACAATGGGCCAGCGCTTTTGCATCACCCGACATCTGCAGCGCCTCGATCGGAGTCGGGTCGGCGCTTTCAAGTGCGTCCATCACATCCTTGTCAAAGTTGTCGGCATCAATCTCGACTGCATGATCGACCCGCCGTAGCAGGTCGAACGCTTTATTGCGCACGATCGTGGTCATCCATGTCATCGGCGCCGCCAGGCTTGCCTGATAGCTGGCCGCATTGTTCCAGATGCTGACGAAACTTTCTTGCAGCACCTCTTCCGCCAGTTCTCTCTTGTTTAATATACGCAACGCGAAGCCGAACAGTTTCGACGATGTTGTATCGTAGAGCGAACGAAAGGCGTCAGCGTCCTTGCGCGCGACTGCAGCAAGAAGATTTTTGAGTTCGGACGAGTCAGGAATAGGCAATTTGGCATCCCAATGTAATGCAATGAATAATAAGGTTCGTGGCTTGATTATTGCGCAATTACCCTTAACTAA
>JACMQD010000499.1 GCA_014377155.1 Herminiimonas sp.
GCCAGACGTACGCCAGTCAGCATGTACGGCAACACGGAAGGAAACAGGATTTTGGTAAGGATTTTCCATTCCGACAGGTTCAGCACCTTGGCAACGTTCATGTAGTCCTGCGGTACGCGCTGTACGCCGACTGCGGTATTGATGATCATTGGCCAGATCGAGCAGATGAAAATCGCCCAGATCGCCGCTGGATTGGCTGCCTTGAACACCAGCAGGCCAATCGGTAGCCACGCCAGTGGCGATACCGGTTTCAACAGGCTGATGATGGGATTGAACATGCCCGACATGAACTTGAAGCGGCCGATCATGAAGCCCAGCGGAATGCCGACCAATGCAGCCAGACCGAAGCCGACGGCGACGCGCTTGAGCGACTCCAGAATGTTCCAGCCAATGCCCTGGTCGTTCGGTCCCTTCTGGTAAAACGGGTCGGAAAAAACCTTGATCGCTTCGGTCAGGGTCACCATCGGCGATGGAAAGCCGCTGTTTTTCATCGAGACGATTTCCCATACCAGGATCAGCAATGCAATGCCGAAAACAGGAGGAATGACCGCCAGAAGCAAAGGCTTGAGCCGCGATGGCCGGGTCTGGACATCGGCGCCCACGGCCCGGCGTCGGACGATTTCCGCCGACTCGACCTTGACCGCGGGCTTGGCATCTACCGCACTTTCGGTTTCTGTTTTAGTGATCGATATGTTCATGACAGCACTCATGATGACTCCACGGGAAATAACTACGCTTTAATCTTGAAAGAATCGGCATACGCTTTAGGATTCTTGCCATCCCAGACCACGCCATCCATCAGCTTGGCCGAGCGCATCACATCCTTGGGAACGTTGGTCTTGGTCGCTGCTGCGGCGTCCTTGTAGATGTCGATCTGGTTGATTGCCTTGGCAACCGCCAGGTAATCGGGCTCGGACTTGAGCAAGCCCCAGCGCTTTTGTTGCGTCATGAACCACATGCCATCCGACAGGTAAGGAAAATTCACGGCGCCGTCGGCTGAGAATTTCATGTAGTTCGGATCGTCCCAGGACTTGCCGAGACCGTTCTGGTAGCGACCCAGGATGCGCTGGTTGATGACGTCGACCGAGGTATTGACATAGGACTTGTCGGCGATGGTTTCGGCCATCTTGTTCTTGTTCGACAGCGAGGCATCGATCCACTTGCTGGCGTCGAGCACGGCGGAAATCATCGCGCGCGTGGTGTTGGGATATTTCTTGACGAACTCGGCCGTGGTGCCGAGGACTTTCTCGGGATGATCCTTCCAGATATCTTGTGTCGTGGTGGCGGTGTAGCCGATGCCGTCGACAATGGCACGATGGCCCCACGGCTCGCCAACACAAAACCCATCCATATTACCGACACGCATGTTGGCCACCATCTGCGGCGGCGGCACGGTGATCACCTTGGAATCCTGCATCGGGTTGATACCATTGGCCGCCATCCAGTAATACAGCCACATCGCGTGGGTGCCGGTGGGGAAGGTTTGTGCGAAGGTGTACTCGCGCTTGTCGGTACGCATCAGTTTTGCCAGCGATGCGCCATCGATGGCGCCTTTGTCGGCCAATTTTTTGGAAAGCGTGATGGCTTGGCCATTGAAATTCAGACCCATCAGCATGGCCATGTCTTTCTTGGCACCACCGATGCCGAGATGCACGCCGTAGATCAGGCCATACAGCACATGGGCAGCATCGAGCTCGCCATTGACCAGCTTGTCGCGCACGCTGGCCCAGGATGATTCCTTGGTGGGCGTGATCTTGATACCGTATTTCTTGTCGAATCCGAGCACCGAGGCCATGACGACCGACGCACAGTCGGTCAGCGGAATGAAGCCGATCTTGATTTCTTCCTTTTCCGGTTTATCGGAACCTGCCGCCCATGCACCGCGGGTGGCCAATCCACCGAAGGCACCGGCCGTGCTGGCGACAACGCCAGCCGACATGCCCGCTTTCAAAACACTGCGGCGGGTCGAATTCGTATTCGCTTTCTTATCCATGCTTTCCTCGTAATGCAAGTGGTAAGGGCAAAAAAAAGCATCCGGTTCATGCAAGCAATGTTTGCATGAACTCGGACGCCTTTGTCCAGATGCCGCATCCTTCGTGGTTACGGCATTTCGTGAATCGTTGCGCCATCGTTGGCGCAGTCTCTTACCTGCAATTGGTGTGCCAGCCCAAATTGGTGCTTAGCACAAGGCGGACCACAGAGAGAGTGGTTGTTCGCGCCCTTTTAATGTGCAGCGCACCATTCGAGAGCAACATTGAGATGCGTGACTCATAACAGATCGGCCACATCCAACATGCGTTGCGCGACCTCGCCCAGTTTCAGATTCTTGTCCATGGCGAGGCGTCGCAACTTGCGGTAGGCTTCGTCTTCGGTGCATTGGCTGCGTTCCATCAGCAAGCCCTTGGCGCGTTCGATGACCTTGCGCTCAGCCAGCTTGAGCTTGGTTTCGGATAGTTCATGGCGCAGCTTTTGGTCGACCTCGAAGCGCGCGATCGCCACATCGAGCACGGCCTTGACGCGGTCGGCCGAGAGGCCGGCGACGACATAGGCCGAGACGCCAGCTTCAATGGCAGCGTGCATCTTTTCCTTGTCGCCATCCTCGGTGAAACAGACGATCGGACGCCGGTCGGTAGCTGTCGCGGCCACCACTTTTTTAAGCGCTGCATCGGACTGCGCATCGACGATGATCACGTCGGGTTGCAATTGTGCGATCTGTTCGGCCAGGTCGGATTCGGGCGGCAGCGCCGCCAGGATGTTGTAGCCCGATTCGAGCAGGCCGATACGTAGCGCGCGTGCGCGTTCAGCTTGCGCCAAGGCGGCATCGTCGGCCCCTTCGGGCGCGACCAGGGAATTGATGACGACAATTTTCAGGTTTTTGGAATCGGTCATGGTCTCTAAAGCGTTAAGCGCTTTCCTTTACAATGTGGCTTTGCAAAAAGCTTGCCACCTCTGATATTACCGATGATAGTACTTGGCGTTGAATCCTCTTGCGATGAAACCGGCCTGGCGTTGTTTGACACGCAACGCGGCTTGCTGGCCCATGCGCTGCACTCGCAGGTCGCGATGCACGAACAATACGGCGGCGTGGTGCCGGAACTGGCGTCGCGTGATCATATACGGCGCGCGATTCCGCTGCTGGAGCAGGTCTTTGCCAGCGCCGGTATCGACAAACACCACATCGATGCGATTGCCTACACACAGGGACCGGGGCTGGCAGGTGCGCTGCTGGTCGGGGCATCGGTTGCATGCGCATTGGGACTGGCGCTCGACAAGCCGGTATTGGGCGTACATCACCTTGAAGGGCACCTGCTGTCGCCGCTGCTGGCCAGCGATCCGCCGCATTTTCCGTTCGTCGCACTGCTAGTGTCGGGCGGTCATACGCAACTGATGCGGGTCGATGGTGTGGGTCGCTACACACTGCTGGGCGAAACCGTGGATGACGCTGCCGGTGAAGCATTCGACAAGTCGGCCAAGCTGCTGGGCCTGGGCTATCCGGGCGGCCCGGCGATTTCGCGCCTGGCCGAATTCGGCGACCCAGGCGCTTACAAATTGCCGCGCCCGATGCTGCATTCGAAGGATCTCAACTTCAGTTTTTCAGGATTAAAAACTGCCGTGCTGACCGTCGTAAAAAACCATGCAGCCAATATCTGCGAGCAGGACAAGGCCGACATCGCGCGCGGATTTGTCGATGCGGTGGTCGAGGTGCTGGTGGCCAAATGCGTCACCGCGCTTAAGCAGACCGGCTTGAAGCGGCTAGTGATCGCCGGTGGCGTCGGTGCCAACAGTCAGTTGCGCGCCGGGTTGAATGCAGCAGCCGAAAAAAAACGCTTCAGGGTGTTCTATCCAGAACTGGAGTTTTGCACCGACAATGGCGCAATGATTGCGTTTGCCGGCGCGATGCGCTTGCAGGTGCAGCCGGAAGCAGCGGTAAAGGACTATGCATTTACTGTTAGACCGCGCTGGCCGCTGGATGACGTGCGGCTACCGGAGCAGTCATCCGGTTCGTCATTGCCAACCTGACAGACAGGGTTTGAAAGGCCGCTTGCCCATTCGAGTGGGAGAGGCCTGGATCGGGGTGCGGCGCTAGCGTCGATCTTACCCTGAGCTAGTCGATACTCAGCACGCCACTTCCACCCCGCAACCGAGCTCGGTTACGATTGCTTCCCGCGCAACCTGCGCCAGATCGCGCCGATGCATTCCGGTAGTCTCAATCACCGGCAAAGGCGTCAGCTGCGCGACGACCCCGCGAGCCCGCAAAATCAACACCATACTTTGTGCAAACGTCATCTCGCCGATGTACTCGACCGCCGGATGCGGCATACCGTCGGCACCCACATAGCGCACGGCATAGGGCTGCACCGGTACTTGCGCATCGATGGCCGCTTCAAACAGGTTCGCATGAAACGGCAGCACGGTACCCTGCGCCGATGTCGTCCCTTCGGGAAAAAACGCGATGTGTTCGCCGGCGTGGATACTGGTCACCAGATCTTGATAA
>JACMQD010000500.1 GCA_014377155.1 Herminiimonas sp.
GCAGGCAAGCGCCACCAATGCCGCCAGCGGCGCCGAGTTTGTGCGGGTCCAGGCGATCGTCACGCAACGCTGCGTGTCGTGTCATGCGGCGCAGACGACACAACCGGGTTTTGCGACCGCGCCGGTCGGCATCATGCTGCATACGCCCGCATTAATTCGGCAGCACGCTGCCAAGGTCTATCAGCAGACCGTGCAACTGAAAGCCATGCCCCTTGCTAACCTGACGCAGATCACCGATGAAGAACGGGCAATCATCGGTGCCTGGTACGAAGCCGGCGCGAGATAAATTTCACACCGGGATTCCAAAGCGAATCTAACGCATACACGAAACGGAATCACTTCATGACCCTCATTACCATCGACGGCTTTACCCTCACTGCGCAACAGGTCACGGCGGTCGCGCGCGACCACCGCATCACGGTCGAACTGGCCCACGCCTCGCGCGCTGCCCTAAAGGAAAGCCGCGACTATATCGAATCGACCTGGATGCACGACGAAGCACCGATGATGTACAGCTTTAATACCGGCGTCGGCTTGCTGAAAGACACGCGCATCAAGGTCGAGCATACCGAGCTATTCCAGATCCAGCTGATCAAGGCGCATGCCGCCGGCATCGGCGAACCATTTTCAGAAGAAGTCAGCCGCGCCACGATGCTGCTGCGCGCCAATGCCTTCGCCAGCAATTATTCGGCGCCGCGGGTAGAAGTAGTCGACCGACTGCTGGCCTTCGTCAATGCCGGCATTCATCCGGTCATGCCGCAAAAAGGCTCGGTCGGCGCCTCCGGTGACCTGGCGCCGCTGGCTTATCTGGCGGCAGCGATCGCCGGCTTCGATCAGGCCGAAGTGATTTATCAGGGCAAGCGCATGTCGGCGCCGGACGCGATCACCCAGTCAGGCATCGGCCCGGTCAAGTTCGCGTTGAAAGCCAAAGACGCGTCGGCATTGATCAACGGCTGCACCGTGTCGCTGGCGGTAGCGGTGCTGGCGGCACAAGACGCACGCAACCTGCTGTCGGACGCCTGCCTGTCGCTGGGGCTGACGCTGGAAGCGATGCGCGCCGAGATGTCGGCCTTCGACGACCGGATTCACCAAGCCAGGCCGCACGCGGGACAGATCAAGACCGCAGCCATCGTGCGTACTTTGCTGAAGGGGTCGACTCGCACCACGCACGAAGCACGGGCAGTGCAGTTTCCGGAAGAGCTGCGCCGCACCGACATTCCGTACAGCGCGCGCATCCAGGATGTGTATTCGCTGCGTTGCGCGCCGCAGGTCTATGGGCCGGTGTTCGATGCGATGGATTACATCGACACCATCGTCGATAAGGAGATTAATTCGGCCACCGATAATCCGCTCATTTTCAGCAAGGATGGCGGCGGATTCGAGATTATTTCAGGCGGTAATTTCCACGGACAATATCTGGCTCAGGCCATGGATTTGCTGGCCATCGCCGTGGCCGACCTGGGGAGCATCTGCGAGCGGCGCGTGGCGCGCCTGATCGATCCGACGCTGTCGTGGGGCTTGCCGCGCAATCTGATGTCGGGTGTGCGTGGTGTCAATACCGGCTATCCGGTCGTGCAATGTTCGCTCAGTTCGCTGGTGATGGAAAACCGCACGCTGTGCACGCCCGGCAGCGTCGACAGCGTTCCGGCCAAGGGTAATAGTGAAGACCATGTCTCGAATTCGACCTGGTGCGCGCGCAAGGCCGCGACCGTGATCGCCAATACCCAGTACATCGTCGGCGTCGAATTGCTGCTGGCGGCGCAAGCGTTGACCATGACCGAGTCGCTGTTGCCGGGGTTCGTGCTGGGACAGGGCACGCAGGCGGCGTACGACGAAGTGCGGCGGCAGATTCCGGCCTGCCTGGATGGCGACCGGTGGTTTCATGACGATATCCTGATGGCGCAGTCGTTCGTGGTAAGCGGCTCGGTGCGGACGGCGGTGGAGAACGTGATCGGGAAGTTCGTCTGATCCGAAACGCGAGGCGGGTGAAATTCGACAGCGACGATGTGCGCATGGGCGTTTTTCCGGCTGCGTGACAGGGTATCGACGCCTGCAAGCGCCAGCACAGCCCACGCAGCATGAAAGTAGCGAACAGTATTGCCCCTCGCCCCCGTGCAAGGTACAGTAAGGACATCAAAAACAGGTTTAGCCTGTTGCAAAAGGAGGCGCACGCCATGACTGCCCGAGACGTTGAATCCGCATTGCTTGCACGCTGTACTGCGGTCGCACGGGAGGGCGCGCCGACGGCCCAGGATCAGCGGGAAGCCAATGTGTTCCGGTTAGCGTCAATGGTCGTACAGTCGCGGTTTCCGCTCGAGTCCACGACCTTGCGGCTTGCGAGCGAGAGCTATTTCGCGAAGAATCCTGACGAAAAATTGTCGTCGGGTGAAGTCGTTCGGAATGGCTGGGTTGTCAGTCTGCCCCGATTGCGTGACATGCTCAGTCACCGACTGTCGTGATAAGACGCTATGCTGAAAAACCCAAAATTTCAACTGCATACCCCGCTGGCGCATGGATTGCGAGAGTTATTCAAGCAGCTTGAAGAACGGCTTTTGCTTCGAAAACCACTGAATGTTTATCTGGCAGGCGGCATGGCGGTGCATCTGTACACCGCAAGCCGAGTCACAACGGATGTTGACGCTGAGTTTGGAAGCCGTATTTTTATCCCGAGCGATTTGATTGTCGATGTGACGCTGGAAGATGGAACGGTTGAGTCGGTCTATTTCGACACCAACTACAACTCGACTTTTGCGTTAATGCACGAAGATTACCTTGACGACGCCTATCTGCTGGATCTGGGTTTGGCACAGATAAGGCTGCATGTTCTTTCCCCCCTTGATCTCGCGGTCAGCAAAATTGCCCGCTTCGCTGACAACGATAAAGAGGATATTGCCGCGCTCGTGCATTTAGGTCTGACTAGCGCCGACGAGATCGAACAACGTGCAACGAGCGCATTGGCCGCCTATGTTGGTGGCCACGCCATGTTGCTATTGAATCTTAGGGATGCTGTTGCGCAAGCCCGCCAAACTGAGGCCGACCGGGACAACGCCACGAGTGGCTGATGTGCCCATTCCGGGAGCCCATGCGGGGCCTGCATTGACTTCCTGACTTCGCCCACAGAGCGAAGTCTATCACGCAATCTATTAAAACCGATGGCGAACGCCTAGCCCGATACTGTTGGCGGAGCTCTGGCTGGTGATCTTGTCGTTCATGACAATCGCATACAGGTCGGTGCGCTTGGACAGGTCATGGTCGTAGCCGATCGAGACCGTATCGCGCTTCAGGTTCGCTCCGACTGCCGCGCCACTGCGTCTGGTGTCGGCCCATGATGCGAGGATCCTGCCGCTGCCGAGCGGCACGCTGGCGCCGACCGAATAGGTTTTGTCATCGAGGTCGATGTCATGTGAAGTCTGGCCATACGTGGCGAACAGCTTGGCGGCTGTCAGGTCGTAGCTGCCGCCCACCATCCAGGCATTCTGGCTCGTAGCGAACTGCTTCGATGGCAGCGGGATATTGCCAGCCGGTTGTACGTTGCCGACCGGCGCGCTCAGTGGATTGTTGACCTTGACCTTGTGATAGAACGCCGTCAGTGCCAGCGGACCATTGAAGTACAGCGCATTGGCGCCGACGTTGCGCTTGCCGCTGTCACCGGGCACTTCACCGAACTGATAGTGGATGTTGGCCGTCAGGCCACCGAAGTTCGGTGTGCTGTAGATGATTTCATTGCTCCAGCCGGTGTCGCCGGCGCTCGAACCGGTCCAGCCGGTGCGGTTGAACAAAGGTACGTCCGCGTGCAGGATCAACGGTGAAAAGACATACGAATCGCCAAACGGATTGAACAAGATCGTCGGCAGGAAATGCGGTGCCAGGTCGCGGCCGATGGAGATGCCGCCGAAGCTACCCGACAGACCGACGTTGGCATCACGCGAAAACAGCGTATCGCCGGGAAAGCGACCTTGCGCGCCGGTGTCAGTCTGGAGAAAGCTGGTCAGCGCGAACTTCGCCTTGAGACCGCCGCCCAGGTCTTCGGTACCCTTGAACCCGATCCACGAAGTAGTCAGTCCGCCGCTGTTGACAACGCGCCTGCTGGCGGTGTCACCGCTGTTACGCATGGTGCCGACATAGTTGTCGACCAGGCCGCTGATCGTGACGTTAGTCTGTGCCATCGCCGGGCTTGCAAATGCACCGGCCAGAGCCGTGAGGAGCAGCAGTTGTTTTAGTTTGAGGCTGTTTTGTTGCATGACATCTCCTGAAGGATTGCAGTGGGAATAACCGGTTCAACGTCCGGAAGGAAAAAATTGCCTATCGCGCTGCGGCCGGTTTTGCCGAGTCCTCACGTGCGTGCAATTGTCTTCCTGCGACATACGTTGCAGCAATTGTACGGTCGTCACCCAGCAACGCCAAAGCAAACAGCAGTTCTTCGAGGCTTTCGATTCGCGATGTGCGGCGTTTGAGCAACGGTGTGGCGCTCGGGTCGAGCACGATAAAATCCGCTTCGGTGCCGGCTGCAAAATTGCCGACCGTGCCTTCGAGTTGCATGCCGCGCGCACCGCCCAGCGTAGCCAGGTAGAACATGCGTAGCGCAGGCAGGTAGGTGCCGCCCATGCGTGCCACCTTGTAGGTTTCGTTCATGGTCTGCAGCATCGAGAACGAGGTGCCGCCACCAACATCCGTTGCCAGCGACAGCAGGACCTGCGCCGCATCGGCGCGTGCAAAATCGAACAAACCGCTGCCCAAGAACAAATTCGAAGTCGGACACAGCGCCACCGCCGAGCGGGTCTGCGTCATGCGCGCGCGATCGGCGTCGTCGAGCCAGATGCAGTGGGCGAACATGGCGCGCGGACGCATCATGCCGTAACGGTCATAGACGTCGAGGTAGCTGCGCGCGTTGGGGAACAACGATTTGACCCACGCGACTTCATCGGTATTTTCGGCGACGTGGGTTTGCAGATAAGTGTCGGGATAGGTGCTTGCCAGTTCGCCGGCCAGTTGCAGTTGCGCTTCGGTCGAGGTCGGTGCGAAGCGCGGCGTGATCGCATAGAGCTGGCGGCCGCGCTTATGCCATTTCCTGATCAGCTCTTCGCTTTGCCGCACGCCACTCTCGGCCGTGTCGCGCAGGAATTCAGGGCAGTTGCGGTCCATCAGGATTTTGCCAGCTACCATGCGCAAGTTGCGTTTTTCGCTTTCGGCGAAGAAGGCGTCGACCGAAGCCGGATGCACGGTGCAGTAGACCATGGCCGTGGTCGTGCCACAGCGCAGCAGTTCATCCAGAAAGAAGCGCGCCACCTCGGCGGCGTGCTCTGGATCGGCAAACTTGCGCTCGGTCGGGAACGTGTAAGTTTCGAGCCACGGCAGCAGCCCCGGCGCCGGCGACGCGATCATGTCGGTTTGCGGATAGTGGATATGGGTATCGATAAAGCCTGGGATGATCAGCTTGCCACGGTAATCGTGCACGAGCGTGCCTGCGGGGAGGCTGTCCTTCAATTGCGCATACTCGCCCGCCGCCTCGATGTGGCCATTCCTGACGACGAGCAGGCCATCCTCGTGCCACGCATGGCTGTCGTCATGGAAAGCCGGGTCGTCGGTGAAATGCAGGAGGCCGGCGCGATATGCCTGCAGGTCCGGTGCGGTCAATCCAGAAGTCATTGAGTGTGCCGTCAATTCGTGTTCCGTCAATTTCGTGTTCAAAAAACCGCCATGAAGGAGGGTAGGTGCAGAGTGTCGAAAAACATCAAACCGGTCCGCCCGACCCGACCAGACGCAAAGCCGGCACATCGATACGCGCGCGTTCTTTGGCCTCCCACACTTCCAGTAACTGCGCACACACCGACGCCGCAATCACTGCCGGCGCCTTGCCTGTAATCCCAGGCACGCCCACCGGACACACCATTTCTGCCAGCCGCTGGGCTGATATCCCGCGCTCTCGCAAGCGACGTTCGAACTGCAGGCGTTTGATTTTCGATCCGATCAAACCGAACCACGCCGCATCGGTGCGCCTTAATACATGCTCCGACAACCGTTGGTCCAGCGCGTGGCTATGCGTCATCACAAGAAAGCTGGTGGCCGCCGCCGCTGTGTCGACCAGTGCTTCCGGCGTGTCGGTTGCCTCGATTTTTACATTCGCCGGTACCACCTGCGGGAACATGTCTTCACGTTCGTCGACCCAGGTTACGTGACACGGCAGCTCGGCCAACGCACGCACGATCGCAGCGCCGACATGGCCGGCACCGAACAGCATCAGATGCGGACGATACGCAAGGCAGGGATCGACCAGCCACCGGCCGCCGTCGCCGTCCTGCATCACATGACATGGCCGCTCGCAATCGAAACTTACCTGCGCAGGCAGAGCAGGACCAGCCAGGCACTTGCCGGCGCGATCGAACAGCGACTGCGGCGCCATGCCGTCCAGCGCCACCACGCGCCAGCAATCTTCGCGCGCATGCCAGACATCGGCCAGGCGATCGAACTCCTCGCGATCGTCGCCGCCCCGCTCGAACGCCAGGTGCACCACGCCGCCGCAACATTGGCCCAGGCTCGGCCCCAAGGCAAACCGCCCCAGTTTGCGTACCGCCGCGACAGTTCCGGCATGAACTGCCAGCATCGCACGCGCGATCTCGCACGCGCGCATTTCCATGTGGCCGCCGCCGATCGTGTCGAATTGTGTGGCGGCGGTGACCAGCATTTTTGCGCCCGGCTCACGCGGCCCCGAGCCATCGACGCGTGCCACCGTTACCAGCACGGCCGGTGCCATGTGAGTTGCGATAGCGGCGAGCCAGTCGTTCACGCGTTGCTCCCGGCAGCGGCCTGTACCGCCTCGACTGCCTTGAGGATTTCTTCACTGGTCGCCGGCGCATTTAGCGGTGGATGGATCTTGTGAAAACCGACACTGGCAACCGCATCGCGGATCGCAAAGAAGACCGAAAACGGCAACAGCAGCGGCGGTTCGCCCACTGCTTTCGAAC
>JACMQD010000501.1 GCA_014377155.1 Herminiimonas sp.
AACTTCATCAATCGTGTCAGTCTTTTGTTGTACATTGTAAAGTCCTTGGTAAATTCAAATCGGAAAATTCGATTCCTGTTAGTCCAGCATGTATTCCAATGTGTTCCCGCAATCAACGCTAAAGATCGGATTCGTTGTTTTTACTTATGAAAGATTTTATAACGCCTAAATCGGATGCAGCGGAAATGAAGTAGGATTCAACCAAAACGTATTAACATCAAGCGCTAATTATTAGAGCCACAAAATGAATTTTTCCACTTCACGATGTAACGTTGCATTTCTTGGCATTGGACTGATGGGCCGGCCGATGGCGATCCGCCTTCTTAAGGCTGGATTTACCGTGACCGTCTGGAACCGGACTTCTTTCAAGGCAAATCTCCTGTCGACATACGGTGCGCGAGTAGCAGATACCCCGCAGGCAGCCGTGTACGATCAGGACATCATCATTACCATGCTGGATTCCGGACCGATCGTATCGCAGGTCGTAACGCAGGCAATGCCGAATTTGGCCGCCGGGTGCCTATTCATCGATATGAGTTCCACCCGTCAATCGGAGGCACAAGTCCTGCACGATACGCTGCACGAGATCGGCGTCGGCTTTATCGATGCCCCTGTTTCAGGTGGGGTGATCGGAGCTGAATCCGGTGGGCTCGCCATTATGGCTGGAGGAAGCCAAGTCAATTTTGACAGGGCTTATCGCGTCCTTGCTGCGATGGGAAGGCCAACGTTGGTAGGCGGCGCCGGATGCGGCCAGCTCGCTAAACTCTGTAACCAGTTGATCGTCGGTGGCACACTCAATATCGTTGCCGAAGCGTTGCTATTGGCCCAAGCCGGCGGCGCTGATCCTAACGCGGTTCGAAATGCGATTCGAGGTGGTTTTGCGGAAAGCCGTATCTTGGAAGTACATGGACAGCGCATGTTGGACCGAAATTTTCTGCCAGGTGGACAGATTCGCAGCCAAGCGAAAGATCTCGACAATGTGCTGATCGCCGCGGCGACTGCCGGCTTGAATTTACCACTCACAGAAATGGTCACGGCAGCCTATGGTAGGCTGGCTGAAACGGTTCCCTCAGCAGATCAGTCCGCTGCCATTCTTGAACTCGAGCGGCGTAATCCTGGTCACCGCCTCGGATTGAATACGGATCAGTTGCCGCCGTAGATGCAATATCGTTTTATCGCGAGATCGAAAACACAATAAGCCATCAATCGGCTAGCCGTCGCACAACAAGCAGGAGACAAAATGAATAAGCACTCAATCAAATCCATCATCGCAGGCGCCCTGTTCGGGTTGGCATCGGCTTCCAGCTTTGCGCAGGCATACCCGGTAAAGCCGATCAAGCTCGTGGTCCCATTTCCGGCCGGCGGCACGACCGACATTCTGGCCAGGGCGGTCGGCGCAGAACTCACGAAGGCATGGGGGCAGCCGGTAATTATCGACAACCGGCCGGGAGCGGGTGGCAATATCGGGTCGGAAGTCGTCTCGCGCTCGGCGCCAGATGGCTACACACTGCTGATGGGAACTGTCGGTACGCACGGCATCAACCAGTCACTGTATTCGAAGATGCAGTTCGATCCAATCAAGGACTTCGCGCCGGTGACCCTTGTCGCCGCAGTACCCAATGTGCTGGTCCTGAATGCCGCGTTTGCCGAAAAAAACAAGCTCACGGATGTCAAGGGCTTGGTCGCCTACATGAAAGCCAATCCCGGCAAACTCAACATGGCCTCCAGCGGCAACGGTACGTCGATTCATCTAGCAGGAGAACTGTTTAAATCGCAGACGCGAACGTTCATGCTGCACATTCCGTATCGTGGCTCCGCACCTGCGGTGACCGACCTGATAGGTGGTCAGGTCGAAGTCATGTTCGATAATTTGCCGTCGGCTTTACCATTTATCAAATCTGGAAAACTACGTGCACTCGGATTGACCAGCAACAAGCTGTCCCCCGCCCTCCCTGGTATTTTGCCCATCGCTCAAACCGGCGGCGACCTTGCAAATTATGAAGCGAGTTCATGGTTCGGCATACTTGCGCCGGCCGGTACACCGAAAGAAATCGTCAACAAACTTCAGCAGGAAATTGCCAAGTCTCTGGCAAGTCCTGCCACCAAGGAAAAGATGATCGCGCAAGGAGCTGACCCAGTCGGTAACACACCCGAACAATTCGCCGCACACATCGAGGCAGAAACGAAAAAGTGGGCGCAAGTTGTCAAGGTGTCCGGTGCGAAGGTGGATTAAAAAGGCGGTTGTTCGATTTTGGACAAGGCCATGTACGCATGAACATGTCAGATAAGCCTGAATATCGAATGATGCAACTGATGCAAGCAGCGCAATGGCATCCTTGGGCAGCGGCGTTGTTCGGCTTAAAAAATTGCGTTGTCGTAACTTAATTTGTGCTGTTAGCGTCCGATCTCGGCATAAAATACGCCAGCAATTGTTCCTCACTCGCCTGTCCTTTTAACTTCGTTGACAAGGCAGGCACCGGTATCAATCCGAATGACCGCGTCTGCGACGCACGACCTACCTAAATTTACATGAAAAGATTTTTAATCGCTGTTGTCGCGCTGTGTTTGTCAACGGCGTGCGTCCAGCCGCCAATAAGGCAGTCGACGATGGAGCCGGTCCCTCCGATGGCCGAAAGGCTTGATATTTTTTCTTCGAATAAGACCGGCGGCTTGCCCAAGGGGTGGGAGCCACTGATCATTCACAAAACAAAAAAGCGCACTGAATACAGCCTGGTTACCGACGCGGGCAGGACAGTGATGCATGCCCATGCGGTCGCAGCCTCGTCCGGCTTGATGCAAAAGGTCGACATTGATCCTTTTGCTCGTCCATGGCTGAACTGGGGCTGGAAAATCGGCCGCCTGATCGACAGTGCCGACAATACCGATCGCAACGCGGAAGACTCACCGGCACGCATCATATTGGGTTTCGACGGCGACAAGGATACGCTGCCTTTCGCCGACCAGATCATGTTCGAAACCGCGCGGGTGGTCACGGGGCACGATTTTCCTTATGCGACGTTGATGTACGTATGGGAGAACAAGGCACCGGTCGGCACCGTCATCCCTAGCCCGCGTAGCGGTCGCGTGAAGATGATGGTCGCTGCCAGCGGTTCCGAAGGGGTGGGCGAATGGAAAAATTTCGCCCGCAATGTGGTCGAAGATTACGAGCAGGCATTCGGCGAAAAGCCGGGCAAGTTGATTGGCGTCGGCATCCTCAGCGATACCGACAATACGGGCGAGACGGTCGAAGCCTGGTATGGCGATATCCACTTGAAACAAAAGCTAAAGTAACGCCCCGCTTGCAGCGCGGTGGCGCGATTGTTGTCAAACAACGGGCAAATATGCCTCGGCCAGGCGCACCCAATAGGTTGCGCCGATCGGCAGCAAATCATCATTGAAATCATAACTCGGGTTATGCAAGTTGCATGGCCCCAGTCCGTGGCCGATATCGCGGTGCTGCCCTTCGCCGTTGCCGATGAAAACATAGCAGCCTGGCTTGTGCTGCAACATGAATGCGAAGTCTTCTGCGCCCATGGTCGGTTCCACGGTTGCATCAACCTGCTCGATGCCAACGATCGACTGCATGACACCAATGGCGAATTCGGTCTCGGTGCGGTGATTGATCAGGGGCGGATAATTGCGCTTGAACTCGAATTCCACCGTTGCATCGAACGCTGCCGCAGTATGCAAGGCGATATCGCGCATGCGTTGCTCGATCAGGTCCAGTACTGGCATCGTGAACGTGCGCACCGTGCCGATCAGGCGAGCCTCGTCGGGGATGACATTGGTGGCGCTGCCGGCATGGATTTGCGTGATCGACAAGACGCCCGCATCGAGCGGACTTTTGTTGCGGCTGATGATGGTCTGCCAGCTTTGCGCGATCTGGACTGCGACCATGACCGGATCGATCCCTTTGTGCGGCTGCGCCGCATGGGCACCCTTGCCTTTGACGACGACATTGAACTCATTACTGGAAGCCATCATCGGTCCCGGCGTGACGCCAAATGTGCCGACTGCTTGCCCAGGCCAGTTATGCATCCCGAACACCGCTTCCATCGGACATTGCTGGAACAGGCCGTCCTCGATCATGCGTTTGGCGCCGCCACCACCTTCTTCCGCTGGCTGGAAGATCACGTAGACGGTGCCGTCGAAAACCGGATGCCGCGAGAGATAGTGCGCCGCGCCGAGTAACATTGCGGTGTGTCCGTCATGTCCGCACGCATGCATTTTTCCGTCGTGACGGGACGCATGGGGGAAGGTATTGATCTCCTGCATGGGCAAGGCATCCATATCGGCGCGCAGGCCGATGGCGCGCCCGCCGTTGCCATGCCGGATGACACCAACCACGCCAGTAATGCCCAGGCCGCGGATCACGGGAATACCCCATTCGGTCAATTTTTGTGCGACTACTTCCGCAGTCCGGTTCTCTTGGTAGCTCAGTTCGGGGTGCGCATGGATATCGCGCCGGATCTGTTGGAGCTCGGCTTGAAACTGCATGATTGGATCGAGCAACTGCATGGGATCTCCGTATTAGGAATGGTTCGTCAGCGAAGGTGCATCGCGCCTGTGCCACAGTGTCCGAAACTGCCATGTTACTCCCGAAGCGGATGAATGATCTGCGCCCGATCGAATGTGCAGTCGGCGTACCGAATCTTCCTGATCTGATGTGTCGCGCGGCATGCAAGAATCACCAACGGAAAATGCGGAACGCTTAGGTTTTAAATACCTACGAACGTGTACATGCAGTCCAGCGCCGCGCCGCACCTGCTCACGCAATGGGCGTTGACTGTTGCCGCCTTGAAAAGAGCTGGCGCATGGTCGAAAATGCACGGTATGCCTGGTACCGTTGCCGATCATTTATGCTGGTGCCCGATTGTGTTTTCAAACTGCCCATACCCTCGAATTTATTTACCTGTTGCGTGCTGATTGTCGTTACTTGACGGACAGTTTGCAGTAGGATTACCTGCAGTAGAACTGGAATTGTTTATGACCATATCTGTTGTTCGTGCGGCGTGTCCGCATGATTGTCCCGATACCTGCGCACTGTTGGTGACCGTGCAAGACGGTGTCGCCACCGAAGTGCGTGGCGACCCTGATCATCCGACCACGGCCGGCGTGCTGTGCACCAAGGTCGCGCGGTATACCGAACGCACCTACCATCGGGATCGCTTGCTGCATCCGATGAAACGCGTCGGCCCGAAAGGTCAGGGCAGGTTTGCCCGCATCAGTTGGGACGAAGCGTTGCAGACCATCGCCGCACGCCTCAAGCCGCTCGCCGCACACGACCCGCAAAGCATCCTGCCCTACAGCTATGCCGGTACCATGGGTCTGGTGCAGGGCGAGTCGATGTCGGCGCGGTTTTTCCATAAAATTGGCGCCTCGCT
>JACMQD010000502.1 GCA_014377155.1 Herminiimonas sp.
AGGATATCGATATCGTGGTTGTTCATTGTTTGCCTTGCGATGTGCGCGCAGATCGCGCTTGCGTAATGCAGCATGAAGGTTAAAGGAATGCCGACGATCACCGATGCGATGCAATGGCGATCCAGTTCGACATACGTCCGATTTCCACAAGGCACTGGACCTTCGACGGGTTTTTCGATGCAACTGGCCTGGTAATCTTGACGCCAGTAAGATGCTGCACTGCGCCTGACGCTCTGATTTTGATATTGATCAGAGTCAGGTCAGTCAATGAATTACTCGGCAGTCGATTAAAAGGATTCGACCCTCCGAGCAAACCATCGAATGCCAGCGTATGATCTTTAATCAATTTTCCCTAAGGAGTCATCGCATGACAAACAATCGCCCACTTACCGGCCTTCAGCTTCGCTCTCTGGTAAAACAAAGCGGTGAGCTCGAACTCTCGCTTGCGAGCATGGACATTCCTGAACCGGAGAGCGATCAGGTAATCGTTCGCATCGAAGCGGCACCGATCAATCCATCGGATATCGGTTTGCTTTTCGGCGCTGCCGACATGGACAGCGCGACGGCGTCCGGCACGCCCTCCCATCCTGTCGTGACGGCCCGCATCGCTGAATCCGCAATGAAAAGCATGGCCGCCAGGATCGGCGAATCCATGCCGGTCGGTAACGAGGGCGCCGGCGTGGTTATTCGTACCGGCACTTCCGCAGCGGCCCAGGCGCTCATGGGCAAGCGCGTGGCGATCCTTGGCGGCGCGATGTATGCACAATATCGCTGCATCGGGGCGGATCAATGTCTGTTGCTTCCGGACGATGCGACGTCGGCCGACGGTGCCTCCTGTTTCGTCAATCCGCTGACGGCGCTAGGTATGGTGGAAACCATGCGCCGCGAAGGGCACAAGGCGCTGGTTCATACTGCGGCAGCCTCCAACCTTGGCCAGATTCTCAATCGCATTTGTCTTAAAGACGGCATCGACCTGGTTAACATCGTTCGCAAGCAGGAGCAGGAAGACCAGCTGCGCGCAATGGGCGCGGTCTATGTCTGCAATGCGACCGCGCCGACATTTCTCGATGACCTTACGCGCGCGCTGGTTGCTACCGGTGCCACGATCGCCTTCGACGCGACAGGCGGCGGCAAGCTGGCCGGACAGATCCTGGGATGCATGGAAGCAGCCCTGAACCAGTCGGCGAAAGAATACAGCCGGTATGGCTCGACGACCCATAAGCAAGTCTATATTTACGGTGGGCTCGATACCGGGCCGACAGAATTCAACCGAAATTTCGGTATGACTTGGGGCATGGGTGGTTGGCTGCTATTCCCGTTCCTGCAAAAAATCGGTGCAGCGTCGGTACAGTCGCTCAAAGACAGAGTCGCCAGCGAATTGAAGACAACTTTTAAAAGCAGCTACTCGGAAGAAGTCTCCCTCGCACAGGCCTTGCAACTGGAAGTGATCGCGAACTACGGCAAGCGTGCTACCGGTCAAAAATATCTGATCAATCCCGCCAAAGACATCGCGCAGGACACAGCTGCCGACTAATTTCGTGAACGAACAGTGCTGACGAGGCTATGTCGGGCGATCAATCGTCTGACATAGTTACAACGACTGGTGCTCGTTTTCACAACTTGGTCGTCGCACGTAAATTTTTTCCCCTAATGTCATTACAAAGTTCGACGGTCGGGTCATCACACATGCAGGCTGGGCAGCCGCGCGCGTCTGGCAAATTTTTCAAATTCTTTGACGGGCAAAGGCCGGCTGAAAAAATCTCCCTGGAAAGCGCGACAACCGGAACTTGCCAGGAAGTTCCACTGTTCCTGCGTTTCGACACCCTCTGCCATGACCGACAGGCCCAGGCTCTGGGCCAGTGTCACGATCGACTGCGATATGGCAGCGGCGTTGGCATCGGAAAGTACATCGCACACGAAAGTGCGATCGATCTTGAGCTGGTCCAGAGGCAATGTCTTGAGATAAGAAAACGCTGAATAACCGGTACCAAAATCGTGCAGAGAAAAACAGATACCTTTGACCTTCAGGGTCTTCATTTTTTTTATTATGTCGGCGATATTATCAACCAGCAAACTTTCGGTCAGTTCAAGATGCAGACGGGTCGGATCGGCGCCGGTTTCATTAATCACTGCCAGCACCGTCTCTACAAAATCGGCTTCCCGGAACTGGCGGGCGCTGACGTTTACCGCAATTGTCATGTGCGCCATATCGGCCTGACCCGACCACATGGCTAACTGCATGCAGGCAGTGCGCAGTACCCATAGCCCAAGCGGCAAGATCAGCCCGGTTTCCTCCGCTAGAGGGATGAACGCATCCGGTCGCAGCAGACCGCGTTGTGGATGCAGCCAGCGCACCAGCACTTCGGCCCCCGTTATTCTGCATGCACCGGTGACTTGCGCCTGATAGTCCAGTGTGAACTGGCTGTCCTGAATGGCCCGGCGCAGGTCCGCTTCCAGCGCGGCGCGTTCCATAACGTCTGTTTGCATCGACGGATCAAAAAAGCGCAGCGTATTGCGGCCGTTCTCCTTAGCTCGGTACATGGCAAGATCGGCTTGCTTGAACAAGTCGTCAATCGCTGTTTCTTGACCGCAAAACAAGGTCGCGCCGATGCTGGCGGTGCTTCGATGATCGATGGCGCCGAACTGGTAGGTCTTGCTAAGCGAGACGAGAATTTTGGTGGCGACGGCCTCGGTTTCGGCAGCGGCTTCTTGCGGGTTCTCATCGAGGCTCTCCAGAACGATGACGAACTCGTCGCCACCGAACCGTGCCACGGTATCACCCTCGCGCACGCAGGTAGTGAGACGGCGTGCGACCTGCTGCAGCAGAAGATCGCCTTTGTCGTGTCCGAGCGTATCGTTTAACGTCTTGAAATTATCGAGATCGATAAACAGCAACGCGCCAACCTTGCGATTGCGCTGGCCGCTGGTCATGGCCTGCCGCAGGCGATCGAGCAGGAGAGTACGGTTCGGCAAACCGGTAAGCGCGTCGAAAAACGCCAGTTCCTCGATCCTGCTGGCAGCTTTTTTACGGTCGGTTATGTCGTGATGCGTACCGATGTAATGGGTGATCATGCCGTCGCGTCCCTTTACTGCCGAGATCGTCATCAATATCGGATACACCTCGCCATTCTTGCGGCGGTTCCAGATTTCCCCTTGCCAAGTGCCATCGCGATTGATGCAGTCCCACATTTGCCGGAAAAAAGCAGCGTCGTGGTAACCGGACTTGAGCATGCGCGGTGTCTGCCCTGTGGCGTCGGCAGCCGAATAGCCAGTACATTCGGTAAATGCCGTGTTGACCCGCAAAATCACACCCTTGGCATCGGTAACTATGGTTCCTTCACGGGATTCGAAGGCGACCGCGGCGATGCGAAGTTCGGCTTCTGCCTGCTTGCGCTCGCTGATATCGCGCCCGCTAGTGCGAAAACCTGTAAAAGTGCCCTTGTCATCGCGAATCGGCACCCATGACATGGAGATCCAGAAAACCGAGCCATCCTTTCGAACGCTGCGAAATTCGAGGTCATCTCCACGCATTCCCTTTAAACCTTTTTGCAATTCCGGCATGACGCGCGCCGCGTCTTCGGGATGGACAAGCTGGCTGGCGAGGTCGGGCATCGCCATGCATTCCGCCACGGTATAGCCGGTGTATTCCGTGACCGACGAATTGATCCAGCGCGGACTACCGTCGATACCCCACCAGACTTCCAGATTCACGGTGCAATCGGCAATCGCCCGGAATTTTTCTTCACTGGCTACCAGCTCGCTTGTCATGCCGGCCGCCAGGCGCGTGGCGCGACTGCGTCCGGTGACAGCCAACCATGCGAGCAACGTCAGGAGCAGGCTCAGTCCGATACCGGTGCTCGCAATCAGCGATTCCGCGCTGCGACCGAATCGGCTTTTGAAGTCTTCCGTCGCCGTCATGTTCAGCAGCCACGGATGGCCGGCAACCATCAGGTATTCATTCGATGACAGGATGGCCGGCGCAGGCGCGTCGCCGGCGGTCGCTATCGGATACAGGCGCGCCGCAGCACTGGCTTCGACGCCGTCGAAAATGCTCAGATCAACGCCTTTCGGCTGCTCGCCGTGGAGACTCGCCATCAGGTCGTTCATCCGGAACGACGCATAGACCCAACCGGACAGCCGCTCGCGGCGCTCGGCGACGTCGCGCGGCAATGGTCCCTTGCGAAAGATCGGCATGTAAAGGATGAAACCGGGCTGCGGATCGCCCTCCACATCGACTGCCAGCCATACCTTGCCAGTAATGCCGACCGTACCCGAGTCACGCGCTATGATCATTGCGCGCCGCCGTTGCGGTTCGGCCCAGGGATCGAAGCCCAGCTGCGTTCGGTTGCGGCCACTAAACGGTTCTCGCTGGACGATCGGTGCGTAATTGTCGCGTGTTCCCTCAGGCACAACGGCGTAGTTTTTGAAGCCAAGGGCCTTCATGGCCGCAACATGCGTATCTTTCTGGGTGCCAGGCATCCATTCATTGATGCCGATGGCCTGGATGCCGGAAAACCCGGCCTCCAGCCGAATTGCGCTTACAAAGTTCTGAAACCGAATACGATTGTCCGTGTCGGCAGTATTGACCATGGCCTGTACACCGCGTAGTAGTTGCACGCTGGCTTCCATACGCTGATCGACGCGGCTCACCGCCTCGCGCAGGGCAAAATCGAACTGAACCTGCAGCTGCTCGCGCGCGACCTGTCGTTCGTGATCCCATGCGATCCACGTCACGCTCAATGCCACGATCAGGACACAGGCCGGCAACAAGACAAGAAGTGCCCGCCTCATGGGACAGCCATGAAGTCGACCATTGCTGTAGCGTCGGCTGCTGAAAAATATTTTTCAAAAATGCGCCGCACTGTTCCGTCCGCGCGCATTTCTTTGACAAGTGCACGCCACTTTTCCTGCTCGGCTGGCGGCAATGCTTTTTTCGACATGATCAGGCCATGGGGTACCGCTGTATCGTTGAACTCGATGATCGTGGTGAGATCGCGAATTTCCTTCTGTTGCAATGTTGGATAGTCGAATGGTTCTGTGATGATTGCCTGGATGTGATTACGGATGAGGGCTTCGTACAGCGGCGCAGGACCGCTCGCCATGCTGGTACGATTGGCCGCCGTTAAGGTGGCGACAAATGTATTCGCCGAGGGGCTATAACGAAAACTGCGGATAAGACCGAGTTGGAGACGTTCGTTCTGCAGAAACCCCGGTAGATCGCGTACGCCGGCATCTTTGCGAACTAACAAAGCGTATTTATTGCTGAAATACCATGCGAATGCGGCATAGTGCTCACGTTGGGGATTAGTAATGCCAGAAAGGCTGAAATCGAGTGACCCCGATTCGATCAATTGCCAGATGCGGGAACGTGTCATGACATTCACGTTGACCTTGCAGCCGCTACGGCGGATCAATTCTTCGGCAAAATCCTTGTCGATGCCGATGTCCGAATTTTCCGAATAAAGCAGACCGTGTTCATGCAAGGCCATTGTAAAAATGCGCCCGCAGTCAGGACCGGCTGCCATGGCCGAGCCGATACAGCGAAAAATTACGAAAAAGACACAAACCCATATTCGCATCATGGATTTTCCCCTTGGTCGCCAGGCTAACGCCATGTAATTGATACAAATTATTTGGAGAAAGTATAACGTCTGCGGAGGTCAAGCGCCGCTTTAAACACAGATACTTTACAGCATTGCTTTAGTAGCTACATTATTATCGCCTCTTGCAAGAATTGCATGGGTTCGTGCGAAAATTCTGAAGCGCTACTGACTGCTAGCACTGCCTGTATCATGCTTAAAAAATTACATTTGGAGGCATGCTGCATGACGATCGATTTCACACCATCCTGGATGGACGACGATCTTGCCATGGTGCGCGCCACGGCCATTCGGTTCATCGAAACAGAAATGGTCCCCGGCGACCACTCAGCACGCGAGCGTGGCCATGTAGGCCATGAACTCTGGCGCAAGGCTGGCGCGCTAGGCCTGCTTTGTGCGGATATTCCCGAAGAATATGGCGGCGGCGGCGGTGATTTCCGGCATGAAGCGGTTTTTTATGAAGAAATGGCGCGCCGCAGCCTTTCAGGCATGAATGCCTCCGTACATGCCATCGTCGCGCATTATTTGCTCAATCACGGTACGCAAGCGCAAAAGCAGCGATACCTGCCGCGCATGGCAACCGGCCAACTGGTCGGCGCGATCGCCATGACAGAGCCCGACGCCGGCTCGGATCTGCAAGCCATTCGCACCCGTGCAGAAAAGCAGGGCGACGGCTACGTGATCAATGGCGCAAAGACGTTTATCTCGAACGGCTATCTCGCCGGCCTGGTTCTGGTGGTGGTTAAGACCGATCCCGGCCAGCGGGCAAAAGGGATCTCGATCCTGCTCGTCGAAACCGAAAACAAGCCCGGCTATCGCGTGGGGCGGTTGCTCGACAAGATCGGTCTCAAGGCACAGGATACGGCAGAGCTGTTTTTCGACGATGTACGTGTGGGTGCGGATGCGCTGCTCGGTGGCGACGAAGGGCAGGGTTTCTATCAGTTGATGAGTGACCTGACCTATGAGCGCACCATCATCGGCGTGACTGCGGTGGCCGCAATGGAAGGTGCCTATGAAGCCACGCTCACCTACACGCGCGAGCGGCAAGCGTTCGGCCAGGCCATCGCTGACTTTCAAAACACCCGATTCAAGCTGGCCGAAATCGCAACCAGCGTCAAGGTTGCGCGGGTGTTCGCCGACCGCTGTGTCGAGGATCTGCTGGCCGGCAAACTAGATACGGCCGGCGCTTCGATGCTCAAGTACTGGGCCAGTGACTTGCAGAACAAGATCGTCGACGAATGTCTCCAGTTGTTCGGTGGCTACGGCTACATGACGGAGTATATGATCGGCCGGATGTATGTCGATGCGCGCATTCAGCGGATCTATGGCGGCACCAACGAAATTATGAAAGAGGTGATTTCTCGGGCTTTGTAATACGGACAAAAACTGCAAACAATGCCGTAGTAGTCCGAATGCAGACAATACCGGTCTTGCGCCGCGCCACAGAACGACATACCAGATCATGTTTGAATACTAGAAACTGTGCTACCTTACTCAGGCATTTTACCCAGGATGAGAGATATGCAGGTCCCCTTGACGCCTTCCGATGAAATTGCCCGGCTTTCGGCGCTCAATCGATATGACATACTAGACTCGCCGGACGAGGCCGAGTTCGATGACCTCACTAAACTGGCGTCGCAGATCTGCGAGACGCCGATTGCGCTGATTACCTTTCTCGATGGCAGCCGGCAGTGGTTTAAGAGCAGGGTCGGCGTCGAATTAAACGAAGCGCCACGTGATATTTCATTTTGTGGACACACGATCCTGGGCGACACGATTTTCGAAATCGGCGACGCGTCGGCTGACGAGCGGTTTTTCGATAATCCACTGGTGACGGGCGATCCCAATATACGGTTTTACGCCGGTGCTCCCATGATCACGCCAGATGGATATCGACTCGGTACGTTGTGCGTTCTCGACCGTAAACCGCGCGTAATGTCCGACAATCAGCGAAGCGCGCTGGCGGCACTGAGTCGTCAGGCAATGCGCCACCTCGAAAGCCGGCGCGCCGCACGTGAGCTTGCAGAGAAAACACAGTTTCAGGAAGCCGTTCTTAACAGCACCGAGATCGCTCTGATATCGACTGGACTCGATGGCATCATCACGAGCTTCAATCTTGGTGCGCAGTCGATGCTAGGGCACACGGCAAGCAACGTGGTCGGCATTCATATGCGGGCTCTGTTCCTGGAGCCGGCGAAACTGGCAGCACGCCTGGCGCAAGCCGACTCGAGCGAAAGTTATGCAGGTCAGATCCTGGCGTCGGAAGGCAATGGCACCGGGGAGGCGGAAGACTGGCTATTCGTGCGTGCCGATGGCGCGAGCGTGCCAGTTCTGCTGGCGATTACGCCAATTCGCAATCGGGACGGAGAACTGGTCGGCGTGCTGCATGTCGCCCGCGACGTCAGCCGCCGCCGTAAGGCCGAAGCGGCCGAACAAAAATCGATCGCGATACTGCAAAAAATTTCGACTCGCGTACCGGGCGTGATTTGCCAGTTCCGCCAAAACGCCGATGGAAGCGCATGCTTTCCGTATGCCAGCAGGCAGCTTGAGCAGATTTGCCGGGTCAGGCCGGAGGACGCCTTAATGGACGCCGAGCCGGTGTTTCGCGCGGTGCATCCAGACGACCTGCAGCAGCTGATAGAGTCAATCCGAATTTCGGCACTCGAGCTTACCCCATGGCGCCATGAATATCGCGTGCGCTTCGAGGACGGTGTCGTACGCTGTTTGTATGGCGACGCACTGCCTGAACGCAGCGACGACGGCAGTACGCTGTGGCACGGCCTTATTACGGATATTACGGAGCGTAACGCTGCGGACCGCGAGTTGGTACGCAACCAAAAATTTCTCGAGACGTTGATCAATTCATTGCCCGTCATTATTTACTCGAAGAGCGTGCAAGCCGAGTCATATGGCCAGTTCCTCACGTGGAATCATGCGGCAGAGGTAATTAGCGGGTTTAGTGCCGAGTACATGATCGGCAAAACCGATCGTGAAATTTTCGTGCCGGAGCTGGCGCGACCATATGAACAGCATGACCGTGCCATTGTCTCTGAGCGTGCCGCACGGACGGTGCCAGCACATAAGGTGACACGTGCAGACGGCATGACGCGTACCTTGCGCACGACGTCGGTGCCGCTATTCGCAAGCGACGGTTCGGTTGAATATATCCTGGGTATCGCCGAGGATATTACAGAGGCGATGCAGAACGAACAGCAAATTCGCCGTAACCAGGCCGAACTGCAAGCGGTCAGCGATGCGTCTCCGCTTGGTTTGTTCCGTGCCAACCTGGAAGGTGGTTATACTTACGTCAACAAGACCTACGAAGCGATTACGGGGCTGACGCAAGAGAATGCACTAGGCGAAGGCTGGCGACAGGCGGTGCATGCGGAAGACCGTGAACGTGTGACCGAGGCATGGAGCGAGTCTATGTCCAGCCTCGATCGATTTGAGCAGGTACATCGATTCATCCGCGAGGACGGTGCGGAAGTCATCGCACGAGTGGTCGCCATGCCGATGATGGTCGACGGCGTCTGTACCGGTTTCGTAGGAACCGTAGACGACATCACCAGCAGGCGTCAGGTCAACAATGCCCTGCTCGCCAGCGAACATCGGTTGCGTTTGCTGACCGACAATCTGCCTGCTCTGATCGGCTATATCGATGCCGACGAGCGGTACCGGTTCTGCAACAGCGGCTACCAACGCATTCTCGGCAAAGACGGTGCTGACATGCTCGGCAAGACCCTTGAAGAAGTCTACGGTGTCGAAGCCTATGTGCGCATGGGGCCCGAGGTGCATTCGGCACTCAGGGGTGAACATATTTCCTTTGAACGCACCACGATGATTGGCGGCATGCCGGCCTATTTTCAGTGCGACTACGTGCCCGATATCTGCGCGACAGGAGAAGTGCTGGGCTTCTATGCGATGGCGATCGATGTCACATCGCGCCGCCGCGCCGAAAGGCAGCTTGCCGCAAGCGAGCGCCGCATGCGTACGATCACCGACAATATCCCGGCCATGGTTTCGCATATCGATGCCGAGCAGCGCTATATTTTCGTCAACGCCCAGGTGGGTGCGCTGTTTCAAAAAGACATCTCGGCCATGATCGGCAAGCGCATGGATGAAGTCCATGCGCCGTCGACCTATGCTTGCTTGCATCCGCACATCGACACTGTGCTACGTGGCGAAACGGTCACGTTCGAAATGGATTTGATGATCGACGATGTCCTTCATTTCTTTCAAGTGACCTATGTGCCCGACTGGAGCGAGAAGCGCGCCGTCATCGGGTTTTACGCAATGACGATCGACGTGACAGTCACCAAAGAAAGCGCAATACGACAAGCCGCCAGCGAACGGCGTCTTCGCACGATTACCGACAACTTGCCAGTGCTGATTTCGTACATCGACAACGAGCAGCGGGTGCGCTTTTCCAACGCCACGATGAATGGCTGGCTGGGTATCAGCCCGGAAGAAGCACAGGACAAGCATTTTGAGGAAGTTGTCGGATCGGAAATTTATTTGGCGCGGCGCCCTTATCTGGAGCGTGCCCTCGCCGGCGAACGCATCGAATATGAAATGGTCACGGTTGCGGCCGGCGTGTCCCGGCATATACAAACCATCTACGTACCCGACCGGGACGCCGACGGCACGGTCCAGGGCATCTATGCGCTGAGCACCGACATTACCCGGCTTAAGGAAATCGAAGCCAGGTTACTGACGCTTGCGCGCTTCGATACGCTCACCGGATTGCCCAACCGATATCAGTTGAACCAGAAGCTCGATGAGGCCGTTGCGCGCAGCAAGCGCTCGCCTGACAACATGGCGGTCCTGTATCTGGATATCGATCACTTTAAAAAAATAAACGATACTTATGGACACCCGGCGGGTGACGCTGTGCTGGTCGAGTTCGGCGCGCGGCTGGCGATGGCAGTGCGCCAGACCGATACCGTGGCACGACTTGCAGGTGATGAATTCATCGTCGTGCTGGAAGGCTTGAAG
The DNA here is from genome assembly GCA_014377155.1 of Herminiimonas sp. The sequence continues at coordinate 10,596 of JACMQD010000502.1, forward strand.
GTCGCTGACGAGGCGCGGCATGTCGCCGAAAAGATCGTCGATGTGATGCGCGAACCATTCCGGCTGCCGGATCAGGTCGTGCAGGTCGGCGTCAGTATTGGATGCGCTTACAGTGATACCAAGAATCTCACGTCGTCCGAACTCCTGAGCTTGGCCGATAAGGCACTTTACCGGGCAAAAAATGCCGGACGCAATGCCGTAAGGGACAGCGTGGCCTGATCGTCGTGAGCTTAACGCAAGGTGACGAGCTTCGTATGGGAGCCGATTTTCACGATGATTCAGGTCACGACGATTCAGGTCTAGCCAAGGTTCGCAGGCACGGCACTTTTGTCTGCCACGCTGCGATAAAGCCGGGTCTGGGCGGCGATGATGTCGGGCCAGCCGAATCGTTCCGCATAGCGCCGGGTCGCCGCGCGATCAGGAAGGGCGGCGCGCAAGGCGACTACGGCATCGACGATACCTTTGGCCGATCGTTCGGCCATGATGATGCCGGCCTCTGGCGCTTGAATCACTTCCGGCGTACCGCCGACGCGCGTCGCGATGGCAGGCGTGCCGCAAGCCATGGATTCCAGTAGGACGTTGGCCCAGCCTTCTCGGCTCGACGGCAGCACTAGCGCATCCGCGGCTGCATAGTATTGGCGCAATTCGGATTGCGGAATCGACCCCAAAAAACGTACCCGCTCTGCCACACCGCATTTGCTTGCAAGCCGTTCGAGGTTGCCGCGTTCCGGTCCCTCGCCGGCGATCAGGAGCCGGACATCCGGCAGAGACCGCAATGCATCGATGCTCAGGTCGTGACCTTTGAGCGGAATCAGATTGCCTACTGACAGCAGCGTGAAGCCGTCGCAACCATAGGCCTGACGCAAAGGCGCCCGATCGGCCGGATGGAACAACGCAAGATCGACGCCGTTGCGCAAAACCTCGATTCGGCTAGCGGGCATCCCGAGCTTGACTGCTTCGGACTTCAGCGCGCTGCTGACGGTGATAATGCGTGCCGCATGCGATCCTGCCCACCGGATCATCTTTCCCGGCAAACGGAAATGCGGCAGGAGGTTGATATCCGTACCCAACGCAGAAATGACCGTGGGCTTGCCAAAATATTTGCCCAACAAAACTGCCGCAACGCCGTCCGGGTAGAAATAATGGGCATCGATAAGGTCGAAATCGAATCCTTCGTCGATAAGTCGGCCGATGGTCGATCGTGCGCCCGCGGCAAGCATCGCCGGGGCAATCGTCATCCCTGTCTTAGGCGGCAAAAAATAGCGCGGGTGATACACCTGCAGTCCCGCCCGCGTTTCGGTGTGGGGTACGCGCGCTTGCAGACCATAACGGCCGAACGCATCATGCTTGAAAGGAAACCATGGCACCGGCGCTACCACGCGTGCCGCGATGTCGCCGGCTTCAATGAGGTAACGCAAGCGCGACTGAACGAAAATTCCATGGTTGGGTTTGACGGAATTGGGGAATAACGTCGAAAAAGTCAGTAATTTCAAACCATCGTCCTTGAAATGTTCGGTTATCTGGTTACGGATTAAGGCCTGCCATCCTATCACTTGGGCGTCCCGGAAACCATAGGACAGGCTAGCCCATCAAGTATCGCTTCACGATACCAAGAGAGCCGCACGCTGGCACTGACGAGTCATTTGGTGTCCGCTGAATCGAAACGGATAACAATGCGTTCACCTAACTGATTCGAAGGAGACTATATGAAAGTTCTTGTTCACCGCGATTCCGCCGCATGGCAAATGCAGGTATGGATATCGTTCGTGCTGGCGGTTTTTCTGTGTGCGGTCGGACTGGCATATCTGCCCGGTAGAGACCTCGATCGAGTGTTCATGGTCATGGGTTATTTTTTCTGCCTGACGAATGTGTTCGTGCTTGCCAAGCTCGTCAGAGATGGCGAAAAAGCGCGTGTCGAAGAAGGCAGTATCGATACGCCGATGTTCAAGTATGTCGTGTGGATCGGGTTTTTTCTGGCGATGGGATTGACCGGATGGGGCCTGATGCGCATGGAAATCAACGAAACCTACAAGGCATTTCTGGGCGTCTGCTGGCTCTATCTCATCAGCGCGGCGTTTACTCTAGCCAAGACCTTGCGCGACAGGCATGAAGCAGACTTGAATGAAGCGCATCTCGCATCTCATGCCAAACAATCCAACGCAACCGTATTTCAAAAGGCAACATCATGAAAACAACGCTCCCATCGATCTTCATCGTCACGATGCTTCTGATTGCCGCAACCGGATTTTCGCATCCGGTCCAGGCACAGAGCGAGGCGTCGCAACTAAGCGCCATCTCCGCATTGCCCCTGGCGTCGGTTGTCATCGGCGGCAGCGCGGTGGCAGGCGCCGCACTGGCGCTGCCGGTCGCCCTGTCGACCGCCGGCGGCGTACTGATCGTCAAAACCGTCGACAGTACGGCCCGCGCCACCGTGCTGGTATTGGAGCGCGCATCCGACAGCGCCCGTGTCAGCGTGGAGGTGATTGGCACCGGCGTTGCGGCGGCTTCGCTGATGACCGGAACCGTGGTGACCGTCAGCGTGATCGGCGCCGGCATCGTGCTCTCGGCGGCGGGAGAAGCGCTTGCCTTTCTGCCTAACGCGCTGGGCAGTGCGCTGCTGCATAACGAACGGTTGACACGATGAACAAGGGACCACTTTCGATAAGCGCAATTGCGTTCGCCTTGGTCACGACGCTGCTTGCGTCTGCCGGCGCACATGCAGGTCGGTCGTGCGAAGAGCGCAAAGCGACGCCACAGACAATTGAAAAAGGCCTGACGCTTGCCGCACAAACTCTGGCAGCGCTCGACGCCAGCGGCAACAAAGTGGTGTTCCTGGCGCGCGCCGGGCAAGATCTGACCAAGTACGGCGTGCGTTATTCGCACCTGGGACTTGCCTACCGGCAGGGCGATGGCAAGGGCGGACATGTCTGGCGGGTGCTCCATAAGCTCAATCAATGCGGCGCAAGTACGTCGGCGATCTACCGTCAAGGTTTGGGTGAGTTTTTTCTTGATGACCTGTGGCGCTACGAAGCTGCTTATGTGGTTCCTGCGCGAGACGTGCAAGAACAGTTGCTGGCTCTGATCCAGAATGACGAATTGTCCCTCAGGATGAATCACCGTCCGTATAGCGTCGTCAGCTATGCCTGGAGCACCC
>JACMQD010000503.1 GCA_014377155.1 Herminiimonas sp.
ACGGCTGTGCAGAAAAGTCACGCCCGCTTCATGGCCTTTTGCCCACTCTATGCTTAGCTGACCGCTGGCGCTATCTTTTTGGTAGCCATCGCGGTCGGGATTGTAGGTAAAGGAACCCGCGCCTGGTTTCGACGCCGAAATGCCCTTCTCGCGTTCGGTTGCCGCGCTCAGAGCGTAACGCAGCTTGCGCTCGCCCTCGCTCGATCCGGAAATACCGGCGTCGAGCTTGCGCGCGCCACGGCTGCCGACTCCGGTCGATACCGTGGCACGCGGCGCGCCATCGCCGCGCCTGGTGAAAATCTGTACCACACCGCCGATCGCATCAGCTCCGTAGACGCTGCTCAACGGACCATAGATGACTTCGATACGATCTATTTCGGCCAATGGAATCGATTCCCACACCGCGCCGCCAGAGGTCGACGACCCGACGCGCACGCCGTCGATCAGGACAACGGACTGACTGTTGGCGGCGCCGCGAATGAACATCGACGTGACAGACCCGGCGCCGCCGGTACGGCTGAGCTCAAAACCGCGTTTTTGTTGCAGGATATCAGCAACCGACCCTTGTCCGAAGCGCGCGATTTCGTCGGCGGTGATAACGAGGTTATCAGCAAGCACGTCGCTGGCGGCGACTGGCGAGCGAGTGGCTGTCACGATCAGCGGCGCCATGCCCTGGTCAGGAACAGCTTGGGCAAAGGCAGGAACATAAACGGAAAACGCGAAAGCGCCGGCGATGGCAACGGCCAAAGCCAGTGGCTCGGCAGCCGGAACGGCACGCCGAAAAGTGAGTAAGGTCATGATAGATTTTCAAGGATACGCAACCGGCCTGCTTCCCCGCGGGCCGGATTGAAAAGACGCCTGCCGAAGCGAATGGACAACCGCACGATGCACGGCCCCTTCCTTTTTCTATTGACGAAGCGTCCACCTGTCCTGGCCGGTATCCGGGCTAGCAAGTCGAACCATCCCACCTTCCCATGCCGACAGCACAGTGGTTTTGAGAAATGGTTTGTCCTTGACGCGATTCTTTGTGAATCGCGTCACTGGCGCTGATTCACAAGAGCCCTCGACATTGCAGGACCATCGCGAAAGAATCAGAAACCGGACGCTTGTTTACCGTTGCGGGGGCAGCACACGTTGGCCTGGATCTGCAAAGATCCGCAGCTTCGTGTTTCCCGTTTAACTGCAGGTACATGACTACCTGCGGGCACCAAAACACCGCCATTGTATGTCGTGTGCATCTTCGTGGCAACCGCAGTAGCACGACCGCTGGGCTCAGCGCTCCAGCAAAATGACTTCGCCGTAGCCTACGCGGTGCGGCGCCCGGGCTGCTTCCCGGGCCGTGTCTTCCAGCGTCGCAGCCGGCGTCCAGGCTTGCATCAGCCTGATCGGCCCGGCATGGCACACCACGATCGCTGCCATTTCGCCAAGCGATTCCTGGAACATGCGCACCCGACGTGCTACCTCCAGCACGGTTTCGCCTCCAGGCGGCCGATAGCCGATCGGATCGGCCGCCCAGGCGTCGATCTCGGTACGTGCAATATCATTCCAGCGGCGCTTTTCCCACTCACCGAAATCCATTTCGGCCAGCCGCGCATCGCGCGCAGCCGGTCTGTCGCCGAGGGCATCGGCCAGCCCGGTGCAGCGCAGCGCGGGACTAGTGAATACCGGCAAACCCGCTGGCAGTTGCATTGCCAGTGTCGTGGCCAGCCGTGCCTGCTCGGTCAGCGCGACGGCGACGTCGGTGCGGCCATAGCAGACGCCACTGTCAATCAGCGGCACCGGATGGCGGATCAGGAATAGACGCATGATTTTCAGGCGGGCGCTGTCAACGCCAGTACGGCGAGATAAATGCTCACTTCAGCTGCCTGCTGCACGGCGCCCAGGCAATCGCCGGTATAGCCGCCGATGCGCCTGACCAGCAACCGTGCAAACCAGATCGTCACCACGGCAGCCGCCAGTATGGCTGCGAGCATGGCGTACCAGGGCATCGCGCCCAGCCAGACCAGCGCGGCAATCGGCACGGCCACGGTCAGCGCGGCGATCAGAAATTCATTGGACGACATGTGCTGCGCCAGTGGTTTGGCTTTGCCTTCTGCCTTGACATACGCGAGCCGCCAGATCAGCGACACCGCCGCCAGCCGCGACAATGGATGCGCCACCAATAACACCGCAATCGCATCCGCTGCAGGCAGTGCCGACAGCACCGTGCATTTCAGTGCCAGCATGAGACCGATACCGATTGCTCCATAGGCACCGATGCGCGAATCCTGCATGATTTCGAGTACGCGCGTCACCGTCATGCCGCCGCCGAAGCCATCGCAAAAGTCGGCGAATCCATCTTCATGAAAAGCCCCGGTCAGGTAAATCGATGCGACCGTCGACAGCAGCACCGCCACCGGAGCCGGCCATACCCACGCCGTCATGCCATACACTGCGGCGGCGCCAGCGCCGACGACAATTCCAGCAGCAGGGAAATAACGTACCGCATGTTGCAGCCAGTCCGCGTGGAAGCCTACCCATCTCGGAATCGGCAAGCGCGTGAAAAATTGCAGCGCAACGAAGAACAATCGCAACTGATGCAACGCCTGGCCCGCAATGCCAACCGGTCCGCCGGAGAAAGGCGACTTGCGCACCGCTAGGTGTCCTTGTTGCTGAGCTGCGCCGACTCGAATGTCGCCATCTCGCGCACGAAATTAGTCGCTGCATGCAGCAACGGCATGGCGAGCGCACAACCGGTGCCCTCGCCCAGCCGCATGCCCAATTGCAGTAGCGGCCGCGCATCGAGGTGGGCCAGCATACGCCGGTGTCCGTTTTCATCGGAACAATGGGCGAACACGCAATAGTCGAGCAGTGCCGGTTGCAGGCGTGCCGCCACCAGCACCGCGCTCGTGACGATGAAGCCATCGATCAACAATGTCATGCGGCGCTGCGCGGCTGCCAGCATGGCACCGACCATCATCGCAATCTCGAAGCCGCCGTAGGTCGCCAGGAACTCCAGCGGGTCGTCCAGCGGCCCGTGAAGCCGGACTGCACGTTCGATGACATCTTGCTTGTGGCGCACGCCTGCGGCAGACAGGCCGGTGCCGGCGCCGACGCAGTCGACCACCGCGATGCCGGTCAACACATGCATCAATGCCGCCGCCGAAGTGGTATTGCCGATGCCCATTTCACCGAAGCCGATCACATTGCCTTGCAGCTCCCCGACCAGTGCCGCGCCATGCTGCATCGCTGTCTCGCATTGCACGCGCGTCATGGCCGGCTCGCGCGCAAAGTTGCGGGTGCCGCTGCCGACCTTGCATGCAGCGAGCCCGTCACGCTGCCCGAATTCATGATTGACGCCGGCGTCGGTAATATGCAAGCTGCACTGGTTCAGTCGGGCGAACACATTGATCGCGGCACCGCCGGCCAGGAAATTTTCCACCATTTGCCAGGTGACGCTTTGGGGATAGGCGGAAATATTTTCTTCGACAATGCCATGGTCGGCAGCGAATACCATAATCACCGGCTGACGGATTTGAGGCTGTGCAGTTTGCTGGATCAGGCCGAGCTGGGTTGCCAGCGTTTCGAGCATACCGAGGCTGCCAGGCGGTTTTGTTTTACTATTAATTGCCGCAGCAAGTATGTCAGCCAGCGTCGGATCAGCAATCGGCACGACGAGAAATGTATCTTGCATGGCATGGAGTAACGCTTAAAAAGTTAATTGAAACGCGTGCGCGGTGCGCTACGGCGTGCGGAGCGCTTGCAGTGTAGGCGCGTCATTCGAAGCCGTCAAACCTGACGGACCCGACATTACCACCACAACAAGTCGACATGAAAACGCCCGCCCAGTATTACTCTTTCCAATATAACGCCCGTGCCGGCATTCCGGACCATCCGGACCATCCGGAAATTTTCGCGCGCTGAGCTACCGAATCGGCACAAGCGCGCCGCACGATACTTGGTTTGTTCGACCTTCGGTACGGCGAGAAGGCGGGCGAAAGGCTCGATTTTTTTCCGGCCAGCGAGCGCGGTGGACCGCTGATAGAATAAATGCGGCAACCCGCCACATTGCCGATATCGCACTACCGCATGCCAACCACCTGGCGATCTGTAACGCCTTCGGCAGTGCCAAAAGCGCACCATTCGAAGCCACCGTCGGGCTGGTAGCGCACCTGCCCTAACGAGCTGTTGCCACCAAGCCAAAGCCGGCTCGAATTGCTATGCGGACACACTAAACCTGCGTATGATGACATGGGAAATGGCAGGCCCGCGCGCCGCGGGCAGGCGCAGCAATCCGGACTACAGGCCTCGATCGAACCACCTTGCTGGCGCAACATGACCGTATATTTTGCCTGTCCCGCTTCCGCAGCCCCGCATCAGCGACTGCCGTTGTGCTGTTTTTGGCGACAGATTTTCTGTCGTCGCGCGCGCCGGCCTCGATCACAAGGCGCATGGTCCGGGAAATTCAAAGAACAACCGTCGCGCGACGGCCATGTCGGCCAGTAGCGGATATTCGAAATAATTATGGAGAAGCACCGACATGAGTGATGATTTTGATGCGTTGTTCGACGAGATTTCGGCACAGCGTGAAGAAACGGCGCTAGCGCCGGCGCCCGTGGCGGCTGCGAGCGCTGCGACCGTAGCCCCTGCAGTTACCGAACCGCCGCCGAAGGCTGAAGCTGGGCATGAGCCGGCGGCGCCTGAACTGGACGCTAACGGCAAGCCAATGTTCGAGCGCCTCGGCGGCATCGTACGCATGCTGCACGATTCGCTGCGCGAACTGGGCTATGACCGCTCGCTGTCTGATGTCGCGTCACAAATCACCGATGCGCAGGACCGTCTGGAGTACATTGCGACTCTGACCGAAAAAGCCGCCAATACGGTGCTCAATGCCATCGATGTCGGCATGCCGGCGCAGGACGTGCTCGCCAAGCAGTCGAAAGAAATGCAAAGCCGCTGGACCGAGATGTTCGAAGGCAAGCTGAGTGTCGAGGAATTCAAGGCGTTGGCTGGTGACTCGCGCGACTTCGCCGCGATCGTGTGCCGTGCCACCGATGCGGAAAAAGCCAGGCTTCTGGAAATCATGATGGCCCAGGATTTTCAGGATATTACTGGGCAGCTGATCAAAAAAATTGTCGTCATCACCAGCGACGCCGAACGTGAACTGGCGCTGCTGTTGCGCGACAATGCGCCGCCGGAAATGAAGGCCGCGATGGCGGCCGCCGAAAACAAGACAGTGGATCTGATGACCGGACCATCGGTGCCGTCGGCCGCGATCACGCAGGACGGCGTCGATGATCTTCTGGAAAGTCTGGGCTTCTGATGGATGACATGGACGACATGCTGAAGGACTTCGTCGTGGAAGCGCTGGAATTGGCGACGAATGTGGAAGAACACTTGCTGTCGCTGGAACGCAATCCGGGCGACCTCAACACGCTGAACGCGGTGTTCCGGTCGTTCCATACGATCAAAGGCGGCGCCGGATTCATGAACCTGCCGGCGATGGTGTCGGCTTGCCATCTGACGGAAAATTTGTTCGATGCGCTGC
>JACMQD010000504.1 GCA_014377155.1 Herminiimonas sp.
GCATCACGATCGCCTCCGGCACGCTCGTGGGCGACGTGCTGACCTTGGCCGGCATGGAATCGCTGCATGATTTCGATACTTTCGAACGCTGGCTGCTGCGTCCCGGGCGTTGGCTGGGCGCATTCGACCTGCCGTTTTCCTTTCCGCGCGAAGTGATCGAGCATTTGTGCTGGCCGTCCGAGTGGCCGGCGCTGATACGCGCAGTCGCTGCCTCGTCGCGCGCGGAGTTGCGCACGGCATTCAAGGCGTTTTGCGACGCCCGGCCGGTCGGCAATAAATTTGCGCACCGCGCCTCCGATCGGTTCGCCGGTTCGTCGTCGTCGATGAAATGGGTCAATCCGCCGGTGGCTTACATGCTGCATGCAGGCGTGCCGCGTTTGCTCGACGCCGGTGTCACCATTCCCGGCATGCACGAAGGCGATGCCGGGCCCGGACGTATCGCGCTGGAAGCCTATCCCGGCATGGTGGCGCGCTCGATCACCCGGGCGTCGTACAAGAGCGACGAGCGGAGCAAGCACACTCCCGAGCGGCACGCCGCCCGCCAACAGATCCTGCAGGCGCTGGAGCAGGGTGGTGGCCGCTTCGGGATCACGCTCGAGGCAGCCGGCTATCGTGATCTGATCATCGCCGATGGCAGTGGCGATTGGCTCGATGCGGTGTTGTGTACGGTACTGGCGGCGTGGGCATGGCAGCGGCGCGATGCCGGCTTCGGCTTGCCCGCGTTCGATGCGCTCGAAGGCTGGATCGTCGGCGCGCAGCCTGCTGTCGACGGCGGCGGCGCATGACCGACGAACCCCAACCCGCAAAACCCCGCAACCTCGCAGAGCAGTGGTTCGCTGCGCGCGGCTGGAAACCGTTCCCGTTCCAGCGCGCCGTGTGGCGCGCGGTCCTGCAAGGCAAATCCGGTTTGCTGCATGCCACCACCGGTTCCGGCAAAACGTACGCGGTCTGGCTGGGCGCCTTGCTGCGCGCGGCCAGGATCGATGCCAAAACCAAGCGTCCTGCAAGTGGCCTGCGCATTTTGTGGATCACGCCGATGCGCGCGCTGGCAGCTGACTCTACCCGTGCCTTGCACGAGCCGCTGGCCGACATGATGCCCGCATGGAGTATCGGCATGCGTACCGGCGACACCTCCGGCGCCGAACGCGCGCGTCAGTCGCGCGCCTTGCCCAACACACTGGTGACCACCCCGGAAAGCCTGATGCTCTTGCTCAGCAAGGCCGACGCGCAAGCCTGGTTCAAGTCGCTCGACATGGTGATCGTCGACGAATGGCATGAACTGATGGGCAGCAAGCGCGGCGTGCAGACACAACTGGCGCTGGCGCGGCTGCGCACCTGGCATCCGCAGTTGCTGACCTGGGGCCTGTCGGCGACGCTGGGTAATTTGCCGCAGGCGCAGCAGGTACTGCTGGGGCCGGCCGGCATCCTGGTCGAAGGCGCGATGCACAAGAAGATCCTGGTCGATACGCTCATTCCGACCACGCTGTCGCGCTTTCCATGGAGCGGTCATCTTGGCATGCAGATGCTGCAACCAGTGGTCGATGAAATCGACGCTTACGCGACCACGCTGGTCTTTACCAATACCCGCGCGCAATCCGAAATCTGGTATCAAAATTTGCTCACCGCACGTCCCGACTGGGCGGGTCTGATCGCCCTGCATCACGGCTCCCTCGACAAGCAAGTGCGCGAGTGGGTCGAAAACGGACTCAAGGAAGGCAAACTCAAGGCAGTAGTGTGTACTTCCAGCCTTGATCTGGGCGTCGATTTCCTGCCGGTCGAACGAGTGCTGCAGATCGGCAGCGCCAAAGGCGTCGCGCGCCTGTTGCAGCGTGCCGGCCGCAGCGGCCATGCGCCGGGACGCATCTCGCGCGTGACGCTAGTGCCGACCAACAGCCTGGAGCTGATCGAAGCAGCCGCAGCGCGGCGCGCCGTAGCCTTGCGCCGTATCGAATCGCGCCCGGTCCCCAACAAGCCGCTCGACGTACTGGTACAGCATCTGGTGACGATGGCGCTGGGTGGCGGGTTTCGCTCGCAACAACTGTACGATGAAGTGCGCACTGCCTGGTCGTACCGCGACCTGACGCCGGAAGAGTGGCAATGGGCGCTGGACTTCGTAGCGCGCGGCGGCCAGAGCCTGACCGTCTATCCCGAATACCGCCGTGTGCTGCCCGACGAGGAAGGCGTCTTTCGCGTCCCCGATGCGGCGCTGGCGCGACGTCACCGGATGAGCATGGGTACCATCGTGTCGGATGCCTCGATACAGGTCAAATTCCTGTCGGGTGGGCGCATCGGCACGGTGGAAGAATCGTTCATCTCGCGTATGCGTCAGGGCGACCGATTCCTGTTCGGCGGCCGTGTGCTGGAATTTATTCGGGTGCACGAGATGAGCGCTTACGTCAAGCGCGCCACCGGTAGTACCGGCGCGGTACCGCGCTGGCAGGGCGGCAAGATGCCGATGTCGTCGGAACTCGCGCATGCGACGCTGGCGCGTCTGGAAGAAGCAGACCGCGGCGTTTTCGACGGCCCTGAAATGCAAGCGGTGGCACCTTTGCTGGAACTGCAACGCCGCTGGTCGGCGTTGCCCACCAGCGCGACGCTGGTGATCGAGGAAACCCGCAGCCGGGAAGGCCAGCATTTATTCGTCTATCCGTTTGCCGGGCGCGCAGTGCATATGGGCCTGGCGTCGCTGATCGCTTATCGGGTGGCACGGCAGCGACCGGCAACTTTTTCGATAGCGGTCAACGATTATGGATTTGAACTGCTGACGCTGGAGCCGGTTGACTGGGAACGGTTTTTTGAGGCGAAGTCGCCGATGAAACTGCTGTCGACCGACCTGTTGCTGGAAGACGTACTGGCGAGTTTGAACGCGGCCGAACTGGCGCAGCGCCGTTTTCGGGAAATCGCGCGTATCGCGGGTCTGATTTTCCAGGGCTATCCCGGGCAGCCGAAAAGCACACGCCAATTGCAGGCGTCATCGAGCCTGTTTTTCGAAGTATTCAGGAAGCATGATGTGCACAATCTGTTGTTGACACAGGCGCAGCGCGAGGTGCTGGAGCAGGAACTAGAATTGACGCGGCTGCGGCAAACCCTGGTCGAGCTGCAACAGCGCGCGATCGGATTTCACCATCCGAAGCGCTTCACGCCATTTGCGTTCGGTTTGATGGTAGCGCGGGTACGCGAAAAGCTATCGACGGAAAAGCTGTCGGACCGGGTCGCACGGATGGTGCGCGAACTGGAGAAAGCGGCAGATGTTTGAAGTAAAGCGCGGTGCCGAATGAACCAGTCGATAACATGCGCATGGTGGCGGCATCGGCGAGCGACTTGGCGTTTAAATATACAGCGGCATGTAGTGGGTAGTAAAACGCTGGTTTTTAACGTCGCGCCATCGCATTACTTACCGTGCGTGCGCACTGGCCTGCGCGA
>JACMQD010000505.1 GCA_014377155.1 Herminiimonas sp.
TAAGATCCTCTTGAATAACTCAGCCGCCGGTCACCGGCGGAAAAAATGCGACTTCGCAGCCATCGACCAGGCACGTGGCGGGATCGGTCATTTCCTGGTTGAAAGCCATGCGCAGGGCGCGCCCGTCGGCAAGCGCCTGGCTCCACACGCCACCGCGTTCGCGCAGGTGGGCCAGTACATCGCCGACAGTCTGGACCTGGTCGGGCAGCGTGATCGATTCCTGAGCGGTACCAACCTGTTCACGGATACTGGCAAAAAAGCGAAGCTGGATCTTCATGTGCACTCATCAGTCCTTACCAAGTCAGTCATTATCAAATTTGAAAAATATCGTGATGGGCTTAATACATCAACTCAGAAAGCGGCAGGAATCGCACCATGTCGCCAGCGGCAATCGGTACGCCGGGGGGATTGTCGATCAAGCCATCGGCCCACACGCATGAGCTCATCACACCCGAGCCCTGATTGGCGAACAAATCCAACCCACCCGCCTCATTGATGCGGGCGCGCAGGAATTCGTTACGGCGGTCCGGCTTGGTCCAGGCAAAGTCGGCGCGCATCGTGTACGCACGCGGCGCGGTGAGATGCGCACCTTGCATTTTGAGAATGAACGGCCGCACGAACAGCAGGAAGGTCACGAAACTCGATACCGGATTACCCGGCAAACCTAGGAAAAATGCATGACCGCTCTGACTCGTCCGCCTGACCTCGCCGAAGGCCAGTGGCTTGCCCGGCTTGACCGCGATTTGCCACATGTCGAGCCGGCCTTCGGCTTCGACTGCCGGCTTGATGTGGTCTTCTTCGCCGACCGAGACACCGCCGGACGTGATGATCAGGTCATGCTCCTGCGCTGCCCGCCGCAAAGTGTCGCGCGTGGCGTCCAGTGTATCGGGAACGATGCCGTAGTCGGTAATCACGCAGCCGAGATTCTCCAGCAGCCCGCGCAACGAAAATCGATTCGAGTTATAGATCGCGCCGGGTTTCAGAACCTCGCCCGGCATCGCCAGTTCGTCGCCGGTAAAGAACACGGCAACCCGCAGCTTGCGCAGTACCGGCAGCGTCGCCAGCCCCACCGATGCCGCCAGCCCCAGCTCTTGCGCATGCAGCCGGCTACCGGCCGCCAGGATCACGCTGCCGGCTTGAATGTCCTCTCCGCGCCGACGAATCCACTCACCGGCGTGCGGCGCATGCCGTACGATGACCGACTCGGCGCCTTCGTGCTGGCGCAATTCGCACTGCTCCTGCATCACGACCGCATCGGCGCCATCGGGGATCATGGCGCCGGTAAAGATGCGCGCCACGGTTCCCGCTTCCAGGACGTGGCCGACCTGCCCGGCCGGTATCCGCTGCGAGATGCGCAGGATGGCCTCGCCACCGGCGCATTCAGCCGCCCGCACGGCGTAACCGTCCATTTGCGTGTTATCCATCGGCGGCACGTCGAGCAACGAGGTTTGCGCCGCCGCGAGCACCCGGCCATTGGCAGCGATCGTGTCGATCGTGTCGGTTTCGGTCAGCGGGGTTGCCGCGCTCAGCATAAAGTCAAGTGCCTGGCTCACGCTCAGCATCGGTTTTCGTTCAGTCATCGGCAGCCTGGAATAAAATTTGATGCAACGATTGTAGACCGAAGCCAACGAGCATTACAAACCCGTGTGGCGCGCAATGAATGCCTTCATCGTTTCGATGTCGGTCGACATGACCTCGAAGCGTTGCGGCAGCGCTTCGATATTCTCGAACCCCGCCGGACGAACGGCGTCGCAATGTAGCGCCTCACGGATGGTTTCGTTGAATTTGGCGGGCAATGCCGTCTCCAGCACGATCATCGGCACACCCGGGGTGAGGTTTTCGCGCGCGACCTTGATGCCGTCGGCAGTGTGAGTATCCACCATGACGCCGTGACGCGCGTGCACATCGCGAATGGTGGCAACGCGGTCGCTGTGGACCGACTTACCGGATACGAAACCGTATTTGCCGATGTGGGCGAATTCGTCACCATCGCTGCCAGGCTTGCCAGACAGATCGAAGCCACCATGGGAGTCGACTCGCCTGAACAACGCACGAACCCGTTCGCCGTCCCGGCCGAGCAGATCGTAGACGAAGCGTTCGAAATTGGACGCCTTGCTGATGTCCATGCTCGGGCTGGTGGTGTGATAGGTTTCAGACGATTTGCGCACGCGGTAGACGCCGGTACGGAAGAATTCATCGAGTACATCGTTCTCGTTGGTCGCTGCAATCAATTTATCGATTGGCAAACCCATCATGCGGGCGATATGACCCGCACAAATATTGCCGAAATTACCGGACGGGACCGTAAACGACACTTTCTGGTCATTGCTCGTGGTGGCGCTGAGATAACCACGGAAGTAGTACACCACCTGGGCCACGACACGCGCCCAATTGATCGAATTGACCGTGCCGATCTTCTGGCGGGTCTTGAAATCCAGATCGTTGGAGACTGCCTTGACCATGTCCTGGCAATCATCGAATACGCCATCGACGGCAATGTTGACAATGTTCGGGTCCTGCAAGCTGAACATTTGCGCTGCCTGAAACGCGCTCATTTTGTTCAAGGGCGACAGCATGAAGACGCGGATACCCTTTTTGCCGCGCATTGCATACTCGGCGGCGCTACCGGTGTCGCCGGAGGTTGCACCGAAAATATTGAGTTCCGCGTCCCGGCGCGCCAATGCGTATTCGAACAGGTTGCCCAGCAACTGCATCGCCATGTCCTTGAACGCCAGTGTCGGGCCGTTCGACAGGGCTTGCAGCATCAGCGTCGTGCCGTCCTTTTCTTCCAGCACCCGCAGCGGCGTAATGCGCGCTGCGTCCTCGCCTGAACGGGTATTGCAATACACGTCAGCAGTATAAGTCTTACGACTCAGCGCTTTTAGATCGGCGTCCGGAATGTCGGTGGCAAATTTCCTGAGCAATTCAAACGCCAGGTCTGCGTATGGCAGTGCGCGCCAGGTGTCGAGTTCGTCGCCACTGACCTGCGGATAATGTTCCGGCAAAAACAGACCGCCGTCCTGCGCGAGGCCGCCCAGCAAAATGTCGGAGAACGATTGAGGCGTGGATTGACCGCGCGTGGATACGTATTGCATAGAGATGATTTGTCTGGTTGCGCGACTGGGTCGACGGTCTGCATGCTCACGAATGCCGCCAGGCACGATGTTTGAATTGCAAAAAATGCGATGAGAACCGGGCGTCATTATACCGCCTGTTCGGATCGCTTTGTCCGTGGACAGACTTTACGGCAAGCTAGCAAAAATGAAGCTCGATTATTTTGTGGAAGAAAGACCCGCTGCCATCGGCATGGAGTTTGCATTCACATACATCTGGTTCAGGTACTAATCAACGCGTCGCAGCCTGTCTTGACATGGTTTTTTTAATAGCAGCAGCGCGTACCTTGACCGCTTCGAGACTTCAAATGTTCATCATGAATCCACACTACCATCATTCAAGGAGCTTACCATGGCAACAACAATGAATCCGAATGCGTCCGAACGACGCAATATTCCAGATCGACGCTCGACCTTTTCAGGCAGTTCCACCAAGCGTATGACTGCAGCCGACTGGATCCCGATGTTGCTTCTGGTAGTAGGGGGATTGAATTGGGGACTGATCGGCCTGTTCAATTTCAATCTGGTTTCATTCCTGTTCGGCGACATGACGACCTTGTCGAGAATCGTCTATGTTGTCGTAGGACTCTCCGCCTTGTATTCACTCTACCTGAGCAGCAAAATGTCCAGCGATAAACCATAGCGCACGTTACCGGAGCGTGGCAGCACTGCTGACACGCTCCGGCATGCAAAATGGCCTGTCGAAGGACTTGAGACCAGGTAACGATGGTCATAGCGATCGGTATCTTTTTCTTGCATACGGTAGTAAATACCGGACACTTACGCTTGCACAGCGCAATTGGTGAAGCGTCTTATCGTACTAAACATTTTCCCGCTTGGAAGATTGCTTGACGAGATAAGTGCCCGCCATCAGTGCCCCTGCCGCTACCATCATCGCACTGGTCGGGAAACTGCGA
>JACMQD010000083.1 GCA_014377155.1 Herminiimonas sp.
AAACGTGGTGCGCGTCTATTTTCCGCCCGACGCTAATTGCCTGCTTTCGGTAATGGATCACTGCCTGCGAAGCCGCCACTACGTCAACGTCACGGTTGCCGGCAAACATCCGGCCCCGCAATGGCTGACGATGGACGCTGCCGTCGAACATTGCAGCGCAGGGATCGGCACCTGGCGCTGGGCCGGTAACGAGCAGGGCAGCGACGACCCCGACTTGGTGATGGCTTGCTGCGGCGACGTGCCGACCTTGGAAACGCTCGCCGCGGTATCGATCCTGCGCGAACATTTACCGGATTTGAAGGTCAGAGTAGTTAACGTGGTCGACCTGATGAAGCTGCAACCGGCAAGCGAACATCCGCACGGCTTGAGCGATGCCGATTTCGATGCGTTATTTACGGTAGACAAGCCGGTTATCTTTGCGTTTCATGCGTATCCGTGGCTGATTCACCGGCTGACTTATCGCAGGACCAATCACGACAATATTCATGTGCGCGGCTACAAGGAGGAGGGCACCATCACGACGCCATTCGACATGACGGTGTTGAACGATCTGGACCGCTTCCATCTGGTGATGGACTGCATTGACCGCCTACCGCAGACGGGTGAGCAGGGCGCGGCACTGAAGCAGCGACTGCAGGCCAAGTTGATCGAACACAAGCAATATATCGATCGATACGGCGAGGACATGCCGGAAATCCGCAACTGGACATGGAGTGCTTAAAATGAACTTGCAATCGATGATCGACACAGCAAGCGCGCTGGTCGCCGATGACAAAGGTTTGCTGGCGATGGATGAAAGTAATCCAACCTGCAACAAGCGCTTTGCCAAGCTGGGCATACCGCAAACCGAAGAGGCCAGACGCGCGTATCGGGACATGATTGTGAGCACACCGGGTCTCATAGACAGCATCAGCGGCGCGATCCTGTTCGACGAGACTGTCCATCAGCAAACAAAAAACGGCACGCCGTTTATCAAGGCGCTTACCGATGCGGGAATCATCGCTGGCATCAAGGTCGATGCGAGCACGACCGACTTTGCAGCTCATCCGGGTGAAAAAATAACCGAAGGACTGGACGATTTGCGTGAACGCCTGGCGCACTATGTCGAAATGGGTTTGCGTTTTGCTAAGTGGCGGGCGGTGATCACAATTGGCGAGGCAATCCCCAGTCGCGCCTGCATCGAAGCCAATGCGCATGGCTTGGCGCGTTACGCGGCGCTATGCCAGGAAGCGGGACTGGTGCCAATCGTCGAGCCGGAAGTCTTGATGGACGGCGGACATACACTGCAGCGCTGCGCCGAAGTCACCGAGGAAACCTTGCAGACGGTGTTCGATCAGCTACATCGTCAAGGCGTGCGGCTGGAAGGCATGCTGCTCAAGCCGAATATGGTATTGCCGGGTTTGGCTTGCGCGACACAGGTAACCGTCGATCAGGTAGCTGACGCCACACTGCAATGCCTGTTGCGCACGGTGCCCGCGGCCGTGCCCGGCATTGCATTTCTATCCGGCGGTCAATCGGCTGAACTGGCCTCGGCTCGTTTGAATGCAATGCAGGTACGCTGGCATTCGCGCTTGCCTTGGGCGCTGACTTTTTCATTTTCGCGCGCGATTCAGCAACCGGC
>JACMQD010000506.1 GCA_014377155.1 Herminiimonas sp.
ACTCGCCCATATTGAAAAATGCCTGAATGGCATGTCTCTGCCGCGCGCCGACGAAAACTAACAAGAGAAAAAATGGCAACCATACTGATCGTCGATGATCATGCAATTAACCGGCAGTTTCTGCTGACCTTGCTGGGGTACGGTGGGCACCGCCTGCTGGAAGCGGCCGAAGGCGCGCAGGCGCTCGAATTGGCACGCGTCGAGCGTCCGGATCTGGTTATCACCGACGTCCTGTTGCCAAACATGGACGGGTATGAACTGGTCACCGGCATGCGTGCCGACCAGACGCTGGCACATGTGCCTGTCATTTTTTACACGGCAAGCTACCGCGCGCGCGAGGCGCGTTCGATGGCGCAAGCCTGTGGCGTGAAATGGGTTCTGTCGAAGCCGTCAGAACCTGAACTGATCTTGCAAACGGTGCAGGAAGCGCTGGGCTCGGCGCAGCAAAGCGACAACCCGGTTACGCCCCGTCTATCGGCGTCGATCGGCGACGATGAATTCTCGTCGATCAATCATCAACTGGCGCACTATCTGAACGAACTGGCAGATCCGGGCGATTCTGCATCAGCATCGATCACGGGCAGCGCAGGCGTACTGGCTGTGACCGACCGCGAGCGCCTGCACGGCATTGCTACCCTCATGGCGGACTCGGTCACGAGCCTGCAGGCAGTGAGCACGCGGCTCACGCGCCTGGTCGAGCTTGGCCTTGACCTGGCGGACGAACGCGATCCGGCGCGGATGCTGGAAATCCTGTGCCGCGGCGCGCCTGGCGTGTGTGCAGCCAAACACGCTGCCGTCGCGATCCTCGATGGCGACGGTATCGGGCTTGGATTTTGTTTTGCACGCGGGATGGGCAATGAAATCATCCCCCAGCTGCGTGCCATGGCGCCGCGGGCCGGCGTGCTCGGCAGGCTGATCGATGAACGTATTCCTTCACGCCTCAATCGCCTCGGTGGCGATCCGGCAGAACTCGGCTTGCCGCCGTCACATCCGCCTGTGCATTCGTTTCTCGGGGTACCGATCGCCTCGAAAGAACATACTTATGGCTGGCTCTACCTCGCCGACAAGCTCGACGACGGCGACTTCAGCGAGGTCGACGAGCAGATCGCGGCCACGATCGCCTTCCAGATGGCGGCCGCCTATGAAAACGTGATTTTGTACGACGAGGTCCACCAGCACCGCGCCCAGCTGCAAATGGAAGTCGTCGAGCGCAAGCAGGCGCAAGAGGCACTGCGACGCAATCTGCGAGCACGCACGGTCATGGCACAATGCAACCGGGTGCTGATGCATGCCACTGACGAGGCCGGATTGCTCGATGCCATGTGCACCACCATCGTCGAGACCGGAAATTATCCGCTGGTATGGATCGGGTATGTCGATGCACTTAGCGACGCGCGGCTCAAGGTGATGGCGAGCGCCGGCGTCGAGGCGGATATCAAGGACAGGCTCGGCGCCGAAATGGCGATCGATTTTTCGACATCGGTTGCCGGCACTGCCATTCGCACCGCACAGCCGTATATGGTCGGCGACACCGCCAATTACCCGGACGTCGCGCACTTACCCATGCCGGTCGCCGCGCGCGATTACCGCTCGGCGTTGGCCTTGCCCCTGAAGGACGGCGAGCAAGTAATCGGCGCATTGACGATTTATGAAAGCGAGCCAAATGCGTTCAGTCGCCATCAAATTGAGATGCTGCAGCAACTCGCCGATGATATTTCCTACGGCGCTGCCAGCTTGCGCACCAAGCGTGCGCGCGAACACGCCGAGCGCAGTCTGCTCGCAGCGCAGGAGCAACTGACCGACATACTCAATTCGATCGACAACATCGTCTGGTCGATTTCCAAGGGAGAATTCCTCTATATCAGCCCGGTCGCTGAAAAAGTCTTCGGTTATCCGCTATCGGCGTTCTATCAGGACAAGACGCTGTGGATGAATGCGATTCATCCGGACGACCAGGCTGTCGTCAAGGCGTCGATCGGAACGCTGCATGACAAGGGCGCGGTTACCCGCGAATATCGCATCATCTGCCGCGACGGCAGCGTGCGCTGGCTGGAGGACCGCACGCGCGCGGTACGTGACGCCCACGGAAGGCTGCTGCGATTCGACGGCGTGGCTAGCGACATCACGCATCGCAAGGATTACGAAGAACGCATCGAATACCTGGCCACGCATGATCCGCTGACCGGGCTGGCCAATCGCAATCTGCTGCGCGACCGGCTGGCACAAGGCATTGCGTTTTCTCGGCGTTCGGCGAACATGCTGGCGCTGCTGTTCATCGATCTCGATCGCTTCAAGGACATCAATGACAGTTTCGGCCATGCGGTCGGCGATGCATTGCTGGTGGGTGTCGCGGCGCGCCTGCGTGAGGTAGTACGCGAATGTGATACGGTCGCGCGCCCGGGCGGCGACGAGTTCATCATTATGTTGACCGATTTCACCACGCTCGATGGTGTCACCAGCGTCGTTCACAAGCTGGGTCAGGCATTCACGCTGCCGTTCGTAATCGGCGAAATCGAATTGCGTGTCACGGCCAGCATCGGTATCAGTGTGTTCCCGACCGACGGTGAAGACATCGAAACGCTGCTGCGTAATACCGATACTGCGATGTACGGTGCCAAGGCGCGTGGCGGCAATGGTTCGCAGTTTTATACTGCCGACATGAGCGTGCAGGCAATGCGCCGCATGGAAATCGAAAGTGCATTGTATCGTGCCCAGGAGGGTGGGCAGTTTACGGTCCTTTACCAGCCGAAACTGGAACTCGCCCACGGCCGCATCATCGGTGTCGAGGCCCTGCTGCGCTGGCATCACCCGGAACTGGGCGACGTGCCGCCGTCGGTGTTCATACCAATTGCCGAAGAAATAGGCTTGATCACCGCGCTCGGGGCCTGGGTTCTCAAAACCGCCTGCGCGCAAAACGCCGCATGGCAACAAGCTGGCTTGGCGCAGATTACGATCTCGGTAAATCTTTCTGCGCGTCAGTTCCGGCATGACGATTTGGTGAACTCGATTGTTGAAATCCTCGCCAGTACAGGACTCGACGCCAAGTATCTCGAACTGGAACTGACCGAGGGCCTGGTCATGCACAACGCCGAACTATTCATCGACAAGCTCAAGGGCTTGAAGAGCCTTGGCGTACAGCTGTCGATCGATGATTTCGGCACCGGTTATTCGTCGCTCGCTTATCTCAAACGTTTCCCGCTCGACCGGTTAAAGATTGATCAGTCATTCGTTGCAGACATCGCATCGAGCGCGGAAGATGCGTCGATCGCGCGATCGATCATTTCTCTTGGGCATAGCCTGAACCTGCGTGTGATCGCTGAAGGTGTCGAAACCAAGGAGCAGGTTGCCTTTTTACGCTCGCAGGGGTGCGATGAAATTCAGGGCAACCTGGTCGGCGTGCCGATGGCTGGCGACGCGTTGGCCAGATTGCTGGAAGAAAGGTCTGACAAATAATCCGGCCAACCGTGTAAAAAATGGAACTACTGGGCCTTTTCCATCCACAGACCGCCTCACCGACTGGGTGAGAACCGACTAGTGAGGAAATTACTATGGTATTCAGGATCGGAAATAACAATGAGCGTCCTTCCGCAGCAAGCGTGAGTAGCGGCTCAGACAGCGACGTGCCTTCGAGCGGCCCAAGTGCACGGGCGCAGGCGACAGAACGCCGGCCTGTCGTCAACCTGGGTGGCGGCTCTACCCATCTGGCTGCGGCGTTCCGATCAATGGCCATTGCCGCAACGTCACCGGGCGTGTCCACCGACCATCCCGATGTGCACCGCGCGTTGCGCACGCTTGGCGGACCGGACGTGCCTGGGTTTCTGCCAGCCGTGCGCGCTGCATGTGTCTCTGGAAACATGGATAAATTCGCCGCAGTGCGCACGCTCATTATTTTTGAAAAAGTGGGCTCAGACCAGCGATTCGGCGATGGTGGCAATATGCTGCATGCAATCGCTGCCGATGCAACACATGCGGTCGTGCCGGGCGTTCAAGTGCCGGTATTGGAACGGATCGCTATCCTGGCCGCGCTTGGTGCTAATCCCAATGCGACTGATCAGAACGGAAACACACCCATGCTCATCGCGGCCAAACGTAACGACGGCGATGTCGTTGGCGTGGTTAAGGCATTGGTGGCACAAGGTGCGGATGTCAATATTGCCGGCGAAGGCGCCAACATGCCCATTCACTATGCGGCCGGCAAGGATAATATTCCCCTGGTTGCGACACTGCTGGAAAACGGCGCTCGGCTCGAAGTCGTGAACCAAAAGTGTAATTCCCCGATGCACCTGGCCGCAACTTTTTCGGACAATGGCAGAATGATCGATTTTTTAGTACAGGCCGGGCACAGAATCGATATCGGTGATCTCCACGATAACCATCCCATTCATCATGCAGCCCTGAACGCGGTTAGCTTCGAGCCGCTGCGCGCATTGCTTCGGCATGGCGCGAATATCAACCAGCACAACTGGAACCGGCTAACGCCGCTGCACTTTCATGCCTCCTGGGCGACCAATGCAGACCGGGTGGCTGAACTGCAGGCACTCGGCGCCGACTTCGAGGCACTAACCGACGAAGGTGGCACCGTATTGCATGATGCCGCCTCTGGCAAGGCCGATCCGCAGGTGATACGGGCGCTGATAGCCTGCGGCGCCAATCCCAAGGCACTCGA
>JACMQD010000507.1 GCA_014377155.1 Herminiimonas sp.
AGGCTGGGCGTCTTTCAGCGCCACCCAGACGAAGCAGTGGGGCATGGCGATATAGTCGCTGATTTCCTCGACCGTAATGTCGCGCAGCTTTTTTCCTTCCTGATAGGCGACGCAGTTAATCAGCATGGGGGATGTCTCCGGTTGGCCAAGCATTTCAAATATTCAAAGCAGGAGTTTACACCGGGACATTGCGTTCAGGTATTGGCTGAGAAACTTCCGGGAGAATCGAAAGGAACCGCAGCCGCTAGTGCATTGCATCGCATCGGCGGCCCGTCGGATGAACCGAAAGGCCGCGTCGAAACAGCCACTAGCGATCGGACGCAAGCGTTGCTGCGTCATGATAATTGCGAATGAATTACGAACCGGCGCCCACACCGCGAACCTGATCTTGCGTGCCCCGTGCCTGCGCCATCAGGCGGCCAGCCAAAACGTCGATCAATTTGGCACTAAAGGCCGGAATGTCATCGGGCTTGCGGCTACTGATCAGATTGCCGTCGACTACAACCTCCTGGTCCACCCAGTTCGCACCAGCATTACGCAGGTCGTCCTGCAAGCTCGGCCAGCTAGTGAGCGTTTTGCCCTTGACCAGTTTCGCCGATATCAGCAACCATGCGCCATGGCAGATCACGGCCACCGGCCTGCCACTTTCCTGCATCCCGGCGGCGATTTTCTGTGCCTGTGCGAGTGTACGGATCTGATCCGAATTCATAACCCCACCCGGCAACAACAAGGCATCGAATTCTTCGGCATCGGCTTCGTCAAAAGTCAGGTCGACATCGAATTGATCGGCTTTCGCATCATGATTGAAACCTTGTACCTTGCCCCGTTTCGTAGAAACAATGCGCACCGAAGCGCCGGCCTCTTCCAACGCAATGCGCGGCCCGGTCAATTCGACCTGTTCGAATCCATCGGTTACCAAGGCGGCAATCGTCAGTCCTGCCAGTTTTTGATCCATGTCCATTCTCCTGAAATGAAAGATGCACGGCCTGTGTGGCGCCACTTGTAGCCTGTACCGATTCGTCAAGGCGATGTCGACGGCGTCACAGCATGTAAAAAGACGTGGCGCGAGCGGGAAAAATTCGTCTGCCAGTGCGGCCCGAACTTTCGGAAGCGGGAGCGTCGCGCCTGTGATGCGCGCAAACGTAAAAAGGGACACCGCAAATTGCGATGCCCCTCACAAAACCGATACCTGCACGATGCCGTCGATACCATGAAAAATTGTCCGATAACGTCAGCTACACGCAGAATTACTTGCCAGTCGATTCTTCACTGGTTTTTTCCATATTTTTTTCCATGGTCTTTTTACCAGCGCGGTCTTTCTTGGCCATCTTGTCCTGCTTGATGCCGGCCTTGACTTCGGTGCGCGTCGCGCTCTTGCCGCTGTCGCCTACCTTGATCGAATCAAGTGCGCCGTTTTTCTTTAACTCGCCTGCTGCACCGGCGCGCTTGGTTTCGTCTTTTACTTCCATGCGTGTCGTGCCCGAAGAAACCGTATCTGGCGAAGTTTTGACCGTTTGGGTGTCAGTATTGCGTGCAACCCCCTTCGGTGCTGTCTGGATTTCTGACTTGACTTCGGCGCGGGTCTTACCTGCGGCAGGCATTGGCTTGGTCACGCTGTCGGCGGCTTGGCCAGCTGGCATGGCGGCAGTCTGCGCGAACGCCGTGGCGGCGATAAACGGAAGAGCGAGGATCAGCAAAGTTTTTTTCATTTTTATTACTCCAGTTGGTTGGTGATTCAGTTGAATCGACAGTGCATCCTGATCTGGTACCAGCTCTTTGTCGGTGTGATAGCGCACTTAGCGTGTCAAATTTATATTGCCACTGTCCGGCTTATCGCAGACTTTGTACCCGGGATCGGGCCGTTGCTGGCCGCATGATAGGCAAAGACAACTGAGGTTTTAATGACATTACTGGCGTTCCTGCCGGCTGCATGGAACAGACCGCTGTGAAACAGAACGACGTCGCCCGATTGCAGTTCAAGTTGGAGGCCCTGGTCAAACAACGCCTGATTTTCGACGACGTCAGGCCGCAGGAAATCGAGTGTGTCGAGCTGTGCCGGCATGATGTGCATGCGATGCGAGCCGGGGATAAATTTCAGGCCACCGTTCATGCCGTTTTCATGACCTAAGGCGAGCCACGTGCAGATCAGGTCGGGGCGTTTGAACGACCAGTACCGAATGTCCCGGTGCCAACCCGTCGCCGTGCCGTAATCAGGGTGCTTGGTCATAATGCAGTTGTGATGCGCCAGCGTCAGGCAAATGTCTTCATTGAACAACTGCTTGAGTCGCGCTGCCATGATCGGATCGCTGGCCCACTCGCGGAAGCAGGTATGCCGCTCGTAGGCGCCTCGCAGCCGGCGTATGGTACGACCTCCAAGTGCGTGCGGGGATGCGGGCGCCCCGGGATAGCCTACATCGACTTCGTACTCGATCGGCGCAATCGCCTCGGTAGAATGGTGCGCTGCGACCGCCAGCATCTGTTCGCATGTCGCGGGCGTCACCATCGTGCGCAGCACGAGATATCCCTGAACTTCGAATTGGTCAATTTGGGCTGTCGACAGCGCTGCATCCATCGTGGCACATCCTTTTTTCGGGGTGGTTTGCGGCATTATCAGCGCCGGTGTAACGATTCACTGCGATGCGACAAATTGCGGCGCGAAACGTCGCAGTTAATCGAAAGCAAAACATGCGTGGATAAAAAAGGCAATAATGACAGACCCGACCACCAGGTAGTCATACAGCCAGCATGCCCTAGCATTTTACCGAAATCATCAACACAGGAAATCCGATGAAAATTTATCTGGCGCTCTGCCTGCTGATACTGTCCATGAACGCGCCGTTCGCCGCCGACTTGCCTTACGACGAAGGGGCCAATGCGCAGGCAGAGATCAATCGTGCACTGGCGCAAGCTACGGCCACCAAACGGGGCGTGCTGCTGGTATTCGGTGCTAACTGGTGCCCGGATTGTCGTGAACTGGACAAGGCATTGCGAGGCAAAAGTGCCGCGATGGTCGGTAGCAAGTTCATCCTGGTCAAGGTCGATGTCGGCCAGTTCGACAAGCACATGGATATCGCCGCAGCGTATGGTAATCCGACCAAGAAAGGCATTCCCGCGGCAGTGCTGCTGAGTGCCGATAACAGGATATTGTATTCGACCAAAGGTGGCGAATTGTCGAGCGCGCGACGTATGGGCGACAGCGGCATCGACGACTTTTTCAGAAAACACATCGTTACTGCCCGATAAGCGCACAGCGACGCCGCTGTATCGACTGCGACGTGGTTTCCCGTATCATTAGATTGCCAAGAACGCTGCCGAAAACGCGGCATGCGACCGAACCGATTTTCGATTCCACCCGACAGGAGTACATCGCATCATGATTCTCGAATTAGCCGACATCCGCATTCAGCCGGGCCAGCAAGCCGAATTCGACCTCGCCATCGAGCGCGGTCTGACTAT
>JACMQD010000508.1 GCA_014377155.1 Herminiimonas sp.
CAGCGCGGGGTAGGTGAGCGTGAGGCGACTGTGTTCGCGCCCTTGCGGTACGGATGCGACCCACTCGGTTTTTTCTTGCAACACCGGTTGGTCGGGTAACAACGATGCCGTATGACCGTCGGTGCCTAGTCCCAGAAAATTCAGGTCGAATAAGGGGCGGGACGGAT
This sequence comes from Herminiimonas sp., assembly GCA_014377155.1. The sequence goes on from JACMQD010000508.1 coordinate 168, forward strand.
CGAGAATGTCGGCGCCATACGCTCGGTGCAAGATCAGCTGATACGTCTTCGCTGCGCCATCCGGATAACCGATCACTGGCATCGGAAAAATTTGATTCGACGGGATCGGCGCGTTTCTCAGCAGGGTCTCGCGAACCATGCGGTAATTGCTCTGTGCATTGTCAACCGACACGAAGCGCTCATCGCCCCAGAACAGATGAACCCGGTCCCACTCGACGCGCGTGCGATATTCCGGCGAACCCAATAGCGTGTACAACGCGCGCGGGGTGTTGCCGCCACACAGCGCGACCCGCACCGGACCTCTCGCGTTGTTGACTAACTCGGCGAACCAATCGGCAACATGCGCGGCTAACTTTCCCGGCTCGGCCACGACGTCAGTGCGCCCGCCGATCGAGGACCTGGAGATCGTGTACGGAGGCGACTTCGAGAAATGGAGCGAACTGGTCCCATCGTCAGAATATGCTTGATTCATTGTTAGCCTCCTGCAAGTTGGGGTGAACTAAAAAATGGCCGAGCCCGTTTGGCGCATCTACGTCATCGTGAACGCTTCGCCGTACCGCTTTTCGACTCGATCATTTCCATCAATCCTGTCCAGGATTTCGTGAACGATTCGGCACCTTCCACTTGCAATTGGTCGGCGAGCGCATCAACATCGAAACCCGCTTTAGCAAACTCACTCAGTACGACTTCGGCATCACCGCCGTCTTCCTGCATCGAAGTAAGCGATCCATCAAAGGCCGCCAATGCTTTCAACGTTTGCTCCGGCATGGTGTTGATGGTGTTCGGTGCAGCCAGATGTTCGACATAATAGGTCTCTGGAATGTGCGGGTCTTTTGTGCTGGTGCTGGCCCACAGAAGTCGTTGCGTGAGCGCGCCTGCGTCCGCGAATTTTTTCCATTCCGGCGAGGCCAGACGATCACAATAAGCTTTGTAGGTTCGCTTGGCGATCGCCAGGCCGAGGCGATTAAGCAATTCCGGCGAGGCTTTTTTCAGGATAGCCTTATCCCAGCGGCTGACGAAAATCGATGCGACCGAATGGACCTTCGCATCAAGACCGCCATCGATACGACGCTGAATTCCGCGCCAATAGGCGTCAGCCGCCGCCGCGTACTGCTCGCGCGAAAACAGCAGCGTGACATTGACGGGCACGCCAGCAAAAATCGCTTCCTCGATGGCTTGCAAGCCGGCAGGCGTGCCGGGAATCTTGATGAATAGGTTGGCGCAGGCCGCGCTGGCATGCAGGCGTTTCGCCGCTTCGACGGTCGCTTGCGCATCGTCGGCCAACAGCGGCGAGACCTCCAGTGAAACCCAGCCGTCCATGCCGCCGGTTGCGGCATGCGCCGGGAGTAACAATGCGGCGGCTCGCTTTAAATCTTCAATGGCCAATTCGAAAAACAGGTCCTCGCCGGATTTGCCGTTTTTTACTTTCTGCTCAATCGCTTCGTCATAGTCTTTGGTGTCGCTGATCGCCTGATCAAAAATGGTCGGATTCGACGTCAGACCCGTCACTGCGTAGTCGCTGATATAGCGATGCAACGTTCCGCTGTCGAGCAAATCGCGCGTGATGTTGTCGAGCCAAAGGCTCTGGCCAAGAGCGTGTAATTCGGTTGTGGCGTTCATGGGAGCCTCGTCAAGTTGGTGAAGTCGTGGTTGATCAAGTCGCCTATGTGTTCGACCGTGATATCGGCCGCTGGATAGGTGGCGATATTTTTTTGGTCGAAGGCATAGTGCCCTTGGCGCGGGAAAACAGTGGTCAGCCGGTCGCCCAGGGTTTCTTTCATGGCTGCCAGGATGCGTAATTTATCGTCGACCATCACGTAGTGGCGCGCCGGGTAGCGCGCGGCCACCGCATCGAGCATGCGCTCCTTGTGGATGTAGATGAGAACGCGACCATCTACGGCGTCCCACAATCCCGAGCGTTGCACCTTCCGCGGCTGGAACACG
>JACMQD010000509.1 GCA_014377155.1 Herminiimonas sp.
CGTCCGTCATCAACCCTTGTCGCGCAAATTGAGCAGTGCCGTAATAACCAAGATATGCGCTCTGAAAGGCACCCATTACAATTTCATCGATGTTTATAACGCCGACAATTTCCAATGAATTTACCTCACGGGCGACGAGGCTGATATTTGGGCCCACAAGTGCGCGATTAAACCAACTGTCAAAACCGGCTTGGTCGGTAAAAGGCGCTACCCACGGAGCATGGAAGTCGCGGTTGGAAAGATTGGCGCCGATTAAATCAGATGCATCGCGGCGACTGGCTAAACGAATTTTTGCGGCGAGCATGGTCCCGTCCTGAAAATGTAAATGGTATTTAATTCAATATTCCATACGCTTCTGGTCGACGGGAATCGACACCATGCAGACGGTCGCCTTACTTCTGAGCTGACGTTTCACGTCGCTCTGACCGGCGCCACTGGCTTGCAATCTGCGCGGCACGCTAATTAGTTGAGATATTACCTTGCGGTGTTCTCCGGTACTGACCGGTAAGCCTGATCAAAATCATCACCATGGTTTAGGCGGTCAATAAAAACCATCAAACCTGAAGTTCGGGCTTTCGCTAACCAAAGACGAACCTCATGTCCTGCCGCAGCGTAAACTGGCCGAATTTCGGGCTCACCCCTCGCTTTACGCTGGGGGTTCTCAGGCTCTCCAAATTTCATCACAGCCGCGAGCCACTCATTTAAAGTGCGGTATGTGATGAGCTCATTCCGGCTAGGATGCGGTGTGTTTGAATCGATCAAAAATTGCCAGTGTTCCTCTGAATGTTCAGGGGCTTGACTAACAGCGACAGCAAGTCCTTCGTCAAACCATTGCGGCATTCTGCGCCAGGCTAGGAAGGTCAGGCGCTCACTCATTTCGGTATGGGACCATTCATGCGCCAGAAATTGCCAGCTTAATCCACGAGGCGACAGCAGTATTCTTCGACCGTAAACTTTTGCTATCGATCCATAACCACCGAACTGGCGATAACACCCTTCCGTCACACAAGCGTGAACAATTGGAACCGATTGAGCGCTTCCGAATGTAGCAACTATCTCAGACTGGGCTTTAGCGACGTCTTTCTGCAGCTTCATGCGGGTCGCGTGGTCTGCACCTGACTCCACATAGATGTTTGAGCTCAACTGCCCGAGACCAAATGTGGTTGGCGCGATCAGCTTGCTCGCCTGAAATGCGCTGCAACCGCTTAACCAGCAAAGAAAACAGAGGTAAAAAATTGACGACTTCTTTATCAATGTCAGATTTATCCTTTTAACTTTTTAGATGAGCGGCGGCGACCGACTTGCCGGGTAACGTCCTCTCGATTGAAGGGTTGCGTTTTCTTCACATGCCGTCTCGCATGAGTGTGGATTTCAATGCCAAAGTCATGTCTTTGTCGAGTGTCTTGACGCCCTTAATTACAAATGTGCCGCCATTCCGCCATAAGGTCTGCGTCACTGACAAGGGCTTCGATATCGTGGCATCGAGAACACTCACATCAATAAGGGCCTCAGTCCCGCCTTCCACGACCACAGGTATTCCGATGACGAGTCTAGGTCCCAGCTCCCGTACAACAATGAGCAAGACACGTTCAGGCTTTGGGCTCAAATTTGACGCCAGACGCATGAGTTCTTCGTTTGGCACTGTTGACTGCTCGGAAGTGAGGCGGCTGACAGCTATAACCGAGAGGCAACTTACACTACCTACGAAATCTTGGATTCCGCGTGAGGCGGCTGCCTCTCGCAGCGTTGGTTCTTTCTGGTCAGGGCGCCACTTGGTGCCCCAGTAGACAATAGCTGTAATCGGACGCTGACCCGCTTGACAAAGCGGCTCTTTGAGCCTTAGGCCCGTTGTTTCGACCGTGGTGGAGGCGCAGCCCGTCAGCAGGTACGCAGCGACGAGTGATCCAAGTAAAAATGAGCGCATATATGGATGAGGGGTTTTAAAGAGGCGTAACTTTAATGTATGCCGCAAAATGCCAATTTAACATGGAAGCTCGCGAGATAACATGGAAATCTGACGGTTTGGAGAGCCGCTTGCTTCCTCGTGTTCCAGGCACTGTATTGGATGTGCATACAGGCATAACAGAACCGACAAACCATGCAGACCTGATTTTTGTTCTATGCGGCTGCCGGACTAAGTCCGTGAGCGCATTCAATCCAAAGGCTCGAACGTCCGCTATGAATCTGCATTGCGAATGGCAGCTTCTGGCCAAAAGCAGCCGTTCGCGTCCTGCGGTTTAAATCGTATTTGTATGCCTGTGCAAGTCGTTGCCATTGCTACGTTCTTCGCCAATTACCTGAGTGAATATGGCACACTCGAAACGCCCGCAGATGTTTTGACATTGTCGACACAGTAGCCACGGCATTGCTGAATGCACAGTCGGCGTGAGCATGCCGCTATGGAATGCAATGCAAACGCATTTGCATAGATTGTCAGCAAAGTGCATACCAACATTTGCAGCCAATTCAAACTCAAAAGAGCGCCGAATGCGCGAATGTGTATTTTTCCCGCGAAGCGTTACAGGGAGAACCGACGAAACCTCGGTTGTCGAAAAACCACAGGGAATTGACATCAATTGGACGAGTGCCGACCCGGATACTAATCAATACTGGGAAGAGAGGCGTTGCAGCGCAACGTTATCCGACGACGACCCCGCGTCCTAGGCCACGTGAAGTAGCCTGACCGTCGGGGCCGTAAAAACTGCCGCCCTGGGCGCTGCCGTGCAAAACATTGAGGGTCGACTGAGTACGTACCATGTGCGTGCCGATCAGCAAGCCGTTGGTACGGTTGAGTTCCTTGGCTGTTCGGGCCGACTCCAGCATCGCATTCCACAAGCCGCGACTGGTGGAACCGGCGCCCTCTACCCAAGCCAGCATGCCCAGTTCGCTGGCTTCGTGGCCACAGACCGCGAGGCTACGGTGGCGCGCCAGCGCGAGTGCGCTCATCTGTGCTATCGCCGTGGTCTTTTCTTCCGTTACCATCACCAGTGCGTCGATATCGGCATTGATGAGGCAGGCCTGTTCGCGGTTCAGAACCTCGACCAAGTGGCGCGCGGTCACCTGTTCGTCGGTCAGAGTGGCTGCGGGATTGGCAACGGGAGCGTGCATGGTTTTATCCTTTGCGGGTCTGGATCAAATCCTTGACCGTATCCATCAGGCCATCGGCAACTTTTTCGGCATTGACCTGAAACTTGCCACTGGCGATAGCGGCCTTGATTTCGGCCACTTTCTTGGTGTCGAATACACCCGACTCGGCAAGCTGGCCCGACAACGCCTGCAACTGCGGCGAAATGCGTACGGTGTCGGAAGGCGTACTGCTGACGCCGGTGCTTTCGGTACTTTTGCCCGACCGCGCCGGCGTGTTACTGCCGACGCCTACGGTGGGGGCTTTCTTGACTGAATCTGGAATTTTCACAACGTCGTCCTCGGTTGGTGGGGGCCTGTGTGCCGATCCGGTACGTCTTTAACGACGAGTCTACCGGAAACTTTAGCAGCACTCTGCCCTTGTCCCAAATTTACGACTTAATAATTCACTTCCATTACGCCACCGGCTTTGGCAATGCCGCTGACAACCTGGCCTGCGGGCGTGCGCGCCTGGATCAACTGGCCTTCGCTGCCGTTGGCGAGGGCGCGTCCTTCGGTCGATACCTTGAATCCCGGTCCACTCGATATCAATTTTACAACTTGTCCCTGCTGGACTGCTTGCTGCTGCTTGAGCATGTCGCGCCGCAGCGGCGCACCGGCCTGCAGTGACACGGCGGCGGTGCGACCGATGGCCTGTGATGCATCGGTGATGATCCCGCTCGGCAAGGTCGTCAGGTCGCCTTTCATGGTGGTCAGATCGTGAGGGCCGATCTGCTGGCCCTGCGCCAAAGGCGCCGCAATCGCCACATAGTCTGCCGTTACCCGCACTGTCGCCGTGACGTAGATGGTCCATGCTACCGGCACAGTACAACGCACGCCGACCGTCGTCTTGCCCCAGAGCCGGGTGCCGTTCGGCAGGAATGCTTCCGGTGTCGGACATTGGGCAAGATTGAGCCTGTTGTCGAGCGCGCCCACCGCAATGTCTACTTCGCCCGGCAAGCCCGCTGACTGAATGCGCAAGAACTGCTCGACGGCTTGGCGAATCACACCCTGATCCTGGCGCGGCGGCGTAACTTGGGCAAAGGCAGCGGACGCCAGCATCAGGACAGACAGGGCGAGCGCGGATCGGATCGAAGTTTTCATGAGGGCTTTTGCCATGATGGGTTTTATCCAGACTCATGGTACGGAAGACAGGCCGGCGCAAAGGGTGGAACAAGACCGGATTCAGGATGCTGATCCCTTGATTGAGATCACCGGACCAACCCTATGATCGACGCTATACAAATCCATTATCGGCTGCAGCACAGGTTTCTTTAGCCGGACTTTCAGGAGAATGCGATGATCGGAAAACTGGACCAGGCACTGCGCTTCAACGAAACCGCATTGTCGCTGCGCGCGCAACGGCAGGAAATACTGGCGTCGAACATCGCCAATGCCGACACCCCGAACTACAAGGCGCGGGATATCGATTTTGGCAAGGCGCTGCAAGGCGCGCTTGCCAAGCCCGGCACGTCGGCGACCGCGAGCGACTTGGCAAAGACCGCCAGCGCGCACCTGTCGGCAGCCAAGACCGGACCGGGCGGTGCGCCCTTGTTATATCAGAATATCAGGCAAGGCAACATCGACGGTAACACCGTCGACATGGATGTTGAGCGCAACAAGTTCGCCGACAATGCGCTGCGCTACGAAGCCGGGCTGACGATGATCTCGTCGCAGATCCGCAATCTTCTCAGTGCCATCCAGGGTCAATAATCATGTCGCTATTTAATATCTTCAATGTATCGGCTTCGGCCATGAGTGCCCAGGCGCAGCGCCTCAACGTGGTCTCCAGCAATATCGCCAACGCCGACAGTGCCACCAGCCCGACCGGCCAGCCTTACAAGTCGAAGCAAGTGATGTTTACAGCGGTGCCCGGTGCCAACCCCGGCAGCACCGGCGTCAAGGTCGAACGCGTGGTCGAAGACACGTCCGCGCCGCGCATGATGTTCGACCCCAAGCATCCGCAAGCCGACGAAAAAGGCTATGTCGCCATGCCGAATGTGAATGTGGTGGAGGAGATGGTCAACATGATTTCGGCCACGCGATCCTACCAGACCAATATCGAAACCATGAACGCGGCCAAGACCCTGCTGCTGAAAACCCTGACCATTGGTCAATAAAGGAAAGCGCAATGACAACCATCTCCGATAACACCGTATCACCGACCCTGCTGTCGACCATGAACGCCACCAAGGCCAAGGGCGCGAACTCGACCGACGAAGCGCAGAACCGCTTCATGACGCTGCTGGTGACGCAAATGAAGAATCAGGACCCGCTCAATCCGATGGATAACGCGCAGGTCACCAGTCAGCTGGCGCAGCTCTCCACCGTGACCGGGATCGACAAGCTCAATACCACGCTCGAAGCGCTGCAAGGCAATTACCAGTCGAGCCAGTCGGTAGCGGCCACCGGCATGATCGGCCATGGCGTGCTGGTGCCAGGATCGAGCCTGTCGCTGTCTGCCGGCAAGAGCATCTTCGGCGTCGAACTGGCCGAAGCCGCCGACAGTGTCGAAATCACGATCCGCGACGCGGCCGGTAAAGCGGTGCAGACGCTGGACCTCGGTGGACAGGCGGCCGGTTCGGTACCGCTGGCGTGGGATGGCACGACCGATGCCGGCACGCATGCGCCGGATGGCCGCTATACCTTCGATGTCACCGCCAAACGCGGGGACGCCAAGATGACGGCGCTGACGTCGCTGTCGTTCGGCGAGGTCAAAAGCGTGTCCACCGGCAGCGGCGGCGTCAAGCTCAATCTGCCGAACATGAACCCCGTTAAGCTGGCCGACGTCCGCCAGATTCTGTAACCAATCCCGATCGACGAAAAAAAGGAGAACAACATGGGTTTTCAACAAGGTCTCAGCGGGCTCAAGGCTGCCTCTAAAAGTCTTGAAGCCATCGGCAATAACGTCGCCAACGCGCAAACCGTCGGTTTCAAGTCGTCGCAGGCGCAGTTTGCCGACGTGTACGCGAGCTCGCTCAACGGCTCCGGCAGCTCGACCACCGGTATCGGCGTCAAGGTAGCGGATATCGCGCAACAGTTCACGCAGGGTAATGTGACCGCATCGAACAGTCCGCTCGACCTGGCTATCAACGGCAACGGTTTTTTCAGGATGAGTAACAATGGTACCGTCACCTACGGCCGCAACGGCCAGTTCAAGCTCGATGAGAACGGCTTCATCAGCAATGCCGGCGGTGCCCACCTGACCGGCTATGCAGTCGACGCCAACGGCGTACTGTCCACCGGGGCGCCGGCCGATCTGCGTATCGTCACCACCGATCTGAGTCCGAAGGCGACCACCAGCGTCAAGGCCGGCTTGAATCTCGATTCGCGCATCACTGCGCCGGTTGCACCGCTCACTCGTCCGACATTTAGTGTTTCCGATCCGACCAGCTATGACAATGCCACGTCGGTGTCGGTATTCGACAGCCTCGGCAATGCCCATGTGCTGCAAACTTTTTTCGTGAAATCGGCGACGGCCGGAACGTGGGATATCTACGCCGCCAGCGATGGCGTGGCGATCGGGACTGCGCCGGTCGGCCAGCTGGCGTTTTCCAGTGGCGGCGTGCTGACGACGCCAATGCCTTTGACGCCGCCGGTCTCGATCGTGCTCACCAACGGCGCCACCACGCCGCTCAAAATTCCGCTCGATTTCACGGGGACGACCCAGTTCGGCGCCAATTTCAGTGTCAACAAACTGGCGCAGGATGGCTTTACATCCGGTCGCCTGTCGGGATTCAACATCGGCGCCGACGGTACTCTTGTCGGTCGTTACACGAATGGCGAATCGTCGACACTGGGCCAGGTCGTGCTCGCCAGTTTTGCCAATCCGAACGGTTTGCAGCCACTTGGCGGCAACGCCTGGGCAGAATCGTCCACGTCGGGCCAGCCGCTGGTCAACCGTCCGGGCTCTGGCAGTCTGGGTGTGCTGCAATCATCGGCGGTCGAGGATTCCAATGTCGACCTGACAGCAGAACTGGTCAATATGATCACTGCACAACGCTATTACCAGGCGAACTCGCAGACCATCAAAACCGAAGACCAGGTGCTGCAAACCCTGATCAACCTGCGCTAAATGATCGTCTCGTAATCAGCGGAGAACACTATGGATCGACTCGTCTACACCGCCATGACAGGTGCCAAGCACATCATGGAAAAGCAGGCCAACGTCACACACAATCTGGCCAACGTCAGCACCAATGGTTTTCGGGCGCAGGTCGATTCGTTTCGCGCGGTGCCGGTCATCCATGACGGCTTGGCGACGCGCACGTTCGTGGTCGATTCGACGATCGGCACCGATTTCGGCCAGGGCCCGATGCAGCAGACCGGTCGCAATCTCGATGTAGCGATCCAGGGCAAAGGCTGGATCGCGGTACAAATGGATGACGGCAGCGAAGCCTACACCCGCAACGGCAGCCTCAAGCTGAGTGAAAACGGCCAGCTGCAAACACGCGCCGGACTGAGCGTGCTGGGAGATGGCGGACCGATCGGCATTCCGCCCGATGTCAATATCAGCATCGGTGGCGATGGCACCATCTCGGCGGTCGATGCCGGCAGCAAGCCGGGGCAAGGGACTGTGCTGGGGCGCATCAAGCTGGTCAATCCCGCCGAAGAAACACTGGTGCGCGGTGACGACGGCATGTTCCGCGTCAAGGACGGCAATGCCGCTGATGCCGATGCGACCGTCCGCGTGGTCGGCGGTTCGCTCGAAGGGAGCAATGTCAGTGTGGTCGACTCGATGGTGAATATGATCAGTCTGGCGCGGCAGTTCGAAATGCACATGAGTTTATTGAAGAATGCCGAGAGCAACGCTGCCAAAGCCAGTCAGATCCTGGCATTGAGCTGATGCCAATGGCAGCACAATCAAGCTGTTCCCGTGATGCAAGTATCGCTGCACCGGACGCGCCGCAGGCGCACCCTGATATCTGGAGAAAAAAATGATTCGATCACTATGGATTTCCAAGACCGGCCTGGATGCACAGCAGACCCAGATGGATGTGATTTCCAATAACCTCGCCAATGTCAGCACGGCGGGTTTCAAGCGCTCGCGCGCCGTGTTCGAAGATCTTCTGTACCAGACCTTGCGCCAGCCGGGTGCGCAATCATCGCAGCAGACCCAATTGCCGTCGGGCCTGCAACTCGGCACCGGCGTGCGGCCGGTCGCCACCGAGCGCATCTTCACGCAAGGTAATTTGCAGCAGACCAGTAACGACAAGGACGTCGCGATCCAGGGCGCCGGATTCTTCCAGGTGCTGCTGCCCGATGGCACCACCGCTTATACCCGTGACGGCTCGTTCCAGGTCGACAACCAGGGCCAGCTCGTCACCTCGAGCGGCTTCGTCATCCAGCCGGCCATCACGATTCCCGCCGCCGCGCAAAGCATCACGGTCGGCCGCGACGGTACTGTTTCGATCACGCAGGCCGGCACGACGGCACCGACCCAGGTCGGCGCACTGCAACTGGCGACCTTCATCAACCCGGCCGGCCTCGAAAGCAAGGGCGAGAATCTGTACGTCGAAACCGGCGCATCCGGTAACGCCAACGCCAGCACGCCCGGCACCAACGGATCGGGCACGCTGTCGCAGGGCTATGTCGAGACCTCCAACGTCAACGTCGTGGAAGAACTGGTCAACATGATCCAGACCCAGCGCGCTTACGAAATCAACAGTAAGGCGATCACGACATCGGATCAGATGCTGCAACGCCTGACGCAGCTATAAACGGCTCAGTGATGATGAGTAGGAGCACGCAAATGCAGACGATGTTCACAAGAACCCTGGCCCTGTTGGCCGCTGCGCTGGCAGGCTGCGCGACGGTACCCGATTCGATCGTGCAGCAGCCGACGACCGCCCGCACGCAATTGCAGATGGCGCGGCCGCCTGCGTCGAACGGTACGATCTTTCAGGCTGCGAGCTACCGTCCGATGTTCGAAGACCGCCGCGCGCGTATGGTGGGCGATATCCTCACCATCGCCATCGCCGAAAAAACCAGCGCCACCAAATCATCGGGTGATTCGGCCAGCAAG
>JACMQD010000510.1 GCA_014377155.1 Herminiimonas sp.
CGTGACCTGTCGGTCGAGGCCACGTCCGAAGCCGACAACATCGTCGAAGCGATTCGGTACCGCAAGGCGCCATTCGTGATGGGACTGCAATGGCATCCGGAATTTCACCGCGCCGGCGGCGTTGAACTGCTCGACTGCACGCCGATCCTCGACAGTTTCTTGCGGGCTTCGCGCGAAACCCGTTTCTAGCGAAGCGGCGCCGCGAGGCCCCACAAGCCATGGGCGAACATGCTGCTCACCAGGTCGGCAAAACCGGCATAGGACATCTTGCCATCGCTGCCGTCGCTCGGCCGCAGCCACGTGAAAGTCCAGTTGATCATGCCGAACAGCAGCATGGTTACCGCTGTGCGGTTTTGCGCATCGGTGCGCTCCGGGAAAGCGGCTGAAATGGCATCGGCAAACAGGTCGACCACCCGGCGCTGGGCATCGAGGATGGTAGCGCGCTGCGTAACTTCAAGGAACTTGACATCGTTGAGCAGGGCCGTATGGCGGGTTTGGGAATGCTCATATTCGGCCAGAAAGGCGCGTATCAGATTTTGCAGGCGGGCGGCAGGGTCGGCGCGTGTGGCCGTTTCGCGTCCGGCGATCAGGATCAGGTGCTGCGTGTAGCGGTCCAGCAAGTCGAACAGGATCGCATCCTTGCTGGCGTAGTAATGATACAGCCGCGCTTTCGACGTGCCGCAGGCGCTGGCAAGATCGTTCATCGATGTACCGGGATAGCTTTTCGCAGCGAATGCGGCGGCGGCCCGTTCCAGGATTTCATCGCGCTGTAGTTCATGATTCGGGGATCGGGTACGGGCCATGAATACTGCGCGTCTAGCGCTCGTCGAAAGAAACGACGACCTTATCCGAGGTCGGGTGCGATTGGCAAGTCAGCACGAAGCCCTGTGCCATTTCCCAATCTTCCAGCGTGTAGTTCTTGTCCATTGCCACGCTGCCTTCGATGACCTTGGCTCGGCAGGTGCAGCACACACCCCCTTTGCACGCATACGGCAAATCGAGTCCTGCGGCAAGGGCGACATCGAGGATGCTGGCGCCGGTGCGTGGCAGCATCATCGCGAACCGCTTGCCGTCGAGGAGGATGTCGAGCGGCACGCGCGAACCATCGTCGGCTGCGACCGGCGCCGCCGGGACGCTCGACCGTGCGACCGGCACGCCGAAGCGTTCGGCATGGATGTTCTTGCGCGGTACGCCTGCCCCCAGGAGCGCCGATTCGACGGTATCGATCATGTCGGCCGGTCCGCACACGAAGGCTTCGTCGATCGTAGTGGCCGGAATCAGTTGCAGCAGCGCCGCGCACTTTTCCTCATCGATGCGGCCATGGGCTAGCGCAATTTCATTCGGCGCGCGCGACAGCACATGGTGCAGCATGAAGCGCGACAGGTAGCGGTTCTTCAGGTCTTCGAGTTCTTCACAGAACAGGATCGACTCGCGCGCCCGGTTGCCGTACACCAGCGTAAAACGGCTCAATGGTTCGTGCGCCAGCGTGGTCTTGAGCAGTGACAGAATCGGCGTAATGCCGCTGCCGGCGGCGAAGGCGACATAGTGCTTGGCGTGTTTGTCATCGAGCGCCGTAAAAAAGCGCCCGTCCGGCGTCATCACCTGCAGGACCATACCCGGTCGCACACTTTTGCTGACGAAATTCGAAAACAGGCCACCCTCGACCGCCTTGATCGCAATACGCAATTCGTTGCGTTGGGCGTAGTCATCCACACTGCTGCAGATCGAATACGAACGCCGCACTTCTGCGCCGTCGATATCGCTCCGTAAGGTCAGGAACTGGCCCTGCGTAAAACGGTAGGCGTCTTGCAGCGCGAGCGGGACCGCGAAGGCAAGCGAAATCGAATCGGCGGTTTCGCGCCGAATGTCGCGGATGGTCAGCGAATGAAATTGTGGTGTCATGCTAATAGGGCTTGAAGTAATCGAAAGGCTCGCGGCAACTGACGCAGCGGTAAAGTGCCTTGCATGAGGTCGACCCGAATTCGGACAGCAGTTCGGTGTTTGGCGAGCCGCATAGCGGGCAGGCCGGCAGGACCGGCGCACGCGCTTTGACGAAATGCATCTTGACGACCTGTGCCCCCTGTTCGTCGCGTGGCACCGGACCGGGCGGGGCAATCCCGTAGCGGCGCAATTTTTCGCGTGCTGCAACGCTCATCCAGTCAGTCGTCCAGACCGGCGACAGCACCATGCGCACGCGCGCGTTATCGATGCCCGCCGCCGCCAGCGCTGCCAGCACGTCTTCTTCGATCGCGTACATGGCAGGGCAGCCGGAGTAGGTCGGTGTGATGATTACTTCGACCGCGTCGCCATCGAACAGCACATCGCGCAAGATGCCGAGCTCGCGAATCGAGATAACCGGGATTTCGGGATCGGGTACGCTGTCGAGCAAGGCCAGGATGCGTGCTTTGCGCTCGCCCTGATCGATTGGCATCAGCACGGTGGCTACCACTGTGCGCCTGGATGCGCGCGCGCCAGCGACTGCATTTCGGCGAGCAGGAAACCGAAATGCTCCGAATGCCTGCCCAGCTTGCCGGTGGAACTGAAATGCGATGGCGGCGGCTCCTTCAATGTCGCTTGCGCGATGACCGACGACACCGTCGCCTGCCAACCCGGACGCAGGCTGGCACCGGTAACGCCGATGCCTTGCGCCGCCGTGTCAGCCTCCGTTGCATCGGTACTGAAGAACTCGTTTGCATACGGCCACAGCGCGACGAGCGCCGCTTGCGCGCGGTGGTGCGATTCGTCGGTGCCGTCGCCGAATCGCAGCATCCAGTCGGTCGCATGCCGTACGTGGTAGCGCGCTTCCTTGAGCGACTTGGCGGCGATGGCGGCCAGTTGCACATCCGACGAGGTGGACAGTGCCGTCCACTGCTCGACTGCATACACGGAGAACAGGAAATTGCGCGCAATCGTGAACGCATAGTCACGCTGCTGCTGACCTTTTTCCAGACCGGAATTGGGCAGCTCCAGCATGGTGAAATTACGAAATGCAAACTGGTCCCGCAGATAGGCCAGATCGTCTTCGGTTTGCGGCACCGGCATCAGCGATCCGGCATGGGCCAGCAACAGGCGCGCCTGGCCGATCAGGTCCAGCGCGATGTTGGACAGGGCGATGTCTTCTTCCAGCACCGGGCCGTGCCCGCACCATTCCGACAGGCGCTGCCCGAGGATCAGCGCATTGTCGCCGAGGCGCAGCAGATAGTCGACGTGGGCGGCGCTTGCCATCACATGTGCTCCACTTCAGGCGGCAGGGCATAAAAAGACGGGTGACGGTAGATCTTGTCACCGGCCGGATCGAATAGCGCTTCCTTGTCGTCCGGCGCGCTGGCGGTAATGGCGTTGGACGGCACCACCCAGATCGAGACACCTTCCTGCCGACGGGTATAGACATCGCGTGCCATCTGCAAAGCCTGCTTGCTGTCGGTCGCGTGTAAGGAGCCGCAGTGCTTGTGTTCAAGGCCCTGCTTGCTGCGGATGAAGACTTCCCACAGTGGCCATGCCGGCTGGTTCATGCTGCCTCCTTGAGTTCGCGCGCTGCCTGTCTGGCTGCATACGCCGAAGCTGCCTCGCGTACCCATGCGCCGTCATCATAAGCCTTGACGCGCGTGCCGAGCCGTTCGCGGTTGCACGGCCCGTCGCCATTGATGACCTGCATGAATTCGTTCCAGTCGATGGTGCCGTGCGCATAATGGCCGCTCTCGGCATCCCATCGGAGATCGGCGTCGGGGATCGTCAGACCGAGCAATTCGGCCTGCGGTACCGTCGCGTCGATGAACTTGCGGCGCAAGTCGTCATTCGAAATACGCTTGATGCCCCATGACATGCTTTGCGCCGAATTCGGCGACGCATCGTCGTTCGGTCCGAACATCATGACCGTCGGCCACCACCAGCGGTTTAGGGCGTCCTGTGCCATGGCCTTTTGTGCCCCGCTGCCCTTGCACAGTGCCAACATGATATCGAAGCCCTGACGCTGATGAAACGACTCTTCTTTGCAAATCCGGATCATGGCACGCGCGTAGGGGCCATAACTACAGCGACACAGTGGGACTTGGTTCATGATCGCGGCGCCGTCGACCAGCCAACCGATTGCCCCCATGTCGGCCCAGCTCAACGTCGGGTAATTGAAAATCGACGAATATTTGGCACGGCCTGAATGCAGCGCATCGATCATGTCGTCGCGTGCGGTGCCGAGGGTTTCGGCCGCCGCGTAAAGATACAGTCCGTGGCCGCCCTCATCCTGCACCTTTGCCAGCAGAATCGCCTTGCGCTTAAGGCTCGGCGCACGCGTGATCCAGTTGCTTTCCGGTAGCATGCCAACGATTTCGGAATGCGCGTGCTGGCTGATTTGCCGGACGAGTGTTTTACGATAGCCATCAGGCATCCAATCCTGCGCCTCGATCTTTTGTTCCGCCTCGATGGCAGCGTCGAATTTACGTTGCCGTGCCGCCTCTCTTTCCGGCATCACGGCACTCAACAGCCGATGGGAATCTGTATCCTGCGGGTCTTGACTATCCAGTGCTTGAGTGTACATAGCGCAGCCTTTCACGATTATTAACAACAACTTTAACATAATAAACCGACCGGTCGGTCGGGATATAAAATCCTGCCCTGTTTTTGCGCAAGAAAGTGGTGGTTGGTGTTGACAAGGCGTGGCGACTCAAATATAGTTTGCGGTTCCTCGCGGAGGGGTGGCCGAGTGGTTAATGGCAGCAGACTGTAAATCTGCCTTCTAACGAATACGCTGGTTCGAATCCAGCCCCCTCCACCAGAATGTGCATAGCAGAAAATTTTTGTGCGGCTGAAGTGGTGGCCCTTGCGGGTGTAGCTCAATGGTAGAGCTGAAGCCTTCCAAGCTTATGACGAGGGTTCGATTCCCTTCACCCGCTCCAATTTGTCGTTGTCCGCGTC
>JACMQD010000511.1 GCA_014377155.1 Herminiimonas sp.
AATACCTAGCCGGCCATCGATGCATGCATGACCGGATCATTGGCGCCGGTCGATGCCATGGCTTCAGCCAATGCGCGATCGACCAGGCCACCCAACGGAATTTGCCGGGTCCGCTGTTCGCGGAAGCGCTGCGCTAATTCATCGGCGGTCAATGAAAAAGCTTCCTGTCTTTCTTTCGTTGAAAAGATGAACAGGCCGCGTAACGGGCTGACCCATGCCAGCTTTAATTGTTTGCTGCTGGCATCGGGCGCGCTAAATTCCAGCCACATGCCACGCTCGAGCGCACGCACTTTGTCGACGAATTCGTCGCCCGCCGGTTCTGCCGGTTCTGCTGATGCTGCTGTACGCTTTTGAAGACGCTTTTCGGCCGCCGCCTTGGCAACCTCGATCGCTATTTCGAGCTGGCGTTGTGGCGACAGTTCAAGCGGCGCGCGCACGATCGATGCATGGCATTCGGCCAGATCGGCAAAAAACTGCAAGCGGTCGGCGTCTTCCCATTTGACGACATTGAGCCATTTATTGAGCGCCGCAAGCATCGACGGTAAACGCGCGATCAAGTCCTTGCGTTCTGCCACGGTGATCTTCGGCTTCACGCTCCAGATCAGGTCATCCATGGTCTTTACCGCGCTTGCCACGGCTTGCGGCTTTTCATCCTGGACCGTGTAGGCAATGGCCAACACCGATATCCATTTTTTTTCAAGAAAAGTTTCGACGAAGGCGACGACTTCGCCGGTGCCGATTCGCATAGCCACATCGCTTCGCGCAACCTTAGTGGCTTCGCCGATTCTTTCCTGCCGCAGCGCCTGGGTGATCGGCGCGGCAAGCGCTGCGGCGGCTTGATTTTCCTCTTCGCTGATGAACGATTCGAGATCGGCAATGACATCGATGAATACCGTGCTTTCGTGATCGACGTCGTGGCGAATGCGGTCGACATTACGTTTGATGGACTGGTAGAGCGGATCGCCCTCGCCCTGCTGCTGATCCCAGCCGACGCCGGATCGGGACAACAGTTCGATGACGCGTCGCGCCGGATGCTCTTCCTTGAAAAAAAATTCTTTGTCGACCAGTGCCGTTTTCAGGACCGGGACCTGCAAGAACCCGATCAATGACTTGATTTCTTGTGGAATATTCTGGTCACGGAATACGACATCGAAAACTTTGGTCAGCAAGTCGATGGTGTTTTCGTCGACCCGGCTCATCATGCCTTGCGGTGCCTGGGCTTTGATCTGCGGCAGGACAGACTGCAGTGCCGAGTGGCCGGCCGACGCCGGATCGGACACCACTTCCTCGAAGCCATTTTTTTGAATACCAGCGAGGTAGCCGAGCAGCTTGTTGCTGGCTACCGCCGCTTCGAGAACATGTTCCTGAAAACCGGTGCCAAACGAGCCCGCGGCAAACGTGGTGTCGGCTAGGCCCGCGGCAGGCGTGACGCCACTCTGCGTTGCAGCCGCCGGCGGCGCAAACAGGTTGCGTAATTGCTGGACGATCGCGGCGTCCTGACCGTCTGTTTTCTTGGCGATGTCCTGTGCCGAAGTGCTTTTCTTGATACGAAACGATTCGGTCAGGTCCGGCAAAATGCCACATGCGATCAGTTCTGTATTGAGCGCGCGATAGATCGGTCCCAAATCGATAAAGACGTCGGGACGCAGCAGCGGCATCATTAGATAATGAGATTCCGGGTCAGGATCGAACTCGCACCAGGCTTGATGAAAGGCTTCGATAAATATCGCCGGCCGAAAAGGATTTTGCGACAAGGGCAAATCGTCACGGCCGAGCAAATGCGAAATCCGCACGCCGAGCGCAGCGAGGCCATCGCTGTTGGCTATTTCGATAGTCCGCCCTACTTTGTCCAGTAACAGCGTTTTGTCAACATCGGCATACGACACCAGCGACAACGCATCGTCGGATTTGTGAAACTGCAACAGCGATGGATCTTCCGCTATTGCCACAGCGGATTCCAGACATTTTTCAAGCAGCACCGAGACGAGATAATAATACGCGTAGCTATTTTTCTTGAGCAGGTTGGCAACGTTAAAACTCAGGCTTGCCTCCTTGCCGTCACCGCTCGATTCCGATATCTGCATCAGCAAATCGGCCAGGCGGGTCACGAAGGTGCCGATTTGCGCATTGGCCGCCGTGCTGGCGATCGATACCAGGCTGCTGAGAATTTCAGCAGCACGCGGCGGCAACGCGGAAACGGCAGTCGTGGCAGCGGGCGAAGGAGACTGAGCCATAGCTTCTTGCTTTCTTTGCATGTCGGCAGGTAGACGCCCGGCGGGTTCGGTAGGTTTCCTTATTTTTGCATATTATTTCTTAAAGGCAATATAAATTTGTAACGAAAAGCAAAATATATTTAACGAAATTAATGATTTCTCATCGTTTTCGGTAAGAATAGCCGCATTCAGGGGATAAGAATTGCTCGAAAGTCATTAACGTTGGTGCGGGTCGGGCCACTCGTGACCAAATCGCCGAGCGCGGCGAAAAACCCGTAGCCGTCGTTATTGTCGAGCATCGTGCAGGCGCGCAGGCCGTGGACTTTCGCGCGCGCCATCGTATCGGGAAGGTAGAGCGCACCCGCATTGTCTTCCGAACCGTCAATGCCATCCGTATCGCATGCGATGGCGGATATACCGGCGCGTCCGTCGAGCGCCGTAGCCAGGCTGAGCAGGAATTCGGCATTTCGACCACCACGACCGGTGCCTTTTACGGTCACCGTCGTTTCTCCGCCCGACAGGAGCACGCAGGGCCTGGCGAACGGCCGGTCGCGCGTGGCGACCTCCATGGCAATAGCGGCATGCATGAGCGCGATGTCGCGCGCCTCGCCTTCGATGGCGTCGGACAGAATATGCGGCGTGACGCCGGCAGCGCGCGCCATTGTTGCGGCTGCCTCCAGCGCCAGCCGCGCCGTGGCGATAACATGGTGGGTATTACCGGCAAAGCGCACATCATTGGGTTTGGGCGTTTCGCCAAGGCCGGATTCGAGATGATGGCGCGTCGCATCAGAGATGTCGATGCCGTATTTATGAAGTATCGCCAGCGCTTCGGCGCAGGTCGTAGAGTCCGGCAACGTCGGTCCGCTGGCGATAATGCCGGCATCGTCACCCGGCACATCAGAAATTAGCAGCGTCACAACGCGTGCCGGCGCGCAGGCCAGCGCCAGGCGTCCACCCTTAATGGCCGATAGATGTTTGCGTACACAGTTCATTTCGGCGATCGTGGCGCCGCTTTTGAGCAGTGCTTTATTAACTGCCTGTTTCTGCTCGAGCGTGATGCCGTCGGCCGGTAGTGCCAGCAATGCCGAACCACCGCCACTGATCAGGCACAGTACCAGGTCGTCGGCAGTAAGCCCTTTGACCATGTTCATCATGCGCCCGGCGGCACGCCGGCCGGCGTCATCGGGCACCGGATGCGCCGCCTCGACGACTTCGACGCGCTGGCATCGCGCGCCGTGCCCATATCGCGTTACTACCAGGCCAGAGAGTTCGCCCGGCCAGTTCTGCTCAACGACCCTGGCCATCGCCGCCGCGCCTTTGCCGGCACCGATGACCAGCGTGCGGCCGGTCGAAGACGGTTGTGGCAAGAACGCCGGCAAGCATCGGTCTGCGCTAACGGCGTCGACTGCGGAGGAAAAAAGACTCAGCAAGAAATGACGCGGATCGGAAATTGACATGATGGACCTTGGTTCGGCGTAAGCAATCTGCGATGGTAACCGAGTCAACCTGTGTGTTACGCCGCTTGAAAATGTTTCATCGATAGATCAGGTGGTATCGTTGGCACGTGTGCCATCGCGGTCAGCACCATGCACTTCCCAAACGTTAGAAATAGAGCGTCCATTCATCCACCCAGCGTGGCAGCGCATTAGCCGGCATTGGTCGGGCGATGTAATGGCCCTGCGCATAGGCACAACCGATTCCTCGCAAAAAATCCCAGTCCTGCTGAGTTTCCACGCCGACCGCGACCGATTGACGATTCAATTTACGGCACAGCTCAAGACTTGACCTGAGCACTAGCGCCAATGCCTGGTTTTGCGCCGCGCCGGAAACGAACGAGCGATCGATCTTGATTTCTGAGAAAGGGATTTGCAGCAACTCCTGCATGCTGGCATGTCCGGTGCCATAGTCATCGACTGCGATGCCATAGCCGCTCATGCGCAAGCGCGTCAGGTTGTTGAGAAATCCCGGAACATTCGTGATGGCCGATGACTCCGTCACTTCGAAGGTCACGTACTGCGCATCGAGTTCGTGTGGCGCAAGCCGTTCGATGACCTGTTCCGCAAATCCGGGCCTCGCCAGCGACGACGGCGACACGTTGATCGATACCGTAATCGCAAACCCGTTGTCATGCCACATCCGGCAGGCGGCAACGGATTTCTCAATGATGATCCAGGCCAATAAATCCATCTGACCATGCGCTTCCAGAAGTGGCACGAAAATGGCCGGCGATATGAAACCGTAATGCGGATGATGCCACCGCGCGAATGCTTCGGCGCCTTTTACACGACCGCTGGCGATTTCGACCTTTGGCTGGAAATAGGGTTCGAATTCGCGTGCTTTGAGGCCCTGGAGAACGTCTTCCACTGTCACCGCCGGCAATGGTTCGGCGCTCTTGCGAAAAGCGGTCGAGCCGCTGTAGCGCTTGATGATCGCGATCAGCGATTCGGGACTGGCCGGTTTTTCAATCGTGCCGAGGAGTTCGATACCGTAGGCCTTGGACATGGTTTCGACCGAAAAAAGCAATGCGCTGTCATGCGCACTGGCGACGATGATCGCGGTCTGATGCTTGCTGGTGGCAAGATGTCGGATCAGCTCCATACCATCCATGCCAGGCATGTTCAGATCGATCAAACTGATGTCGACGGGCCGCCGGCTGTTTTGCAGCACCTTCAGCGCTTCTATGCCGTCGGCAACTTCGATAATATTGACCGCACCAAGTTTGGTCAGCATGATTGTCAGCCAGCGCCGCTGAAATTCGTCGTCCTCTGCCACCAGAAAATTAATATCGGCAATCTGCATTCGGCTCCCTGCCCCCGCGCTTGTTCTAGTTTTAAATATCGCCCACGCGTCGTTGCCGCAGTACAGCTCATGCTATCCGAAATTATCGGAAAAATACAGAGCGTCGCCAGTTTGCGTACTCTGCAAAGGCCCGTCCTCGTTCGAGGCGATGCGGCGCCTGCATGCCGACGAAGTCACGGTTTTCCAAACGACAGCCGGCGAATGGCCATAGAACGAGTCGCAATGAATATTTCCCGCAATAGATAAACAAAACTGCCGATCAGCGACAGCATGGCCAATACGAACAGGGACGCAATCAGCTTGGCGAGACTGAGATTGAGAGCGTCGCCGGTGAATAGGGCGGTGATGACTAGGCAAACGAAGAGCCCGCATGCGGTGCTAAGTGTAATGGCCCGATTGATCAGATGTGCGCGCGGATAAAGAGTCTGAAGCTCCTCGTTGCACACGAGCTGCTCAGACTCGAGCTCGGTGTGCAGCCGGTCTTCGAGCACGCGGGAGCGATCTATGATGCGTGCCAGGCGGTTGGTTAGCACCGCCAGGATCGTGCCGACGCCCGTAAGGAGAAAAACTGGCGCAATCGCCAGCTGGATGATATGCGCGATATCGCCGAGTTGAATTTCCATGCTTGGGGTTTAACGCGATTGCGAGGAGTGTAGTTAAACGACAATTTTACGTCATTGCTGACCAGAGGGCCGTCTGGCCAGAGACGCTAAGCGTGGCTATGACTGCGCCAAATTCCAATTGTTTCTTGATCCGACAAAAACCTTTGCCCTATAATTAACAAAGTTTTCAAAAATACATCAAATAACGATCTTTTAACGAAACATTTGTATAAACTACCAGTAAAATATAACGGCTTGTGGAGAGTAAGCGTCCCCCTTAATAGGCGACCGGTGTTACCGGTCGTTGATGCCGCCGGTCACGACGGTGTTAAGCCTTTATGACGGGGTTGCCATACGAAATTCTACCGGATCTGTCTATGCGCAACACATTGATATCGACGTATTTCCACTGGCCGTCAAGGGTCACCGGTCGTCTGCCACTGACCATGTTGTTGGTAATGATTGCCTGCGCAATGTACCCGGTTTTCGCTCGGACGGGCAGTGCATTCCCGGCGGTCGCACTCGACCACCGCCAGGCCCGATCGAACTCGATGCAGGTAACTTTGTTGAACACGATTGCGAGAGGATTTCTGTCGGGCGATCGCTTCAGGTCCATCAGCTTTTCACCATTCGGACTTCCGCTTCGACGCGCCGGCATGGCCGAAATTATCTCGACTTTGAACGCGCACTTTGCCAGCGCGGTGAAGGGAGATAGTGCACGTGCCATCCGATCCGCGGACAAATTGCCCCTAGATCGCGTCGGCGCCGCCAAGGCGACCTATGTTGTTCAGGTGCAGGCGCATTCCGATGTTCGCGCATGGCAGTACCGCCGCGAATCCAACATGCAAAATACTAGTCCCGCAGTCACTGGCGGAGCGGGGATACGAATCGCGGTGGCTGTGTCGACGCTTCTCTTATTGACTGCGTATCTGCTCTGGCGCGCGCAACGATACGCCGCCTACCGCGATTCATTTTTGAAAAAGTCGGGTTATCCAACCGGTAAGCCGAACGCATCTCGCGAGACGATGGGCGACGCTCACCAGACCGGCACTCCTGTCGCCGGTTCGGCTTGGCAACCGGGTTACGATAATGACATCCTTACTGGGCCAAACCATCACTATCGCCCGCATTCTGTCGCGCAAGGCGGCGGTCCTGGTCAGTATGTTTCGGCAATGAGCGATTTTTCTGAGTCGCATTTATTTAGCGGCTTGAGCCATGTGGCCGCCCTCAGGCGGAAAAACAGCGCCTCGAGCAGCGCCGAACACCCCGCGTCAACGCCCTCTTCCACCAGCCAACAACGAGATGAAATGTGCCCCCTTGCCGGCCATGTCAACTCTCACGCACCGGAAGCACGTCCATCGATGTCGATGCGTGACACCATTTCAGAAACGCCAAGCACGCTGCAAATAGAACGTCTTGATTCCGCAGAAAGGTTCTTGGGTCTGGTCGAACAAATGGGGGCAATGCCCTATCTCGCCAATCTGGATGAATGTGGCACACCGTTTTACATCAGCAAGAAATTCGAATCTCTCATCGGTTTTACTTCCGAACAATGGTGCTCAAGGCAAGGGTTGCGCATCGGGCAGTTGTATCCCGATGATCGGGAGCGTGTACTGACAGCAATTGCACAAACGATCGCCTGTATCGGCACCTTCAGTCTTGACTATCGTCTGCTGGACAACCACGGGAATATCCGCTGGATTCACGATGAGGCACGTGTAATTACGAATGCGGAAGGTGTGCCGTTGTTCATGCAAGGCGTGATCCTCGACATCAGCGAGTACAAGCAGGCACAGCAGCAACTGGAACAATCCCACAATCAACTGCAAAAATTGATCGGGGCATTGGATGCGTTGCGCGAAAAGGAACAAAAGCGTCTGGCGCAGGAAATGCACGACGATCTTGGCCAACTGCTTGCCGCAATGAAAATCGATCTTTCGAGGTTGCAGCAGCGACTGCCCCCCGATCAGTCACAACTCTCGGAACAACTCGGCAGCCTTAATGAACTGGTCGATGCGATGGTCTCATCGGTGCGTCGCATCATCGCCGATTTACCGCCAAAGATCATGGAAGACAGTGGACTGGCCAGTGCACTTTCCTTGCTGGCATCGAGTTTTGAAAAACGCCACGGCATTACTGTCCGGCTCGAACTGCGTCAACAGGAACATGAGCTGACCGAACATGTGATGACGCCAATTTACCGCATCGTGCAAGAGGGGCTCAACAACGTAGCCAAGCATGCCGCTGCAACCCTGGTCGACGTGGTCGTGACCTGCAGCGGACAATACCTGAAACTGGGTATCAGCGATAACGGCAAAGGTATGCCAGCAAACGCGGTGCACAAAAACGGTTCCTTCGGCCTGATCAGCATGCGTGAACGCGTCAGCGCACTGGGCGGCGAAATGGAATACGACAGTATCCTCGGAAGCGGCACCTCGATTCGCATCGTCATACCGCTGGACAAACCCAAGACAAGCGGCGGCACGGGCTAATACGATGATGCCGGTCTTGCGCGAAGTCGGTTCCGGTGTGATGTCGTAAGGCCGCCAGGGCCGCGATGTAATTGGCTAGCAATATTGACTCGTGTCAAAACCGCGTTGTGGTAAATCGATATCCTCCAGCCTCGGAAAAGGAATGAGAGAAACGGCCTGGCAATATTGCAGAGCGAATACTGGCAAGCCGTGCCAACTGCTAGACGCGTTTGGTACTTGCCCAGACTGCCATCCCGGCATCCTGCAACTTACCCGATACTTCGCAGGCGGAAGTCAGGTGGAATGGGCAGTGGCCACCGATGCGGATGTGGCACGTTCGGCCGGCCCGATAGCAGCGATTTAGCCATTTACAACATGAACCGTCTACAGAGAAATATCATGGATAACCGCACTGACGAAATTGTTACCGAGCCAAATGATTTCATCAGTGCGGTATCGAACTTCCCCGCCGATAATGTCAATGCTTGGCTTGCGGCGTTGATACAGTCCGCACTCGACGGTGTCGTCGTGGTCGATGCGACGCGAAAGATCGTTCTGCTGAATAACGAAGCAGAAAGGATGTTTTGCTACCCAACCGCGCATTTGCTCCACCAGAAGCTCGAGATCCTGTTGCCCGCACGGCTGCGCGAAGAACACAGGCTGCAGATGAACCGGCTTGCAGCAACCCGTATGACCGGACGCCGACTGCGCATACGCCTCGACCTGCGAGGCTTGCGTTCGAACGGTGAAGAATTTCTGATCGACGCATCGATTTCGCGGGTGACAGTCCGTAGCGAGATGTTTTTGGTTGTCATCATGAGAGAACTCATCGAGAAGATTCGATTCGGTCCCAACCTAGGCATCAACGAATCCGATCTTCGCAAGCTTGCGGTTTCATCACAAAACACCCATGAAGTCGAGAAGCGGCGGTTTTCTCGTGAGCTATACGACGATCTCGGTCAGAGACTTAGTGTCCTGAAACTCGATCTCGACTGGCTCCAAGGATTTGTCATGCCTGATCATGATCAACAGATACCGCAACGTATCGCACAGATGCAGGCAATGCTCAACACGGTGATTGCGCAGACCAAAAACATCGCCTCCACATTACGACCGCCCCTGCTTGACGATTTCGGGCTTATACCGGCGCTGCAATGGGCCCGCGCAGATTTCCAGCGCAAGACATCCATCCCTTGTAAGGTCGAGAGCAACAACATGACGCTGAAGGTCAGTGATGCGGTCGAATCCGCCATATTTCGCGTGGTGCAGGAAAGCCTGCTCAACATCGAACGGCACGCCCATGCCAATAGCGTCAAGATCGTCCTGTGGCACAGCGGACATCAACTCGACGTACTTATAGAAGATGACGGCGTGGGACTACTCGGCGGAAGCCAGAATAAACCCGGCTGCTACGGACTGGTTTCGATGCAGGAGCGTATTTACATACTGGGCGGATCGATCAAGATTGAAAACCTCGAGCCGAACGGTATGGTTATTCATGTGTCCGTGCCGGTTTGATGGGCTACGAGAGCACGACGCCATGATCCGCATAGTCATTGCCGACGATCACACGATCATGCGCGAGGGTCTCAAACGGATTCTCGATACCGCCGAAGACATCGAGGTAGTCGGCGAAGCGGTCGATGGCTTCGAAGCGCTGGCGCATGCACGCCGAGGCGGATTCGATTTGTTGTTGCTCGACTTGTCGATGCCGGGGCGTAGTGGCGTCGAACTGATCCGCCAGATCAAGGACGAGATGCCGAAGCTGCCGATCCTGATTCTGACAATGCATGAAGAAGAACAGTATGCGGTACGTGCTATCCGTGCCGGTGCCCGCGGCTACCTGACCAAGGAAAGCGCGGGTACGCAGTTGCTCAGTGCGATCAGAAAAGTGGCATCGGGGCGTCCCTATATCAGCCAGGAAGTGGCAGAGCAGCTTGCAATCGATGCGATGCCCGCTAATGAAGAGCTGCCGCACAAGCAATTGTCGAATCGGGAGTTTGAAGTATTCAGTTTGCTGGTAAGCGGCAAGTCGATTTCAGAAATCGCCGATCTGCTACATCTGAGCGCGAAGACCGTCAGTACGCACAAGACCAGGATCCTCTTCAAAATGGACATGACGTCGATCGCCGAAATGGTTCAGTACGCTGTCGCCTACCGGCTACTCTCACCGATGAAGACTTAACAAATTGGTGCACGGTCCACGCAGGAACGATCGTGCCGATTTAATCTGCAAACGGCAGCGCGGCAGCAAGAATCGTCGAATTAATTTAACAGCAACCCGAAAAAAGCGTCAGATCAAGCGTAGAGACTTTACAAGCGACGATGCCGATTATTACTTCGATACAAATGCGCCGCCCAGGTAAATCCGGCTCTTGTTCCCAGATATTTTTCTATATTCGCGAGGGATAATCATCGTGTCTCTGACAAACAAAATATCACGCTATTTTTACGTAGGAATCTTCCTACGACCCCTCCTGTTTTCCTACACGGCTATTCAGCGATTCCTGATATTAATTAAATAGCCACATTGACATACTGTTAACTGATGTTCGACACCGGGGGCCTCTGGAACAGGTCTTTGCAAGCATGGCTACCGACGCAAATTCTACGGCAGCGTACTTGAATGAGGTCGGATACGAGATGGCTATTGTTAGCATCAAAAGTATGTAGCAGCTATCGACTATTCGGCGGAACGTACCTTAGCCACGATAACTGTGCATTCACTCTTTATGTGATACCGAATAGGAGATGACTATGTTGTCCACTCAAACGTCTGAAATTCAATCCAATTCTTCATCCTTCGCCTCGCATTCAAGTCTTGAAGCAGGATGGCAACGTCAGGGAAAGCTGTGGTCAAACCTTAAAGAACTCTGCGATGTCTTGCGTATTCCTTCCGCGACCTTGATTGCTGATGAAGAACTTTTGTTCCAGCACGTGCAATTTAAGACAGGACAACGTATTCACACGATCGGCCAGCCTTTTGACGCGTTGTATATCGTTCATTCCGGCTTTCTCAAAACCGTCTTGATCGATGAGTTCGGCAACGAACAGGTTTTGAGCTTCCCAATGAAAGGCGACCTTTTCGGTGTCGATGGAATTCACACACGTCGTTATGCGTCCGAAGCGGTCGCTTTGTCGAATTGCGACCTGATTCTGTTGCCGTTCAAAAAGTTCACCGCATTGGGAAGATCACATGTCGAACTTGAAAACGCCATGTACAACGTGATGAGCCGCGAACTCGTACGTGAACAGGCGATGGTCAGCATGCTCGGCGCGCTGAGTGCCGAAGCTCGCGTCGCGCGTTTCCTTGTCTCGTTGTCCGATCGATTTGCAGAAATGGGTTACTCAAGCAAGCTCTTCAATTTGCGCATGACCCGACATGAAATCGGCAGCTACCTCGGCTTGACGTTGGAAACCGTCAGCCGAACGCTATCCGCATTCAATGAAATCGGATTGATCACGGTAGACCAGCGTTCCATCGGCATCAAAGATCCTGATGCCCTGAAAACCCTGCGTCGCTTGCCACCATCGAGTTCGCGCGCCAAACAAGTTGCATCCAAGAAAGCAAGGCAAGTCGCGCTCGAAGCGGAACGCAAATCCGCAGGCTGGAGTCAACTTTCACCCGCGTAGTTTCACCAGTGAACGGCGCCTTGGCTATCGGTCGAGGCGCCGAAAGTCCTTTACCTTTTTAAGTCAAAAGCGCTTCCGCCCATGCTTGGCAACAGATGGATACTTCGCGCTTAACGCACGACTGTCGAGATCTAAGGCTGATAGACAACGACGTTCCCATACCTGTCTCGCAGAAAATATCGAGCCGGTGCAGCGCACCGCCTTAGGGGTAACCTCGACGATGCGACGCGACAACGTAAGCCCGCATGGTATTGAATCCGGACGTGTCGAAGCCTGCCGTTTTGCCAATCAACTATTTTTCCTTGTTGTGCACGCTCCCCCTGCTGAATCCATTATAAATCGCTACATTATTACCGGCCTCGTTAATGCTGCACCGGCATGTTGTTAGCTGTAGATTGCTTCTCCGGCCTATTGCTATCAAACCGTGATACTCGGCATAAGGACTTGATTGGCCAGACAGGGGGTCAGTAAATTCCTCCGCCAACAGCAACGCAACCACTACCTATTCCAAGCCCTGTTCACTGACCAGTACGTCTTTCAAGAATGCATGAAGCAGATGCGGCGTCTTGCGTTACATTGTTCGCGTTGCTAAATTGGCTTCTCAACTTCGGACATGGCGAGAGGTACGCCTACGCAGCGCCAATGACAAAACCAACGCCGCAATACGCCGGCTGTTATCGATAAGATACAATCTCCACCGGCTTGACCCGAGCCGCCCGACTTCCTGATTCTCTAACCGACTCTCTTGGGACTATGCATGCGCGATAACCACGTTAGCCATCTCATCGCAAGCCGCTCGCTTCGCTGTTTACTTCTGGCTTCGACTTTCCTGATGACCTCGCTGGCCGGCATCGCACAGACAGTGCCGACAGATGTGATACAGCCCAACGAGCACCTGACGGCGGAAGGCATCCCCGAAATTTCGTCCGCACTGGCCTTGCGGGCGGCGCGCTATAACGATTTTCGTGCGCGCGGGCTGGTGGAATGGCATCCGGTACGCCGCGAGATGCTGGTCGCGACCCGTACCAAAGGCGTCGGCACGCAACTGCACTTGCTGCGCAAGCCCATGGGCGAACTGGAACAGCTGACCGACTATCCGGACCCCGTGCGTTCGGGCACATTCGAACCCAAGAACGGCACCTACATCGTCTTCGAAAAAGATGAAGGCGGCAGCGAAGCGACGCAATTGTTCCGGCTGGACCTCGATACGCGCAAGGTCACGCTACTGACCGACCCAGCCGAAAAACACAGTACTGGCGCATGGAATCATGCCGGCAACCGGCTGCTTTTTTCATCGACGCAACTCGACAAGACAGCCGGTGCCGGAGGCCGCGCCGAAATCACGACCGACGTCTACAGCATCGATCCGCTGGACCCAAATTCGAAACGCAAGATTGCATCTCTGCCGGGTGGCGGCTGGTTCGATTTCCAGTGGTCGCCCGACGACCGACAGCTTGCTGCGATGAACTACAAGTCTGCCAACCAAAGCTCGGTGTGGCTAATCGAGGCGGGCGACGGCAAGCGGCGCCAGATCCTGCCCGCGCCAGGTGCCAGTGCAGACAGTTTGGTTTCTTATCAGAACATTCGCTTCAGCAAAGACGGCACGCAATTGTTCATCACGACCGATTCGTCGGGCGAGTTTCAGCAACTGACACGCGTGAATCTATCGAGTCTCGACAGCACACCGATGAGTGGCCATATTCCATGGGACATCACGGCGATCGAGCCTGCCAAGACGACCAACCGCATCGTCACGGTGGTCAACAACGACGGGCTGGCTGCACTGCATTTGTTCGATGCCAAATCCGGCACGGAAATCGCGCGCCCGGCGGTCCCGGTTGGCGGCATCACCCAACTGAAATGGCGCGATGGCCAGGAGCTTGGTTTCGGCCTGAACTCCGCGTCCAGCCCGGGCGAAATCCATTCGCTCGATACGGTCACCGGCGTGGTCGAACAGTGGACCAACCCGCATGCCGAGATGGATACGCGCGCCTTCCGCGACGCCACCATCGTTCGCTGGAAAAGTTTCGATGGCCAGACTATCAGCGGCCTGGTATCCAAACCCGCCGAAGCCTTGCTCGACCAAAAATTCAAGGGCCGGCGTCCGGTTGTGATCCTGATTCATGGCGGACCGGAAGCGCAAGCGACGATCGGCTTCATGCACCGCTACAATTACCTGATCAACGAACTCGGCATTGTCGTCATCCAGCCGAATGTGCGCGGCTCGCGTGGCTATGGCAAGACCTTTTTGCAGCTCGACAATGGCTACCGGCGTGAAGATTCGGTCAAGGACATCGGGGCACTGCTCGACTGGATCGGCACCCAGCCCGATCTCGATGCAGAGCGCGTGGTGGTCATGGGCGGCAGCTATGGCGGCTACATGAGCCTGGCTGTCGCGACCAATTATGCCGACCGCATTCGTGGCGCGGTCGATGTAGTCGGCATCTCCAATTTTGTCAGTTTCCTGGAACGTACCGAAAGCTACCGGCGCGATTTGCGCCGCGTCGAATACGGCGACGAGCGCGACCCGGCGATGCGGGCCTTCATGGAACGCATCGCGCCACTCAACAATGCGCAAAAAATCACCAAGCCACTATTCGTGGTGCAGGGTAAAAATGACCCGCGCGTGCCGCTGTTCGAAGCCGAACAGATCGTCGCCCGGGTGCGCCAGAACAAGGTGCCGGTGTGGTACCTGATGGCCGATAACGAAGGACATGGTTTCGCCCGCAAGCCGAATGCCGACTTTTATTTCTTGTCGCTCGTGCGATTCATGGAAGAAAATCTGTTGAAGTAGCCGTTCGATGGCGGCGATGATGCGCTGGACCTTTCCAAGTCACCATCAAACGACCCATGCGCCATCGCGATACACCAGATCGTCGTCAAGATAGACTGCCTCGGTCACGGCAAAAACATCGACATGATGGCGCACGACCGAACGCTTGAAGTTGGGCTTGTTGTAGACCCCGTGCTTTGCACCGAGCGACAAATGGATGCCGCACATGCGTTCATAGGTGCCGATATCGCTGACGAAGCGGTCCTTTGAAAATGCCCGGTTCATGCCGAATCCCAGTTCGCGCAGCCAGACTTCGCCTTCATCGGCGCGAATATTGGCCAGCACCTTGTCGAACTCCGGAGTGGCATCGATGGTATCGCTGATACGTCCTTTGGTAACTACCAGCGTAATCGGCTTGTCGGGTTTGTTGACCGTAAACGCCGTATCGCCGAACACGAAGATGCGAACCCGGCCATTGACGGCTTCGAGGTCGCTCGCTTCGGTAAATACTTCGCCGATCGGAAACTGACCGCCGATGTTTTTCATGCCCGAATAATCGCCGACGTTGAGCTTGGCCGACTCGAACCTGCACCCGAACATCAGCCGTTCGCCACCGCTCTCGACGACGCCGCCAGCCGCGCGATCGATCCGCGCTTTCAAGGCATTGCCGACCGTGCGGTAATAGGCCGGATCATAGGCTAGCGACGCCAGGTAATGCAGTGCCTCGATGCCGGGCATGCGCGACAAATGGGGATGTTCGATGACTTTTACTTCGCGCTTGAAAAGTTCGACCCGAATTCGAAACGCGTCCAGCCGAAAACTGGTCGACTGGATCAGCACCACCAGGTCCAAAGGCACCAGCTTCGACAACGCTGCCAGGATCGATTCCGGCGACACCGCGTCGAAGTCAATGAAGTCGGCATCCGGCAAACAACGTCGGTAGGCTTTGGTCAGTGCCACTGCCAGGTCGCAGCGCGTATCGAAGACGACGATGGCACGCTGCGGGCTACTGCTGATGTGGCCGATTGCCAGCGCCAGGATATCGCCCACGTTCTTTTCTGCGGCGTCGATTGCCTCGGAAGGGATCGACCAGTAGGTCATGTCGTTGTCAGTTGTAGTAGTCATGGAATCAAGGAGCGTGTACGAATGCCGCCGCACTAATCAACGATTGCAGTGCGGTCGCAAACAGCATGTTAACCGGTACGGATCTAGAGGGACTACTTTGTCGAATCAGCGTAAAAGTCCGGTTACAGCAATCAAGAACCTCATGTCACCGGGGCGCTACAGATAACGGTTTGTATTGGTCTGCCCAACAGGAATCGAACCTGTGACCCTCAGCTTAGAAGGCTGATGCTCTATCCAACTGAGCTATGGGCAGTGTGTGGATGCTTTGAGATTCGATGCAGCTGGTATGAGGCCATAAGCAGCGCTACGAAGCACAGCCTGACGCGCAAATTGTCGAATAACGGCATTATGCCTTTAATATCACCGGCTTTCAATGCACCGCTATGCCTAACAAGATGGCTCGCGGCAAGCTGGGCACGACAACGCGAAAACCGTCCAAGCTCATGTAGAACTCCGTGGAACTTCATCCGACCACCCCGCTCCAAACCACACTCCGCAATCATTCCTCCCGACCACTGTCCGCAATAGAACTGCGTTCACCGTCTGCTACTGCCTCATGAATGCTTCCGGAGCCTGCGATTTGCCTTTCGCCAATTTGTGATAACCACGGAGTCGGATTATGG
>JACMQD010000512.1 GCA_014377155.1 Herminiimonas sp.
CCGGATCGAGTCGCTCGATGCAACTCGACGTTACCGAATTGGCGCCGCCGCGCTCGGGTTTGGGGCAAGCCTGGTAGGACCGAAACTGACGACTGTCGAGCACGTGGAAGCGCGCCAGCCGACCCCAGTCAAGGCGATCATGAATGCGCATGTGCGCGAACCGATCGGGACCCGACTGCAGATTGGGCAGGCGGATCGGCATGTGTTCGTAAAAGGCCTGGTACGCCGCTGCCCGTCGCACCAGAAATTGCGGGTCGAGGAGGAAGTCGCGGTCGCCAGCATAGTCGTTGGACACTTCGTGATCATCCCAGGTCACGATCCAGGGCGCCGCATGATGCGCCGCTTGCAAGTCGCGATCCGATTTGTACTGCGCATAGCGAGCGCGATATTGCGTCAGCGTATAGCTCTCGTTGCTGCGCTGCGCCTGCTCGGGATGCGTCAGCCGGTAGGGCCCCCACTCGTAAATATAATCCCCGAGAAAGGCCACCAGATCGGGTGCTGCCGCAGCGATATGGCGATGTGCCGCATAGTGGCCGAATTCCCAATGCTGGCATGACGCTACCGCACAACGCAGCGACGTCGGCATGATATCGAACGCAGGCGCGGTACGCGTTCTGCCAACCGGACTGATTGCATCGCCTACCATGAATCGGTACCAGTACCAGCGATCCGGCTGCAAACCTGTGGCGTCCACGTGCACGCTATGTCCGAGCTCGGCCAAGGCCGTGGCGTCGCCTTTGGCGGCAATGCGCCGGAATGCCTCGTCCTCGGCAATCTCCCAGCGCACCGTGACGGGTCGCGGATCGAGCGGCTCCTGACTGAGCGGGTCGGACAGGATGCGGGTCCACAGGACCATGCCGCTCGGACGCGGCGAACCCGATGCGACACCGAGCTGGAACGGATAGCCAACGACACTGCCGCGCGCAGTCCATGGGAAGGCGGCAGCCAAGGCGACCAGCGCAGCAAGCCGCGTGGACCGCGTCAGGAAATCGCGTCGATTGTTATCCAAGTTGAATCGCGATACCAAGCCGACCAGGCACCCGGACAACGTGCGCTATGCTCATGCGACCAGCGGCGGCAGTTGACGCGGCTTGCGGTCGTCGTCGGTGGCGACATAGGTCAGCGTGGCTTCCGTGACTTTCACGGTCGACGCTTGCAAGCGGTTACGCTCGGCATAGACTTCCACATTGACCGTGATCGAGGTATTTCCGACCTTCACCACACTGGCGTAAAACGACAGCAGGTCACCGACGAACACCGGCTGCTTGAACAGGAACGAGTTGACCGCGATCGTCGCTACCCGACCGTTGGCGCGGCGGGTAGCCGGCAGCGACCCGGCGATGTCCACTTGCGCCATAATCCAGCCGCCGAATACATCGCCGTGGATATTGGCATCTGCCGGCATCGGCATGACGCGCAGTTGCGGCATCTTGCCTTCAGGAAGCGTGGTTTGATGTTCTTCTGTCATTGTCATTTGCATGCCTTGCCTTGAATTTTCTTAAACCGCTACAATCGTGCCATCCTGAAGCATAAACCATTCTGATTCGATC
Source organism: Herminiimonas sp. (assembly GCA_014377155.1). Next base: position 1,551 of record JACMQD010000512.1, read on the forward strand.
TCCTTCCATGCGCCGTCACGTCTCCTCTTCCGAAGCCCCTGCCAATCAGGGCACCCGCAATGACTGGGGGACGCTGAAGACGCTTTTCCCTTATCTGTGGGCCTACAAATGGCGCGTCATGCTGGCGCTCGGTTGCCTGGTCGCTGCCAAGTTGGCCAATGTCGGCGTACCATTAGTGCTCAAGAAGCTAATCGACAGTCTGACACTTGCGCCGGGCAATCCGCAGGCGCTGCTGGTGCTGCCGATCGCGATTCTGGTGGCGTATGGCGCGCTGCGCCTGTCGACCACGGTGTTTACCGAGCTGCGTGAATTCGTGTTTGCAAGAGTGACGCAGCGCGCGGTACGGACGATTGCGCTCAAGGTGTTTCGGCATCTGCACGCATTGTCCCTTCGCTTTCACCTGAACCGGCAGACCGGCGGCATGACGCGCGACATCGAGCGCGGCACGCGCGGCATTTCGTCGCTTATCTCCTATTCGCTGTTCAGCATTCTGCCGACGCTGGTCGAAATCACGCTGGTTCTCGGTTATTTGGTGCTGCACTACGATGTCTGGTTCGCTACTATCACGGCCGGCGCGTTGATCAGCTACATTGCCTTCACCGTGATCGTCACCGAATGGCGCACCCATTTCCGCCGCACCATGAACGATCTGGATTCGAAGGCCAGTACCAAAGCCATCGATTCGCTGATCAATTACGAAACGGTCAAGTATTTCGGCAACGAGGATTACGAGGCACGCCGCTACGACGAAGGACTCAAGAGCTACGAAACCGCCGCCGTCAAGTCGCAGACTTCCCTATCCTTGCTCAATACCGGCCAATCGCTGATCATCGCGTCTGCCGTCACGCTGATCCTGTGGCGGGCCACGCAAGGCGTGATCGATGGCAGCATGACGCTGGGCGACCTGGTGCTGGTCAATGCGTTCATGATCCAACTCTACATTCCATTGAATTTTCTGGGCGTGCTGTACCGCGAAATCAAGCAGAGCCTGGCCGATATGGAGCGCCTGTTTGCGCTGCTCGACCAGAACCGCGAGATTGCCGATGCACCCGGCGCGAAAGCGCTGGTGGTGCAAGGCGCGGAAGTGCGTTTCCAGCATGTCGAGTTCAGCTACGAAAAGAAGCGGCAGATTCTGTTCGATGTCGATTTCACCATTCCCGTCGGTACCACGACGGCCGTTGTCGGCCACAGCGGCTCGGGAAAATCGACCTTGTCGCGCCTGCTGTTTCGCTTCTACGAAGTCGATGCCGGCAGCATTACCATCGATGGCCAGGACCTGCGCGATATTACCCAGTCGACGCTGCGCAATGCGATCGGCATCGTGCCGCAGGATACGGTGCTGTTCAACGACACGATCGAATACAACATCGCCTACGGCAAACCCGGCGCCAGCAAAGAGCAGATCGTCGCTGCAGCACAAGCAGCCTACATCCACGATTTCATTGAAACCCTGGCAGATGGCTACGCCACCATGGTCGGCGAGCGCGGCCTGAAACTGTCGGGTGGCGAAAAGCAGCGCGTGGCGATTGCGCGCACCTTGCTCAAGGACCCGGCACTGCTGATCTTCGACGAGGCGACATCGGCGCTGGACTCCAAGTCCGAGCAGGCGATCCAGGCGCAGTTGAAAGAAATTGCACGCAACCGCACGACGCTCGTGATCGCACACCGCTTGTCGACCATTGCCGATGCCGCGCAAATTTTGGTGCTCGATCATGGCCGCATCGTCGAGCGCGGCACGCACCCGACCTTGCTCGCGGCCGGCGGCGTGTATGCGCAAATGTGGCAGCGCCAGCAGGCGCGCAAGGATGAGCCGCTGGCGTCACCTGTTTCGGATCAAGAAAAGATCGAAGCAGCCTGATTGTCGACGGCCGAGCGACCGCGAATTTCGCTTACTTTCGGTCCATAAGTTCGTTACCATAGCGCAATGGAAACCAAATGGCTGGAAGACTTCATTTCGCTGGCGGAAACACGCAGTTTCAGCCGCTCGGCCGAACTGCGGCATGTCACGCAACCGGCATTTTCACGTCGTATCCAGTCACTTGAGGCATGGCTCGGCACCGATCTGATCGATCGTACTTCGTATCCGACCCGACTGACACTGTCCGGTGAAGTCTTTTACGAACAGGCCATGGAGATGCTCGGGCAGATCAACAATGCCCGGGCCCTGATGCGCGGCAAACGGCCGACCGCCCAGACCACGGTCGATTTCGCGGTGCCGCATACCTTGTCGCTGACGTACATGCCGAAGTGGATCACCCGACTCGAGGCAGGCTTCGGTCCGTTGAACACGCGTCTGATCGCGCTCAACGTGCATGACGCGGTCATGACGATTGTCGAAGGCGGCTGCGACCTGCTGCTGTGCTATCACCACCCGCGCCAACCGGTGCAGCTCGACGCCAGCCGCTACGACATGATCGTGCTCGGCACGGAGGCGCTGTGCGCGTACGCACGATGCGACCGCGCCGGTGTGCCGGATTTCGTGTTGCCAGGTACGCCCAAGGCACCGCTACCTTTCTTGTCCTACACCACCAACGCCTATCTCGGCCGCATGGTCGAACTGATCCTGGCCGATGCCAAGCAGCCGCTCTATCTCGAAAAGCGCTACGAGACCGACATGGCCGAAGGCTTAAAAATGATGGCGATCGAAGGCCACGGCATTGGTTTTCTGCCCGAGTCGGCAGTCACGCGCGAGCTCAAGCAGAAGCAGCTGGCGCGTGCCGACGGCGGTCAGTCGCAGTGGGAAGCGACCATGGAAATCCGGCTCTACCGCGAGCGGCCTTCGGCACAACGTCCTGGCAAGCCGGTCGTGGCGCGCCTTTGGGATTTCCTGGTCGACGAACGCGACGCGCATCGCGATACGCCCGCTCGAAAACGCCTTTCCAAATCCGCCAAGTTTCTATCGAAATAAAATTTATGCAATTCTTGCATAACACCATGCGCACAAAGCATTGGCTTTGCTGCGCTGCGTTGCCATAGGATTCGCTCCATGAATCGGCGTCTGCAACCCGCCGGTCAAATCATTCTAGGAGCTGCGCCGCATGAGCAATCATCAAATACCTTCTTACCTGATGTCCCGTGAAATTGGTCCATGGGGCGTCTACCTGGAGCAGATCGACCGCGTCACGCCCCACCTCGGAAAATTGGCGCGTTGGGTCGAAACCCTCAAGCGCCCGAAGCGCATCCTGATTGTCGACGTGCCGATCGAGCGCGACGACGGCACCATTGCCCATTTCGAAGGCTATCGCGTGCAGCACAATACGTCGCGTGGTCCCGGTAAGGGCGGCGTGCGTTTTCACCAGGAC
>JACMQD010000513.1 GCA_014377155.1 Herminiimonas sp.
ACCACGCGCATGGCAAACCCCATTGCTACGCCGATGATGAATTGTTGTGCCAGGATCAGCAGTCCGGCAAACGACATCGGGTCGAGGGCGGGCAACGCCGGCACGGTAGGCGCGATGATCATCGCCAACAGAAAGCCGAGAAGGATCTTGACGCGTGCCGGCACGCTGGCATTGCTGAACATCGGCGCCACGGAGATCAGCCCGAGGATGCGCGTGAGCGGCCACAGGAGCGAAGCGATCCAGGTATTGAGATCGGCGCTGGAAAGAGTAAGCATCGAGGCTGTGAGAGGAGAAGGTAGACGCCTCGGACTGGCAAGCCGGCGTCAGTTGACCATGCTCGGGATGCTGGTAAACACCTGACGCATGTAATCGAGCATCACTGCCAGCATCCACGGGCCGGCCACGATCAACGCCACAAAAATACCGACCAGCTTCGGGATGAACGACAGCGTGGTTTCGTTGATCTGGGTCGCGGCCTGGAAGATACTGACGATCAGGCCGATGACAAGCGCCACCAGCAGCATCGGCGCGGCGACCATTAGCGTGACTTCCATTGCCTGGCGACCTAGTGTCATTACGCTTTCCGGGGTCATCGTATCCTCAGTAAAAACTTTGTGCGAGCGAGCCGATCAGCAATTGCCAACCATCGACCAGCACGAACAGCATCAGCTTGAACGGTAGTGATACCGTCGCCGGCGATACCATCATCATCCCCATCGACATCAGCACGCTGGCGACCACCATGTCGATAATCAGAAACGGAATAAAAATCGCAAAGCTGATCTGGAACGCGGTCTTCAGTTCGCTGGTGACAAAGGCCGGAATCAGCACACGCAGCGGGACGTCTTCCGGCCCCTGCATCTGCGGCGCATTGGCCATCTTGACGTACAGCGCAAGGTCGCTCTGGCGCGTCTGCTTGATCATGAATATCTTGAGCGGGGCGACACCGCGGTCGAGCGCCTGCATCATCGTGATCTTGTTGTCCGACAGCGGCTGGTAGGCGTCGACATAAATCTTGTCGAATACCGGGCCCATCACGAACAGCGTCAGGAACAGCGCCAGTCCGACGATGACCTGATTGGGTGGTGCGGTCTGAGTACCGAGCGCCTGGCGCAGCAGCGACAACACGATGATGATGCGTGTGAAGCTGGTCATCATTAGCAAGGCCGCGGGCAGGAACGACAGTGAGGTCAGCAGCAGCAGCGTCTGCAAGCTCAATGAATAGGTCTGTCCTCCTCCTGTGGCAGGCACGCTGGTAATCGCCGGCAAGCCAGCTTGCTGCGCCAGCACCGTCAGTGGCAAAGCCAATAGTGCGATGCCGATGAAAAGCGAAAAGCGGCGGAAAAAAGCGATCGGTAACATTTTTTCAGCCGGCATTGCGCTTGTCGATTGTCTGTTTGAGCCAGGCCGCAAAGTTCTTTTGCGGCGGCTTCGTATCGGCCGCGACGGTCACCACGCCATCCTGCTTCGGCATCGTCGACAACGTACTGACACGCCCCGGTGCGACCCCGACCACGATCCATTGATCCGCCACTTCGACGACGACGATACGCTCGCGGTTGCCGACGCTGATGCCGCCGACGATCTTGACGGTGGTACTGTTGCCGCTTTTGACCGGGCCGTATTTTTTCAGCATCCAGGTAATGCCGAACAACAGCGCAAGCACCACGAACATGCCGAACATCATTTGGAAGCTGCCGGCAAAACTGGTTGGTGTCGGTGTTGGTGTCGGTGTCGGGGGCGGTGTCGATGCCGTCATCGATGGCGGTAGCGACGGGTTGACCGCTGCCGTCACCGGCGCAGGAGCCACCTGTGCCGTCGGCATGCCGGCGGCGATGGCAGGCGCAGCCACTAGCGGATCAGCAGGCGCCGGCGTTACAGACGATGCGACAGCGGCTGCAGGCGGTACCGTCGTGGACGAGGACTGCGCCGGCCCGTCGGCGGCGAGCACCGCAGTGGCGAGCAGGGCCAGGGAAACCGAGAGAAAGACGGCCAGGAAAATGGCCGTTGCACATTGACGAATCATTTATTCAGTTTTCGGATGCGTTCGGACGGCGTGATGATATCGGTCAGCCGGATACCGAACTTGTCGTTGACGACCACCACCTCACCTTGTGCAATGAGGCAGCCGTTGACCAGCACGTCCATCGGCTCGCCGGCCATGCCGTCGAGTTCCACCACTGAACCCTGCGCCAGTTGCAGCAAATTCTTGATGGCGATCTTGGTGCGGCCCAGTTCGACCGTCAGTTGGACCGGGATATCGAGAATGAAATCGATGTCGTTGGCGGTATTGGGCTTGGCCGCGCCGGCAAATTCCTTGAATACATTGGCGCTAGCCTGCTGCATTTGCAGCGCGGCGGCTTCTGCTTGCGCCTGCTCGGCAATGGCTGCGCCCCAATCGTCCTCGGCAGCTGACTGTGCGTCGTTTTCGTTAGACATGTTCATCCCCTTGCGTTATATCGTTCGAACTACGAATCAGTTTTTCAATGCGCAATGCATATTGGCCGTTGAATTTTCCGTAGCTGCATTCCATGACCGGCACGCCATCGACCTTGCCCGAAACCAGGTCCGGCACCAGGATCGGAATGACGTCGCCGACTTTCATGTTGAGTATGTCGCCCAGCGAAATGCGTGCGGTGCCGAGATCGGCCACCACTTCCACTTCGGCGGTCTGAATTTGCTGCGTCATCAGCCTGATCCAGCGCTTGTCCATTTCCAGCGTTTCGCCTTGCAGGCTGCTGGTCAGGATGTCGCGGATCGGTTCGATCATCGAATACGGTATGCAAAAATGCATCTCGCCGCTGACCGGGCCGAGTTCGATCGTGAAGGTCATCGATACCACCACTTCATTGGGCGTGGCGATGTTGGCGAACTGCGTGTTCATTTCGGAACGGATGTATTCGAATTCGACCGGATAGACCGGCTCCCACGACTTGGCATAGGTTTCGAAGACGATCTCCAGAATGCGCTGAATGATGCGCTGTTCGGTCTGCGTGAAATCGCGTCCTTCTACCCGGGTATGGAACCGGCCGTCGCCACCGAACAAGTTGTCCACCAGTAGAAACACCAGATTCGGATCGAACACCATCAGTGCGGTACCACGCAGCGGTTTGATATGCACCAGGTTGAGATTGGTGGGCACGACCAGATTTCGGATGAATTCGCTGTATTTCGACACCCGCACCGGACCGATCGAAACTTCCGCGCTGCGGCGCAGGAAATTGAACAGGCCAATCCGCAATAGCCGCGCGAATCGCTCATTGATGATTTCGAGCGTCGGCATCCGGCCGCGCACGATGCGTTCCTGTGTCGCGAGATTGTACGGCCTGACACCGGATGAATCTTCCGGCGTGACCGCCTCGTCCTGGTCGCCGTTGACGCCCTTCAGCAGCGCGTCGACTTCTTCTTGCGATAGGAAATTATCCGACATAACGTTACTGGATCACGAACGATGTGAAAAAGACATCGGACACCGATTGAGGCACACCGCCAGCTGAAAAAGGCTGCTTCAGCGCAGCGATGATATCGGTCGCCAGTATTTTCTTGCCATCCACGGTCGAAATCTCCGACGGCTTCTTGCTCGACAGGAGCAGCAGAAGTCGGCTACGCACCTGCGGCATGTACAGTTTCAACAGGTCGACCTGCGCCTGGTCGGCGACCTGGAGCGTAAAAGCGATCTGCAGGAACTGTTCGCCGGTTTCCGGTTGCAGGTTAACGGTAAATGCATCGAGCACCATGAATACCGGCGGCTTGCCTGGTTGCGGCTTGGCCGGCGCATGTGCCGCCGGCGCCGCACTGTGACCGAGGAAGTACCACGCAGCGCCGCCGCCGCCGCCCAGCACCAGCAGTAGAATACCGATGATCAGAAAAAGTTTTTTCTTGGATTTGACCGGTGCAGCTGCGGCCTCCGGAGTGGGGACGATTTTCGGTACGGATTTTGGTGCGGTTGCCATCTTTTCCTCTACTGTGGCAGGACTATGCTCATGGACTCATTATCGAAAAATTTTGCCGATCCCGATACGTCGATCAGATGCGGGAAGCCGGCGCTGATCGGCGTATCCGGCACATCGTGAAAATGACCGGGTCGCAGACGTTGTCGTAATCGTATGGATTCGGACGCGATCGCGATGGTTCGGCGCAATCAATGAGAAGTGGCATTATTAAACCACTTTAACGACGCCGCTGGAACCGCATCGAACGCATTTGCGCATTGTAGGGAAGAGATTTATTTTTTTTCTTCAAGAGCGCCACGGGTCATGCCATTTGAAGGAAGCGTTTCGCTGGCCGTTTCTCGTGCCATTCATCTTTTGGAACACGGAAAGCCAGCAGCAGTCCGGCCACGGTGTCGCGCGGCCGATGTGCGCCAATGCGACAGTATGGGCAACTGGCGCAGCTTCCGATCAGGGCGGTAGGGGCCCTATAAAAAAGCTCGGTTACAGGTGTGGCTCGCACATGCCTTAAGCGAAGGTATCGACCATTCCCAGACCACTGCGCGCTGGTTGAATGCGTGTGACGTTCACCGACGCATCCGCCGCCTTGCCGCCGTTGTCGCCACGTCCCGAAGTCTGGGCCGATCGGTTGCTGCCGTTGTTGCCGTTTTGATTGGCGCTGCCGGCGTTGACACTTGCCTGTCCGAGTTGAATGCCGGCTTCAGCCAACATTTCGCGCAATTTCGGCATCGCTGCCTCGAGCGCCTGCCGCACTTCCGGTTGGGCCGCAACGAAGGTTGCGGTGGCGTCGGTGTTGTTCACGCTGAGGACAATATGCATCGGTCCCAAATCAGGAGGATTCAACGTCAAGGTGGCACTGGTGTGGGCGCCGGCAACCATCCACACGACCTTCTGGCCGAGTGCCTGATCCCAGGCGGCAGTGCCGACATTAGGGGTCAGCTTTTCAGTGGCCTGACCTGCTGCCGCCTGCACGGCGGAAAACGCCTGCTGCATCGGCGCCATGATCGCAGCCGTGGTCGGCGTAACGGCGTCTTGCGGTTTCAGCGCGACCTGATCGATCGGTGCGGCTTTGGCAGCGACGTCGGCAATTCTGGTTACCGGCAATTCGGTAGTGCCCGTGGCCGGCAAGACGCTCGGTTTTGCGTCGGCTTGCGGACTGCTCGCGGCTAGCTTATCGGCGGCCACGCGACCTGCAAACTGAGCAAAGTCCGCTACCGGCTTCACCGCTTCATCCTTTGACGGGTCGGTGTCGAGTGGCACTGGCTTGACTTCGGGTGTCGGTGCGCGCAAGGCTTTTCCATCGGCCGCGGCAGCCGAAGCCGTCACCGGATCGGCTTGTGCGGGGCCGCCATCGACAACGGAAACGGAAACGGGAACGCTCGCTGCAAGTGGCCGGACATCGATCATCGTACGGGGGTCGACAAACACTTCGATGACGCCGCCGGCAGTGGGGTCGACCGGTAACGGCTCGTCCTTTTTTCTGGATTCGCCCGACGCGGCAGCGGTCGTCACGCCGACGATATCGCTGACGAATGCCAGCAGTTCTTCGGTCGTCGCCAAGGCGTCTGACTGCACCGGATCGCCCTCGACGGCGGTCTCTGTTTCCTTTGCCGAGTTTGCCGCAGTGCCAGATTTTTGTGACGCAGGTTGACTGGCCTCTCGTTTAACAGTCTGGCGTGTGTTGTTTGGTGCACCCGCATCGCTGGCCTGCTCGGCGCTCCGGCGGTCGGCGATCTCGCGATTCAAGACGTTGTTGAACGCGCTATCGCCGGAAGAGGGCGCGGTTTGCCTGGACGCAGGCTGGGGCGCTGCCGAAACGTTCGTAGGATTAAAAATTGCTGGTGTGTTCATGATCGCCGCCGCCCTGGGAATTAACGCTTGTAGAGGAGTATTCGTGCTGCCTGTTCGTCAGTCGCTTTCTGGTCGCGCTTGGTCTC
>JACMQD010000514.1 GCA_014377155.1 Herminiimonas sp.
CTTCACCGATCCGGTGCTGATGGATTATTTCGTACCGCTGTTCATTAACGAAATTTTCATCGGCAACCTGGTCGCCACGTTCCATGTGCCGAGCATTCTGGAACAGATGGTGCCGTGGTGGTTTGCCCAGGAAAACGAAATCGCGCTGGCCGACGGCGACGATAATATTCTCGACAAGCGCGCCGCCGGCGGCGCCGGCCGCGGCGTTTATACGCACCGACGCGCGCTCGACTTGCGCGGGGCGAGTCTGTCGCTGCGTACCAACAGCATCAAGAGCGCGCCCAAGCTGCTGCCTAACTTGCTGGTGGGCTCGGTCATCGTGCTGTCGATCGGGCTGGTGTGGAGTCTGCTAGCGCTTTGGCGCGACATCAACCGCCGGCTCCTGGCCGAAGGCGCGTTGCGGCAGCAGGTATCGTTCCGCACGGCGATGGAAAATTCGTTGCTGACCGGCTTGCGCGCGCGCGATCTGGAAGGACGGGTAACCTATGTCAATCCGGCGTTTTGTCAAATGGTCGGTATTGCCGCCGACAAACTGGTCGGTCGACTGCCGCCGATGCAATACTGGGCGCCAGAAGCGATGGAAGTGTATGAAGAACGCTTTTCGCAGGTACTGGCCGGCCATGTCACGCCGCAGTTCGAAACCATTTTTCAGCGCGCCAACGGTGAGCGCTTTCCGGTGCTGATCTTCGAGTCGCCCTTGGTCGACAGCAGTGGCAAGCAAACTGGCTGGATGGGCTCGATCCTGGATATTTCGGAGCGTCAGCAGGCCGAAGAAATGTACCGTAAGCAGCAGGAAAAGCTGCAGGCCAGTGCCCGTCTCGCCAGCATGGGCGAGATCGCTTCGACGCTGGCGCATGAACTGAACCAGCCGCTGGCAGCGATTTCCAGCTACACCACCGGCGCGTTGAACTTGCTTAACAATGCAGCGAATCAGCCGGTCGACGTCGAGATGCTCAAGCCCGCGCTCGAAAAGGCCAGCGCCCAGGCGCAGCGCGCCGGGCACATCATCCGCAGCGTCCACGCCTTCGTCAAAAAACGCGAGCCGGCGCGCGAAGCCGTCGCCATGCAGGACCTGATCGAAAATCTGATTCCTTTAGTCGAACTGCAAGCGCAGCAGTTCTTTGTCGAAATCCAGACCGGCATCGATGCGGCCTTGCCGCAGGTGCTCGCCGATCAGGTTTTGCTGGAGCAGGTCTTGCTGAACCTGACCCGTAATGGCATCGAAGCCATGCAAGATGTGCCGCGCGAGCGACGCCTCTTGCGTATCGTCGCGGTCCGCGATACCGAGGCGCAGACGCCGCATGTCACGGTATCGGTGATCGATAGGGGCCATGGCATTCCGGCGGACGTTGCCGAGCGCTTGTTTTCGCCGTTCTTCTCGACTAAGGCTGCAGGAATGGGAATGGGTTTGAACATTTGCCGCACTGCTATCGAATTTCACGGAGGCACACTAACGCATGCCGATAATCCGCAAGGCGGTACAATCTTCCGATTTTCCCTTCCCGCAATGTCGAAAGAGTCTGTCAATAGCAGTAGATAGATAGCCTCGGGATAAAACAATAATAGAATATTCAGGACGCGAAGGAGACGCCATGTTGCACATAGTAGATGACGAAGAAGTAATCCGCGACTCGCTCACTTGGCTGGCCAAATCGCGCGGCATCGGTGCCGCCGGCTATGCCAGCGCCGATGCGTTCTTACAGAAGCTCGATGGCACGATCGAGTTCGATCCCTCGGGCGAATGCGTGTTGCTGGATGTGCGGATGCCGGAAATCAGCGGCGTGGCGCTGTTCGACGTGCTGGCCGCGCGCGAGCTGACGGCGCGTCTGCCGGTGATCTTTCTGACCGGCCATGGCGATGTGACGATGGCGGTCGATGCGCTTAAACGCGGTGCGTTCGATTTTTTCGAAAAGCCGTTCAACGACAACAAGTTGATGGACCGCGTCCAGGAAGCGCTAGTGGCGTCGCAGCAGGGCGGCAAGATGGCAGCGGTGCATACCCGGCTGGCAGCCTTGTCGGCGCGCGAGCGTGAAGTGCTGGATCTGATCTTGATCGGCAAGATGAACAAGGTCATTGCCGACAAGCTGGGCATCAGCATGCGTACCGTCGAAGTGCACCGTGCGCATATTTTCGACAAAATGAACGTCAAGACCGCCGTCGAACTTGCGCGCCTGCTGAAGTGAGTCCGATAACGCCACGCTGACCGTTACTCCCCGTATCACCACGTTACGATATCGTGACTCCCTACCTTTTTGCCGTAAAGTTTGATGTCTATCGCTACCCTCCTCCTTCCCGACTTTACGCTGATCCTGCTGGGTTTCTGGCTGTACCGCACCACGCACTGGGGCGCCGCATTCTGGACCGGCCTCGAAAAACTGGTGTACTACGTGCTTTTTCCAGCGCTACTTTTTTATGCGACATCGCGCACCGTGCTCGACTTTGCCACCACCGGCAAACTGCTGCAGGTGGCGTTGACTACGGTATCTATCGGTATCGCGCTGGGCTGGCTGGCCAAGCCGCTGTTCAAAGCGGGGCCGATGATGTTCGAATCCGGCGTGCAAACGGCGTTTCGCTTCAATTCGTACATCGGGCTGGCGCTAGCATCGCGCCTGGCTGGCGACCAGGGGACGTCGCTGATGGCGCTGATCATCGGCTTCGCCGTGCCGATTTGCAATGCTGCAGCGGTCCACGCGCTGGTACATCAAAGCGGCGGATTGGTGCGCGAACTGGTGCGCAATCCGTTGCTGCTCGCCACCGTGGCAGGCGTGCTGTTCAACCTTACAGGTCTGGCACTGCCCGAGGTTCTCGGTGCCACGCTGTCGCGGTTGGGCAATGCATCGGTTGCGCTGGGGCTTATTTCGGTCGGAGCCGGATTGCAGTTATCCGGAATGCAGGCGCCGAAAGGGCTTTCGGCCTACTTTCTCGGCGTTAAATTGCTGGCCTTGCCGGCTATCGCGTTCGGTCTCGGCACCTGGATCGGCTTGCCATCGCTGCAACTGCAGATAGCGGTCATGTTCTGCGCGCTGCCGACTGCATCGAGCGCTTATGTACTGGCGGCGCGGATGGGCGGCAACGGGCCATTCGTGGCGTTTCTGATTTCGGTGGGCACGCTGGTGTCGATCGTGACTTTACCGCTGTGGCTGCTGGCGGTGCGCTGAGTTTTCCCGGTGACGAGCCAGCGCCCACGCCACGTGCTCTTGCACCAGTGGTGACGGGTCGGTAGCGCGTGCCTCGAGGGCGGCGACGATGCCGGGAATGGGCAGCGGCGCGTCGGCGGCATTGCCGAGTCCCACTGCAAGGTTGCGCAGCCAGCGCTGGTAACCGATGCGCCGGATCGGACTACCTTCGAGCCTGCGATTGAATTCGTCCTCGGTCCAGGCGAATAGTTCGACCAGACTGGCGCTGTCGAGACCGTTGCGCACATCAAAATCCGCCAGTACCGAACGTTGCGCGAATTTGTTCCACGGACAGGCCAGCTGGCAATCGTCGCAGCCGTACACGCGGTTGCCGATCAGCGGCCGCAGCGCCAGCGGAATACTGCCCTTGAGCTCGATCGTCAGATACGAAATGCAGCGCCGTGCATCGAGCCGGTAAGGGCCGGTGATTGCCTGCGTCGGGCAGATATCGATACAGGCGCTGCAGCTGCCACAATGCCCACTGGCCGGCGCATCGACGGGTAACGGCAGGTCGGTGATGATCTCGCCGAGGAAAAACATCGAGCCGGCGCTGCGGTTCAGCAGCAGGGTATGTTTGCCGCGCCAGCCGATGCCGGATTTTTCAGCCAGCGCCACTTCCATTACCGGCGCCGAATCGGTAAATACGCGGTAGCCGAATGGGCCGATCGCATGACCGATCCGGTCTGCAAGTTGCTGCAAGCGCGTTCGCAAAACCTTGTGATAGTCGCGGCCACGGGCATACACCGAAACCGAGGCAGCGGCCGGGTCGCCGATGCGCGCGTCTTCATTTTCTCGCCAGGCTGCGCTTGTGGCGACCGGCAGGTAATCCATCCGTGCCGTGATCACGCGCACCGCACCCGGCACCAATTCTGCTGGACGCGCTCGCTTCATGCCATGCGCAGCCATATAAGCCATGTCACCGTGCAAGCCGGCATCGAGCCACGCTTGCAGGCCAGCCTCGGCAGCACTCAGATCGACATCGGCAATACCGATTTCGGCGAAGCCGAGTTCGCGCCCCCAGGCTTTTATGGAAACGACAATCTCGGCCAGATCAGTGGTCATGGCAAACAGGATAAAGGCGTAAAGAAGAAGGCATAAAACACGGTATGGCGTAAAGTCGGTAGTATTGCTGGGGTCGGCGATTCGGTCGACAAGGATGCGGCGGTTGCCGCGTCGCCCCAGCCATTATCCATCGCAAGCGCCATTTTATTCGATGCAGCATTTCAAGGCCCATTTAAAAGACGAAGCAGGCACTGCCGCCTTGGGCGCGGCACTGGCGCGCGCGTTGGCGCCCGGCCTGGCAATCTATCTCCACGGCGACCTGGGCGCCGGCAAAACCGCGCTGACCCGCGCACTGCTGCATGCAGCCGGTCACGAAGGCCATGTCAAAAGCCCGACCTACACGCTGGCCGAACCTTATACGGTGCACATCGCCGGCAAGCCAGTCGAGCTGATACATTTCGACCTGTACCGGATGGCCGCGCCGGAAGAATTTCTCGAGGCCGGGTTTCGCGAGTATTTCAGTCACGACAAGGTCTGCATCGTCGAATGGCCCGAAAAGGCCGAACGTGTGTTGCCCTCGCCGGATATTCATGTCACGCTGACGGTGGCCGGACAGGGCCGTGATGTAGAATTGCAGGCGATATCCGACCAAGGTTTTCAATGTCTCGACCGCCTCAAATTCGCACCCAATCTGTAACAGCCAAGAAGCGCCGTGTTTTTCTCAAGGCCGGTAGCACTTTGCTGCTGTCGGTCATCGTACCGCTGCCGGCACTTGCCGCGCAAATCATCGCGGTGCGGGTGTGGCCGGCCGACGATTACACGCGAGTCACGCTGGAAAACGATTCCAGCCTCAAAGTTACCCACTTCATCGTCAAGGACCCCGAGCGCATGGTGGTCGACATCGAAGGCATCGACCTCAATCCCACGCTCAAAGGGCTGGTTGCCAAGATCCAGTCGAATGATCCGTACATCAAGCAGGTGCGTGTCGGCCAGAACCGTCCTGGTGTGGTGCGGCTGGTGTTCGACCTTAAAGAAGAAGTCAAGCCGCAGGTCTTCACGCTGGCGCCGGTGGGCGAATACCAGCACCGGCTGATTTTCGACCTGTATCCGGTCAATCCGCCGGATCCGATTGCCGCGTTGATCGAAAAAGGCGAATGGTCGCGCGACCAGCGCGCCGAACATCAGCCGCCGCTTGCCGAGATCAAACCGGAGCCTCCGAAGGCACGTCCGTCCGAGCCGCCTGTCGCACGGGCCGAGCCGCCGCAGGAAAAGCCGCAGCAACTCACGCGCCTGATCACGATCGCACTCGACCCCGGCCACGGTGGAGAAGACCCCGGCGCGATCGGCAGCGGTGGCAGTCGCGAAAAAGACGTGGTGCTGGCAATCGCCAAGCGCCTCAAGGCCAAGATCGAGGAACAGCCCAACATGCGCGTCATGCTCACCCGGGACGGCGATTACTTCGTCCCTTTGCACATGCGCGTCCAGAAAGCGCGCAAGGTGCAGGCTGACCTGTTCATGTCGATTCATGCCGATGCGTTCGTCAAGCCGAGTGCGCGCGGCTCGTCGGTGTTCGCCCTGTCGGAAAAAGGTGCCTCATCGAGCGCGGCGCGCTGGCTCGCCAACAAGGAAAATGCCGCCGACATGATCGGCGGCGTCAATGTCAAGACCCACGGCCACCAGCTCGCCAGCGTCCTGCTGGACCTGTCGACGACGGCACAGATCAACGACAGTATGAAACTAGGCGCAGCCATTCTCGGTGAAATCGGCGGCATCAACAAGCTGCACAAAGGCGCCGTCGAACAGGCCGGCTTTGCGGTCCTCAAGGCACACGACATACCCAGTGTCCTGATCGAGACGGCGTTCATTTCCAATCCCGAAGAGGAAGCCAAGCTGACCGATGACGGCTATCAGGATCAAATGGCCGATGCCATCATGAAAGGTATGAAAAAGTACTTTGCGCGCAATCCGCCTCTGGCCAAGAACCGGCTGACCTGATCTTCTGTGAAGCCGCCCGCCGTCGGTCGAAACGACGGCGGGCGGCCGTTGTTTCAGGGCCCGGAAGTATTGCCATACGTCCACAAATATTCATGCCTTTGCACTACGGACTCTGTTACTCTTTCACGCATGAACCGATGAAGATACTCCTGCTTTCAGTCCAAGCTGCCATGTGTTCCATTCACGGAGAAGAACCTCATGCTCGATAAACCATCGCAAGGCGGCGCGCACGCCAACAGATCTGCTGCGGCAGAAGCATCAGACCTGGAATTTCTGGCCTTTACGCTTGGTAGCGAAGAATATGGGATCGATATTCTCAAGGTACAGGAACTGCGCGGCTACGAGGCGGTGACGCAAATCGCTAATGCGCCCGCGTTCATCAAGGGCGTGGTCAATTTGCGCGGAATCATCGTCCCCATCATCGACATGCGCATCAAACTCAACCTCGGCACGGTGACCTATGACGCTGTGACGGTCGTCATCATTCTCAATATCGCAGGCCGAGTGATGGGCATGGTGGTTGACAGCGTGTCGGATGTCGTGACGCTGACAGCCGACCAGATTAAAGCACCACCGTCGATGGGCACCGCATTTAATACCGATTATCTGATCGGCCTGGGTACGATCGACCAGCGCATGCTGATTCTGGTCGATATCGACAAGCTCATGTCCGGCGCGGAAATGGGACTGATCCGCTCACTCGACACGTAAGTAAGATGCGGTGCGTGTCGGTGGTCTACCATCCCATTTTCCCGGTGACGCCGCGCCGCGCCGCGTTTCGCGATCCCGCTGTACGCGAGCGTTTCAATGTCGCGCTCAAGGGCCTGTAGCAGGACGAAGCCAGGCAGCGATTTACCGTAAGTACAATGTCGTCGCCAAGGACTGATCAGCGGCGTGCCACCTTGCGATAGAACTTCCACAAGCCACCCAATGCCAGCGGCACCACGGCCGCTGCCACGCCGAGAATGACAATGGTGTTGAGATGGTCGCGGATGATGGGGATGTTGCCGAAAAAATAACCGCCCCCGACCAGACTCACAACCCACAAGACAGCGCCGGTGATGTTGTAGAACTGGAATTTGGCAAAGGTCATGTCGGAGACACCCGCGACGAACGGCGCAAAGGTACGCACGATCGGGACGAAGCGGGACAGAATGATGGTCTTACCACCATGATTTTCGTAAAAGGCGTGGGTCTTTCGCAGCGCCGCCTTGTCGATCCATTTGTAATCGTGGGTAAACACTTTTTGCCCGATGGCGTTGCCGATCCAGTAATTGACTGTATTGCCGGCTATGGCGGCAATGATCAAAAGACCCATCAACAGCCAGACATTCATTTGGCCTGACGCACAAAAAGCACCACCGATGAATAGCAGCGTGTCCCCTGGAAGAAACGGAAACACCACCAGTCCGGTTTCGGCAAACACGATCGCGAACAGTACCGCGTACACCATGGTGCCGTAGTCGGCGATGACCGACCCTAAATATTTGTCGACATGCAAAATCATGTCGAGGAACTGCATGAAGTCCATAAATTTTCCTGTGGTTGCGGCGAAATCATACACTACCGCCGATGTCGCACGTGCTGCAGCAGTGCCGCAGGCACGGGCGGTATAATCGGCACATGAATGCTTCCCGCCCTGCCCTTCGCCGCATCCAGCCGCTTGCCGATCAGTTGATCTCCCAGATTGCCGCCGGCGAAGTGGTGGAGCGGCCGTCCGCAGTAGTCAAGGAGCTGCTCGAAAATGCGCTCGATGCAGGCGCAACCGCGATCACCGTACGGCTGGAGCAAGGCGGCGTCAAACGCATTGCGATCACCGATGACGGCTGCGGCATGGCGCCCGAGGACATGCCTTTTGCGCTGGCCCGGCACGCCACGTCCAAGATCGCCACCCTGACCGATCTTGAGAACGTCGCCACGCTCGGTTTTCGTGGCGAGGCCCTGGCGTCGATTGCTTCGGTAGCGCAGCTAACGCTCACCTCGCGCACGGCCGACGAAGCCCATGCATGGGAAATCGTCGGCCAGTCGGCCAGCGCCGATGCCCGCGTGACGCCTTCGTCCGGCGCCGTCGGCACCACGATCGATGTGCAAGACTTGTATTTCAACACGCCGGCACGGCGCAAGTTCCTCAAATCCGAGCAGACCGAATTCGGTCATTGTGCCGAGGTAGTGCGGCGCATCGCGCTTTCGCGGCCCGATGTGACGTTTTCGCTGACCCATAACGGCAGGACCGTCGATCACTGGAACCTGAGTGAGATCGGCAAGCGTAGCGCCCATATTCTCGGCGCCGAATTCGCCAACGCCAGGCTGGCGCTCGACGAGGCCGGTGGCCCGTTGCGACTGCATGGGTTCGTCGGTTTGCCCACCGCTTCCAAAGCGCGCGCCGATGCGCAGTATTTTTATGTCAACGGCCGTTTCGTGCGCGACAAGCTGCTTACCCATGCGGTACGTGCCGCATATCAGGATGTCTTGCATGGCGACCGTTATCCATCTTACGTGCTGAGCCTCGCCCTCGACCCGGCGCTGGTCGACGTCAACGTCCATCCTTCCAAGATCGAAGTGCGCTTTCGCGACAGCCGCGCCGTACATCAGTTCGTGTTCCATGCGGTAAGCCGCGCACTGGCGCAGACCTCGGCGACTGCTTACGGCGCGACGCCGCCACCGGTCACGGCACCGTCTGGCGCGATGCCGTGGTTGACGGCGCAGCAAAGTTCGTTTTCGCATCAGTTCGCCAACGCCGCCGGCGGTGTGGCGCAGGTGGCGGCACGCTACGGCAGTCTGTTTTCCGACGAAACATCGAATGGCAGCCCGCTACAGGAAGCCTACGCACCGCGCCCGCAATCGGAATCGCCCGCACCGGCGCCCGACGAGTTCCCGCTCGGCTTTGCAATGGCGCAATTGCACGGTGTTTATGTGCTGGCGCAAAACACGCGCGGCGTGGTGCTGGTGGACATGCACGCCGCGCATGAACGCATTTTGTACGAACAGCTCAAGAATGCGCTCGATGCCAATGCCATGCAGATCCAGCCGATGCTCATTGCCGTTACCTTTCATGCCGACCCGGTCGAAGTCGGCACCGTCGAAGAAAACGCCGCGGTGTTGCAATCGCTGGGGTTCGATATCGCCGTGCTCTCGCCGACCACGCTGGCGGTGCGTGCGGTGCCGGCGTTGCTACGCAACGCCGACGCCCAGACGCTGGCGCGCGACGTCTTGCGCGATGTGCGCGAATTCGGCGGCTCGCGGGTGCTGGTCGAGCGGCGCAACGAGATGCTCGGCACGCTGGCCTGCCATACTGCAGTGCGTGCCAACCGTACACTGACAGTGCCGGAAATGAATGCCCTGCTACGCCAGATGGAAGCCACCGAACGCGCCGACCAGTGCAATCATGGACGGCCGACCTGGGTACAACTGGCTTTGTCCGATCTCGACAAGCTGTTCTTGCGCGGTCAGTAGGCGCCATGTCCTTGGCACCGCAACCGTTGGCGCGTTATGGCCATGCGCCGATCCTGATGCTCATTACCGCGTTGCTGATGATGCAGCCGCTATCGACTGACTTATACCTGGCGTCGCTGCCGGGCCTGGCGACGGTCTTTGGCGTGCCGCCGTCCACGGTGCAGCTGACACTGTCGTTGTTCGTGATCGGATTCGGCGGCGCACAGCTGGTAATCGGCCCGTTGTCGGACCGCTTCGGCCGGCGCCCGGTCCTGCTGTACGGGCTGGCGCTGTATGTCGCTGCCAGTGCGCTGTGCGCGCTGTCGCAATCGATCGCGATGCTGATCGCTGCGCGGTTCCTCCAGGCGCTGGGCTGCTGCTGCGCGGTGATCGTCTCGCGCGCTATCGTGCGCGACGCCTATGCACCGCAAGACAGCGCCCGCGTGATCGCCCGCGCCGGCAGCTGGTTGTCGATCGCGCCGCTGCTGGGTCCGATCCTCGGCTCGTATCTGCAAGTAGCCTTTGGCTGGCGCGCGGCGTTCGTCGCGCTTGGCATTTTGTCGGCAGGTCTGCTGACAGCCGTGATTCTGCGCTTGCCGGAAACCAACCGCCACCAGAATCCGCAGGCGACACAGCTTTCGGGCCTGCTGGCCAACTACCGCATCGTACTTGGCGCACGTGAATTTTGGGCGTATGCGCTGCCGGGCGCACTGTCGTTCGGTGCCATTTTCGCGTTCATTTCCGGCTCTTCCGTGGTGCTGATCCGGGTTCTCGGCGTGCCTGTAGCCTGGTTCGGTTACTGTTTTGCATTCGGCGTTTCCGGCTACCTGATCGGCACGCTGATCTGCCACCGCCTGCTGCCCAGTCACGGCCTGCGGCGCACGCTAACGGTCGGCAGTGGCGTCGCGCTGGCCGCGGGTGCCCTGTTTCTCGGTGCGGTTCTGGCAGGCGTCGCGCACTGGTCGCTGGTGGTGGCAGCGATGTTCCTGACGATGACGGCGCACGGCATCAATTTCCCGATCGCGCAGTCCGGTTCGGTATCGCCGTTTCCGCAACAGGCGGGCACCGCCGCAGGCCTGATGGGTGCGCTCTACATGAGCATCGCCTTCGTGGTCGGCAGCGTGGTCGGCGCCACTTTCGACGGCACGTTGTATCCGCTGGCGATCGTATCGTGCATGTTGGGTCTGCTGATCTTCGGTGCGGTACGCATGTTGCCGGCTGCGGCACCGATTGCCGCATGAACCACGCACAGAAGCCACTGGTCGTCGCGCTGATGGGGCCGACTGCGTCCGGCAAGACCGCCGCCGCGCTGCAGGTCGCCGCCCGCATCGATTGCGAAATCATCTCGGTCGATTCGGCGCTGGTGTATCGCGGCATGGATGTCGGCACCGCCAAGCCGACGCCCGACGAACTGCGCCGCGTGCCGCATCATCTGATCGACATCATCGACCCCACGCAGGCCTATTCGGTAATGCAGTTCCGTCAGGCAACGCTGGAATTGGTGGCGGACATCACTGCACGTGGCAAGCTGGCGCTGATGGTCGGCGGCACCATGCTGTATTTCAAGGCATTGAAAGACGGCCCCGACGCGCTGCCGGTTGCCGATGCCGCAGTACGCGCCGCCCTCGACGCCGAAGCCGCACTGATCGGCACGCCCGGCATGCATGCGAAACTTGCGTTGATCGA
>JACMQD010000515.1 GCA_014377155.1 Herminiimonas sp.
AAACGCGGCATGCGACCGAACCGATTTTCGATTCCACCCGACAGGAGTACATCGCATCATGATTCTCGAATTAGCCGACATCCGCATTCAGCCGGGCCAGCAAGCCGAATTCGACCTCGCCATCGAGCGCGGTCTGACTATTATCGGCAAGGCCGCCGGTTTTGCCGGCGCGCAGGTACACAAGGGCATCGAATCGCCTGAACGTTATGTACTGACCATCATGTGGCAAACATTGGAAAACCATACGGTCGATTTTCGCGAGTCGGCAGCGTTTCAGGAATGGCGTGCGATTGTCGGGCCGTTCTTTGCCAGTCCACCGGTAGTCGAGCATTTCAACCCGCTCGTGACGATTGGCTGATGGTACCCTGCAACACAACCGTCAGAGGGCGCTTAGCGGCTCACTGGCGTACCCCGCTCAACCCGAAAGTGATTTCATGCAATCCATCGATTTACGTAGTGATACGGTAACTCGTCCCAGCGGCGCCATGCGCGCCGCGATGAACGACGCCGCCGTCGGCGACGACGTCTATGGCGAAGACCCGACCGTCAACCAGCTACAGGAAGTAACAGCGCGGCAATTCGGTTTCGAAGCGAGCCTGTTCTTTCCGACCGGGACCCAAAGCAATCTGGTTGCACTAATGAGCCATTGCCAGCGCGGCGACGAGTACATCGTCGGCCAGGAAGCCCATACCTATCGCTACGAAGGCGGCGGCGCCGCAGTACTCGGCAGCATCCAGCCGCAGCCCTTGCCCAATCAGGCCGATGGCACGATCACGCTGGCCGACATCGAGGCCGCCATCAAGCCGGACGATGTTCACTTTGCCCGCACGCGTCTGATCGCTCTGGAGAACACGATCGGTGGCAAAGTGCTGCCGATGAGCTATGTGTCCGGCGTCGTCGATCTGGCACGCCGACGCGGACTGGCATTGCATCTGGACGGTGCGCGGGTCTTTAATGCCGCCGTCAAGTTGGGCCTGACGCCGCGTGAAGTCTGCCACGGCTTCGATTCGGTATCGGTATGCCTGTCGAAGGGGCTGGGCGCGCCGATCGGATCGGTCTTGTGCGGCACTACGGCATTTGTCAGCCAGGCGCGACGACTGCGCAAGATGGTCGGCGGCGGCATGCGCCAGGCCGGGGTGGTTGCCGCAGCAGGCTTGTATGCGCTTGAACACAATGTCGACCGACTGGCAGAGGATCACCGCAATGCCTGGCGCCTGGCGGCGGGGCTGGCGGCGATCGAAGGTCTTACGACCGAGCCGGTGCATACCAATATCGTCTACCTGCATGTCCCGCCTGCGCAGGTCACGGCACTGAGCGCGCATCTCGCCGCGCGCGGGATTCGCGCTTCGATCGGTGCGCGCAGCAGGCTGGTCACGCATCTCGATCTGTCGAGCTCGCAGGTAGAAGAAGTAATTACTGCGTTCGGGGATTTTTTTGATCCGGCAAAACAAGGCATGACGTCACGGTAGGTGGCGGACCGCTTAAGCGGACGGGAAATTTCGCTAAAGCAGGCAGCCCCGTTCCGCTAGAATGACGCGAGGCAGCGCTCGACACGGGGCAGTAGCTGATGCGGTGTCGACCGAACAAGTTGCCAAGACAGTGCGCCTAAGAGTGCAAACGTACAGGCATGATTACCGTTTCATCATAATGTCGTATTTTACAAAAAGCCTAGCGTTCATCTTCCGGAGATCCCATGACGAAACCTACCATCGTTCTTGCCTTTTGCGTCGCCCTTGTTTCCGGCTGCGCCGTGCTGTCCCCATCGGCCATGATTGCGGTTGCCGACCTGAAGCCCACGCAGGGCAACAATGTCAGCGGCACAACCACGTTCGTGCGCCAAGGTGAGAAGGTGCTGGTCGATGCCCGCATCAAGGGGTTGAAGCCGGGGCGTCATGGTTTCCACGTGCATGAAGTAGGCGATTGCAGTGGGCCTGACGCCAGCAGCGCCGGCGGCCATTTCAACCCGGGCGGCACTGTACACGGCAATCCGGCAGCAGGCGCACATCATGGCGGTGACCTTGGCAACATCGAGGCCGATGCCAGCGGCCACGCGGTGCTAAATGCCACAGTGACGATGCAAGGATTGAGTTTTGCCAAGACCGGTGCCAATAGCATCATCGGCCGTAGTCTGGTGATACATGCGGATGCCGATGACCTGACGAGCCAGCCTGCCGGTAATTCCGGCAAGCGCGTCGCCTGCGGCATCATCGTGTTGCAATAGCAGCACGCATTTATCGACGAAGCTGGCGCCGTCAATAGGGCGGCGACAAATCCATCGGATTATTGACCATGCGAATCTGCCCGAAATGCAATTACGTCCGCAAAGAAACGGACGAAGCACCCGAATGGCAATGCCCGTCCTGCCAAGTCGCTTATAACAAGGTAGGCGGGCAGGCCTCGGCAACGTACGGCCGCTACGCGCCACCGACGCCAATGGCGGCGCGCGAAAAACCGCGTGCCATCTGGCTCATCGTCGCCGCCCTGATCGTGCTGGCAATCGGCATCTGGATCGGCAAAAAATCTCCCCACCGGCCGTTCGGCCGTGCGGCCGCCGATTCGGCGCAACAAAAACCCCAAGGTGCGCAACCGCTGGTGGTTCTGTATGCAGCCGAATGGTGTGGCTACTGCAAGGCCACCAAGCGCTTCTTCGATGCCAACGACATCGTCTACACCGAACTCGACGTTGAAAAAACCACGGAAGGCCGTGAAGGACACAAAAAGCTAGGGGGCCGCGGTGTGCCGTTGGTGGTTATCGGCGACGACGTGATCCACGGTTTCGATGAAGGGGAAATGCGCAGCAGCCTGGCGCCATGGCTAAGGAAATCGTAGCGTAGGTGATTGCGGCATTGCCGCATGGAGAAAATAAAGTTCGATGCATATCAAACTGAGCAAGGAAATCGAAGACCGCCTGGTCGCGTCGATCCAGCGTTATTTTTCACAAAACATGGACGAAGAAATAGGTGACCTGAAAACCCGCTTGCTGCTGGATTTCTGCATC
>JACMQD010000516.1 GCA_014377155.1 Herminiimonas sp.
CCGCCACCGGGTCTGCTCCCGGATCAATTCGTGAAGTCGTGCCACCGTACTTGACTACCTCGGCATCGACAATCGCTTCGGCCGCGATGACATCTGTGCGCGCTGCCTCGACCTGCGCCTGAACCGACTTTATATCTTCCAGCGTCTTATCGATGCCAGCCTGCGCCGTATCTTTGAGGTCAGTGGTTTGCGTACCTGCATCGCGTGAGGCGGCGCCGACGTTCTGCTCGGCAGCGGCAATTTCGTCGGCCAGCGCCTGCTCGGATTTCTTGGTTTCCTCGGCAATGTCGGTCGCACCATCAAACTGCGCTTGGGCATTGGCCAGCGCCTGCTGGCTCACGGGCGCATAGGAGTCCACCACGGTTTCAGATTGTGCGCGCGCTTCCTCGAGCGAGCCTGACATCTCGTCCAACGCCGCGTTCGCGGAATCGGCAACAGCCTGGGCCTCTTGCTTCATACCGTCGAACGATGCCTCGACCTGGGCTGCGACCGACGCATCATCGCTCATCGAGTCGCTTGCGGCCTGCGCATCGGCACTCGTGCGGTCGGAGGCCGATCGTATCTCGGCGATACCCTGTCCGACCTCGGTTACCGCATTGTCGATGCTGGCCGCGGCTTGCGCGACGACCTGCCGCGCATCGGCAACCCAGCTATCGATCGAGGCCCGTTTGTCGGCGGCGCTGCTGGCATCGGATTGCACTTGGCTGAATGCCGCCGACACGCCATCGAGCATTGCAACCGCGCCCGCCGGCATGGCAAGGGCGCCGATGTTAAGGCCAGCGATTTTTTGCGCGACCTGGTCCACCAGTGACAGCGCCTGCGCTGCGGCCTGGCTGATCTTTTGCTGTGCCGTGCTGCCCATCGACGTCATGCCCGGCTCCCACGATGCGACCGTATCGGCCAATTGCGTCATCGGCTGCCGGGCTGCTTCTTCGGTGTCGCTCAAAACCTGACCGAGGCCGCGCAGTCCCTCTTGCGCCAGCTCCGCTGCTTGCGCCACGCCTTCGCGGCCTTGTTGCAACGCCTGGCGCAATGGCCCGCTGGCTTCCCGGATTTTGGCGTCCAGCGGATCGAAGGTACGATCCAGCAAATCCCTCAGCTGTTGCTGCAAGCGTCGCACCAGTGCCTCGCACTGCAGCTGCGCAAGACATTCGTCGGCTGCTGCGCGTACCTTGTCGAGCACCGCATGCAGGGCCGTGCTGGCGGTTTTTATCTGTTGCAACAAGGCAGGCGGAATCGCACCTGCAGCGTCGGAAACCTGGTGCAGCGCGGTCTGTAGCTGCTCCAGCAAATCGACCAGAGCGTCGATGGCGACCTGAACCTTGGCGATGGCCTGGTCGAGCAAGGGATTGAGCGCCTGCACCAAGGCAATCGCCTGATCCATCAGTCCTGAAGCCTGCGTGCCTGCCGTTTTCACTGCCTGCCGTGCGCTGGCGATTGCACCTTTGACGCCGGGTATCATCGCTTTCACGCCCACGAACAGCATGCGCGCCAGCATCAGAGGCGGCGCTTTCATCATGTACAGCGTGCAGATTTCGATCGCGTGATTGCACAGCACTTCGGCCTGGTCAAGCTCGGCGGCGGCGGCGTCGAGCGCGCGGTTGGCTTCCGCCACGAAACCGGGAATGCGGCCCTGAATCTCTACCAGCAATGCCACCGCTTCGGCGATCTTGGTGCGCACCGGCACGAAATTTTCCGGTAGCGTCATCAGGCTGGCTTTCGCGTCGTCGGCCTCTGTATCCAGCTCTGCCAACAGCACTTGCACTTGAGTCACTTCTTCACCGACTACACCGACCGCATCTTCCAGCGCCTGGGTAATTGCTTCTACCCGACGCTCGAGCGCGTCCAGCGGCGTCAGTGCCTTCCTGACCATGGCGTCGACGCTGGCGGCAGCGGCTGCCAACTGGTCAATGACCGCATCGACCTGCGCCCTTGCGGCTGCAACCGGTTTGAGCAGGATGTCGCCAAGTCGATCCAGTTGCGCCATGCCGTCGTCGAACAGCGCATCGCAGGCCGCTGCTTCGTCACGCAACGCGTCTTTTACCTGATCGACGAGCGCGATCTGGGCCTGCAGCGGCGCCATCAGCTGATCGCCTTTTTGGCGCACCAGATTCGCTACGGCGAGTATCGTCTGCGATACCTTGGCGCTGGCATCGACCACGCCCGACTCGAGGTCCGCGGCATCGCCCTGCAGCGTCCCGCGCAGCAGGGCGACCTGCGCCAGACTGTCGTGCTGCAGTGCCAGCGCCTGGCTCTGCAGAAGTTGCGAGGCGGCGCCGCTGGCCGCACCCGATACACCCAGCTGCGCCACCTGCGCCGAAAGCGGTAACAACTGGCTGCCATATTGTTCGAACAGAGCGCTGGAGCGCATCGCCTGGCCCGCCAGCGCATTACCGCGCGCCGGCAAGCTATTAAAAAAACTTAACTGGGGGCTGAAATCCGGCACCAGCTCAGCCAGCGTCGGCAGCAAATCGCACAGTGCCTTCGCCGCCGCGGCAGCCTGATCGACCACCTGCTGCACCGATGCTGTCTGGGCCACGAGCCGCTGCGGAATGGCGGCCGCGTCCGTTGCCAGCCGACGCAGGTCACTGGCAGCGGTTTCCAGTACTTCGGTGCAGCATGCGAGGATCGGCGCCGGATCGAGCAGCGCGGGAATCGCCGCCATCTGGTCGGCAATCGCTTTCATGTCGGCGCTGAGCGAGGTGGCGCAGGCCGTGACTTCGGCGGCAAAGGTACGCCCCTGTTCAACGACCGTAGTGGCAGCGGTCTCCATGGCGGCGGCGATCCGCAGTGCGCTTTGCGGCAGGGTCTGCAGCGATTTTTCGATGACTTTCATTGGGTCAGCCGGACGCCATGCGTGCGGACCCTAAAACCACACGGGGGCGTTTTCTGCGAAAGTTCATGTCTACAGCGCACCGAGCGCGCGCGTGGTGCGCGCGGCGGCATCGGTCAGCGAGGCCTCGATATCGGCCACTTTGTTCGGCGCGGGATCTAGTGACAGCGAGGCGGCGACGACACTGTTCATGGAGGCAGTGACCTGATCGAGCGACTGATTCAGCTCAGGCAGGACTTCGGCGCCTTCGATGCGGATGTCTTCAAGTACAGGAAGCAGACTGACGACCGCTGGAATCTGCGGCAGCACATTCAGCGAGGGCAAGGCCGCCAGTGCCGTGGCTGAAACGGCTGCACCGGGTGCCGCCACCAGACGTCCCGGCTTCGCCTGCCGGCTAAGCTCTTCAAGCACGATGATCGCGCCCGTAACCAGTCGACCCGCTAGTGCGTGCAGCCAGCCGTCGACGCCGCCCTGCGCCGTGGCCAGAGAGGGCCCGGAACGCTGTAATATCCACTTGAGCTCGGCACGTGCGGCCGGTTCGCCAAGCCAGAATCGCAGGTAGCTGTAAGCATCATCGGCCGACCGGAATCGGCGCTGCGACCCGCGCGCATGATCCTGCACACCGTCTCGAAACAAGCCCTGACCAGGCGCGCCGCCGGACTCGTAAAATGTGACGCGGGAGGATTGCCGCCAAAGGCTGGCCAGAGGATGAAGCATGAAGTGGGTACGGCCTTGTCAACGTGGAAGTGGCAAAATTCTTGTCTGCTGCGCCGAGTCTAATATTGCATAACCAAAAGGTTCCTTGATTTCCCCGGCTTCGCTACGCGTTACAACAGGCGCGAATACCTGTCGTACGCGGCGCAATTCGATGTCCTGTCAATTTCCCAAAAAGTTGGCAGGACAATGAAAAAACCTGCACCTGATCAGAGTGGATTGTGCGGATCATTGGACACTTCACGCCAAGTACCGCCGCGGCCGAAAACATTGGTATCCGCCCTGAAGTGCTTGCTGCCATAACACTTGGAACCAGCGGCGCGGCACGACTGATGCACTTCGTCGTCACGCACCCATTCGCCGACGTAGGCTTCCATGTCACGCCAGATTTTGTCTTCCTGGTGGGCCCACGTGTCGCAGGCGCTGCCGAGCAGATCGACGATACCGATACAGGGGCCCAGGTAGCGGCCGACTTTTTCCATCTCGTGCACGATCTCACTAGCCAGGATGCAGTAGCCGAAGGCGCTGCTGCAGCTGCTGATAGGTTCTTTGGTTGCCGTCAGCGTGGTAATCGCCGACGCCGCCCGGCTGAAGTGCAGCATCAGTTTAGGCATCAGTTTTTGAACCGTGACGCCCGAGCCACGAATGTCGTCGGCAGCTTCTTTTTCGACCACTGTATGGCTCAACAGGCCGGATGTCAGCGGCTTGGCACCAGCCGATTTAAGTTGATTCAAACCGATTTTGTCGGCAATGGTTGAAGTAACCGAAACACTGCCCGATACCGCCGACTTGCCGATCTCGGAAAGCGCGTCAGCGCCTTTCAGGAACGGCATGAAAATCGAGCCGACGCTGAGCATTTCGCTCATGATGCTGCCCATTTTTTCGGTCTTGTTGTGGCGCGTATACCAATGCTCCATGCGGCGCCCCGCACGGCTCATCCGGCCGGGCTGATCGACCTGCTTCCAGACCGAATCGATCATCATGTCGAGACGTCGCTTTTGCATGTGCGCCGTTGACGAGCGGCCCGCGGCAACGGGCGCCGTAGCGGGCCGTTCGGCGCTGTAGTTCCAGCTGGCGGACGACGACAGGTGCATCCCTGAAATAATTTTCGTGCGTGCTGCCTTCATCGCCTCCAGCAGATTGGCGATTTCAATACCGTCCGTAGCCGGAACGCCGCTACCCTCGGCCGGCAAGATACGGCCGGTGTCGCCTGCCGCATGCGGCTTGAACAGGTCGCGATAACCGGCCGCGCGCGAGGACTGCGCGTAACAGACGTGCTTCGCGTCTTTTGCGCAGGTACAGGCCGGATGACTGGCGAACCAGCTCACCAACTGGACATGAAACTTCGGTTCCCATTCAGCCCATTGCTTGGCGAGCAAATCATACTGCTCCAGATAAAAAATAAGCATGTCGAGAACTGGCAGCGTGTAGTTGCGCACCTTGTCGGCATGATGAATGAATCGCGCCACTGCCTTGACATGGTTGATGACGTCGTCGCAATTGGCGTATTGTCCTTCGTCTTGCGGCTTCAGTTCGTTTGGAATAATGGTGTTGGCGACGATCCGGTAATGGTCGATGGCACGGCGCAGGGCGTCGGCCGCCTCACATGTCAGGAAGGTGGCTGCTTCCTTGCCGTTGGCTTCGGTCACGCCCGAGAAACGCTGCAGCCAGTTCCTGTTGTTGCGATTCAAGTCGGCGCCGATTTCCTCGATCGCTTTCTTGAGCGCATAGCCGCCAGCGCCTAAGGCAATCAGAACCGGCAATGCAAGACCGCCGGTCGCCAGCGTCGCGATCAAGACACCACCTGTCAGCGCCAGGCCAACAGCAGTACTCGCCATATCGGTCCTGCTCATGGTTTGCAGCCCGGTCACCGCCGCGTTCTTGAAAAAGTTAGCCTTCGAGCCAGTGTGATCTTTCTTCACGATCTGCAGCGCGTCCAGCATCATGAATTGGGCGGACTTCTTGTAACGCAACTGCTTTTCGGCGCCAAGGGCTGCATTGAGCTGGTCGTCCGACATAAGCGTTCCAGGCATTCCATTCTCCAAACAGGTAGACATCAGGATTAAATCGGCAAGCCTTCACGAGCGCAGCTTACCCACGGCGCCGCCTGCTTAAACTAATACAAGAATTTGATTCTTGGCGGCATTGTCCTGAGTATCCGTTACCGATGCGGCAGCGTCAATACAACGGAGTGGCAATATTTCGCCTTTTTGGAACGCAACCGGCCAGTCACGGAAAATCCTGCACGTTTTGGTTTTATGTTTTTCGTTGTGCTTGAGGCGATCGATTGATTGAAACGCGTCGCGCTGCCGCCCGTCCGGAATAACCGATCATGCCTTGGCCCGCTGCGTTGTCCGAACATAGGCCTCCGATAATTTCCGATGAAAATCCACCATGTATGCAGAAGCCTTGAAGCGCCGGATGAATGCCGTAAACAGCAGCGACGTCACGACAAAATACAAGCTGCAGTAAATATAGACCGGTACCATCACACTGGTGCCGGTCGCCGCGATCAGCACATTACAGCGACTCACCAGTTCGCTGACGCCAACCAGCGACGACGCGCTCGACGCCACGAATGAAATCAGGAAGGCATTGATCCAGGTCGGAATGAACAGCAGTGCCGCTCCAATGTCGCCCTTGGACCAGGCACGATAGGCAACCACCAGACTCTCCGACGTAAACGCGAGCGGTGCTGCGGAGAGTCCGATCACTGCCTTTACCCACTGCGGGATGTGAACCAGAACCGAAGTACCAGGCAAGTTGAATTCACTGGGAAGTACAAATACCGCGTAAAAAATCAACGCCAGGGTCGGCACGCCACGCAGGAATTTAGAGATTTGGCCGGCGATGTACGCGGGCTTGCCTTCCTGCTTTACCCGCAACCATGCCAGGCCCACGCCGAACATCGTCCCCAGCGCGACTGCGCAGATCGCGATGAAAATATTCCACATGAATCCCTGCAACAAAAATGGCGTCCAGGTCACCAGGAAGAGGAGGGTCTCACTAGTCATGGATAGCCACCTTCAAAAGCAATTTTGCTTCAACATAATTGAAAAAGACCGTCCACAGACTGGTGATCAGGTAAAACGTAATCAGCAAGACCGTCATGATGAGGAAGATGTTTCCTTTTTCCGCAATGAGCAGGCTGCTGGCGCTGAGCAATTCAGGAATCGCAATCGCCGAGGCGATCATGGTTTGCTTGGTGAGATTGATCAGTGCTTGCTTGACCGGCCAGTTCGAATACTGCGAGGTTTGCGACAAATTATGAAACCCGAGTACGAAGCCGGGTTGGTAAGTGCGGATGTGTTTTGCGGCTTCCAGAAACGCGCTCATGATCAGACCGGCCGTGTAGTATCCCGAACAAAATGCCGCAACGGCAAACGCCGATAGCTTGACGCCGAAGTCTCGCATGATCCAGCCGCCGAGTCCGAAAAAAATCAGGTACATCATCAACAGCGGTGGCGTCAGCCGGCCATATGCCATGATCACCTTGACTAACCGGTTCAGCCACGAATCACGGGCGTCCACCAGGACCGATACCGAAACGCCGAGCGCGACGCTGATGACAATGCTGGTCGCGATCAACAGCATGGAATAGACAATGCCCTGGAAAAACTGGGCGCGGTCGTAAGGATCGTAGATAAAATTCAGATCGACGCCAAGCTGCTCCTTGATCCACAAGCCCACCGCCTGCACGCCGGTGACTTCTGCGCTGGACACATGCTCGGCGCTGCGGCAGGCAGCGGTCCACACGCCGGTGCTGCTTCGTGCGCATTTGTACTGGCCGGCGGCATCGCGTTCGGCCCACAGCGCCTTTTGTTTCGTGAGCCATTCGGTAGTGGCGATTTCCCATTTCCTGTTGGCGTTGAGCAGCCAGTCGGTGCGGTGCAATTCCGCCATGATGTTGCCCAATGCGATGTCGAGTTCCGACCCTTTCTCGTTGCGCGCGATAAAAATCGCCATCGGCGTAATCAACGCCTGCGGCAAGGACATCTTGTAGCCGGCCCATTCCGGCAGTTTCAAGGTATTCGCCAGCGCCGGCGTGGCGTACAGGAAGCCTGAACACTGGCCATCCCTGAGCGCGAGTTGCGCATCGCGCACCGTCTTGTAGTTTTGCAGATGGAGCAAATAGCGCTCGCCCATCGGCTTGTTGAAATAGCTGCCTTGTACCGTGCAAATCGTACTGTCTCGAATTTTTTCCCATGTGTTGACCGCCTGATTCGGCCGGAACAGGACATTCACGCTGGTTTCGTTGTATCCGGGCTCGACGGCTGTCGCAATCAGCCGGCGGGCCGCGGTATCGCCGACCGTGGCAATGAGGATGTCGACATCGCCCAGCTCAAGCTTCTGAAACCGGTTTTCCGTGGTGATGCTGACTTTTTGCAGCTTGACGCCGAGCTTGTCGGCAATCAGTTCGGCGATATCACTTTCGAAGCCAACCACCTCGCCCTTTGAATTGATCGAATTGTAGGGGCTGAAATCGGTCTTGACGCCGACCCGGATGACGCCTTTTTTCTGAATGCTGTCGAGTGCCTTGCTCGGCGTGGCCGGTTCGGCATGGCGCTGAAATGACAGCAGGAACAAGCCGGCCAGACAGATTATCCTGAACAATTTTTTATTCAACATCGTTATTTGCTCTATTCGTGACGGATCTTTACACCGGCGCGCACCGCAGCGGCCATGCCTTGCAAATAAATTACATTTGGGAAATTATACGGCCACAAGCGACGCTGCGGAAAGAAATACCCCGGCGTTACGCTTTGTTAGCAACAGAACTGCTGTTCAGAGATTTCCGCCCGAGCGGGCATTTTTCAGTCGTTGAGAAAACCGCTATGTGCCAATGGAAGGCGCAGATTTGCACGAAGGATCGTCTCGAAGTCCGACGCTGACACCGGCTTGCTGAAAAAATAGCCCTGCATCATGTCGCAACGCAGGCTTTGCAGGTAGGCCAGCTGTTCATGGGTCTCCACCCCTTCGGCAACCACTTGCAAATTCAGATTGTGCGCCAGTGCGATCACCGATTTGACGATCACCGCGTCATTCGAATCGAATGTCATTTCATTGATGAACGAGCGGTCGATCTTGAGAACATCGATGGGGAACCGCTTGAGATAGGCAAGACTGGAATAGCCGGTGCCGAAATCGTCGATCGAGATATGCACGCCGAGTTGCTTGATCTTGTGCATCGTGTCGATCGCCACTTCGACATCGTGCATCAGCACGCCTTCGGTCAGTTCCAGTTCCAGGTATTCCGGCTGCAAACCGGTTTCGGCAAGCGTCAATGCAATCGACTGCACCAGGTCGGGTTGGGCGAACTGGCGCGCCGACAAATTGACCGCGATACGCAGGCCGGCATGACCGGCCTCTAGCCATCGTCGGGTCTGTGCGCAGGCCGTGCGCAAAACCCAGGCACCGATCAGGCCGATCATGCCGGTTTCTTCGGCAAGACCGATAAAACGGTTCGGTGAAATCAACCCGAGGCTCGCATGCTGCCAGCGCACCAGCGCTTCCATGCCGACGACCTGCCCCGTCTGGAGGTTAACCTGCGGCTGGTAGTGCAGGACGAATTCCTGTCGCTCGATTGCCAGCCGCAAGTCCATCTCCAGACTGAGCCGCTCCAGCGAGCGGGCATTCATTTGGGCTGTGTAGAACTGGAAGGCGTTACCACCCATTTCCTTGGCGCGGTACATGGCGGTATCGGCGTGATCAATCAACGCTTCGGATTCGGCGCCATCGGCCGGAAAGGCGGCTACGCCGATGCTGCAAGTCAGGAAGAACTCGTGGGCATCGATGGTAAAT
This sequence comes from Herminiimonas sp., assembly GCA_014377155.1. The sequence continues at coordinate 9,350 of JACMQD010000516.1, forward strand.
GGCTCGGACACGGCTTTCAAGAGCCGGTCGATGGTATCGGTGACGATACTCTGGCCGACAGCGAGCGGCAGGACCAGCACGAATTCGTCGCCGCTGAGACGTGCGATGGTATCGGTTTGCCGCGTGGCCTCTTGCAGGCGTTGCGCGATGACCTGGATGGCACGGTCGCCGGCCTTGTGCCCAAGACTGTCATTGACGAACTTGAAGCGGTCGATATCGATCAGCAAGACCCAGACCGGATTGCCATTGCGGCCGGACAGGCCGAGTGTCTGGTCGAGCCGGTCGATCAGAAGCGCGCGGTTTGGCAAACCGGTGAGCTCGTCATGCAGCGCCCGGTAGTGATTGTGCTCGTCATCCTGCTTGCGCAGCGTAATGTCCTTGCCGGTGCCACGATAGCCCGAGAAGCTTCCATCCTGGTTGAACAGCGGCGCGCCGTTGATGCAGCGCCAGCCGATGGCGCCATCGGGATGCCGGAATTTATACTCGAAATCGCAAAAAGGCTGATGGGCTTCAAGCACGGCGCGATGGGCTTCCCAGTCGTTGCCTTCGATGCTGGCGGCATCTTCCCAGCGCGCCTTGTCAAGAAACTGTGCCGTGCGCTCGCCCGAGGCGACCGTCGTTCCCGAAATCATGGTGAACCGGAAATCGGCGCCCTGCTCCCAGTACCAATCGGATGACATGGCGGTAAAGCTGCGAAACCGTGTTTCACTCTGAAACAGGTCTTTGGTGCGTTTTTGAACAGTTTCCTCGAGAACCCTGCTTTGGTTTTTGACCATCGTATGCAAGAGCCGCACTTCGAGCATGTTGCGGATGCGAGACAGCACTTCGACCAGGTTGTATGGCCGGCTGATGAAATCCTTGGCGCCGGCCTGCAACGCGTCGAGTTTCAAATCGTTATCCGTAGTAATGGCCAACACTGGCAGGTAATCTTCCTTCTCGATGGTCTTGAGCAGGTCAATCACCTCGAAGCCGTTCAGGCCGGGCATCTTGAGGTCGAGCAGGATCAGGTCGAACATCTGTTCCTGATGCATGCCGCAGACCGCATACGGGTCCGTCACACCGGTGACGGCCGCATAGCCGGCGTTACGCAACATTTGTTGAAGTATCAGAACCTGCGTAGTCTGATCATCTACCACCAGAATACGGGCATTGAAGATGTCGGATGCAGTAATCATTAAATTGGGCCGGGTGGTTCAAAGTGGGGGGCGATCGGTGCGCCGTCCCGGTGCGCCATGGCGAATGCTAGATGGATGCTGCCTGGCTTTGCGCGACCGATGCGGCCAGCGCGCCGAGTGTCGTTTCAGGGGGCAGTGAAAGATCTATGATCGTAACATTGAGTTCTGCCTCCAGGTCGAGCATCACATCGACCAGATGCAATGAATCGATGCCAAGATCGCGCAATTTGGTTTGGTCGGTCAAGCTTGCCATGTCGATATCGAAGCGCGCGTTCAGGATGGTTTTAATTTTACCGATGATATCTGTTTCATTTAACATTTCGCGTCTTTCTAGGGGGAGTTTCTTTTATAAACCATCGTCACGGCGCCGATCTTAGAAATATATCTGCATTTTGTCTTAGAAGAAGACCTGCTTGCAAATATCTACATCGGCTTGATCGCATTTCGTACTCCATATTGTAGGGGATTCAATTAACAATTTCTCAAATACAATTCACAAATTTGAATTTTTTTCTTATCAAGCAGTAGCAAAGTCCATTACTGTGGCGCGTAGGCTGCAAACGGATTGAAGAATTAAACAAGGCGACACACACGATGGTTTCAGAAACGGCCAAGACAGATACCGACGCAATCGACGCCGCTGTCAAAGCGCAGGCCAAACTACGCGTGGTGGCAGGCATTCCAGTCATCTTGCTGGGGCTGCTTGCGGTCTGGCACCTTGGCACGCCGTTTGGCGCTTCGGGCAACAGAGCGGTAGCTGCGATCGCCATCGTTCATGCGATCTACATACTGGCCGCGTATTTTCTGGCGTCACGCGTTAGTCGCACTGGCCGCACCGTCCGCGCACGCACACTGGTGTTTGCAACCGCCGTCCTCGATCCGCTCATGCTGTCGAACTGGCTGATGATGACGGGCGAAACCGGCGCATTGTTCGTTTGTTTCTATTTATTCACGATTCTCGGGTTCGGGTTCCGTATTGGCCGCCTGTCGATGTGGATTTGTCAAGCAGCGTCGTTGCTCGGCTTTACTCTGGTGCTGGCAATTGCGCCTGTCTGGCGTCTCCATCCCATCCTGGGGCTGTCATTTTTGTTAATTTTGATCGTGGTGCCTGTTTATGCCACCGGCCTGATCAACAACTTGCGGATCGCCCGTAACCGTGCTGAATTTGAAAGTCAGGCTAAGTCCCAGTTGCTGGCAAAAGTAAGTCACGAACTGCGCACGCCGCTGTCGGGCATCATGGCATCGGCAGAGCTACTGTCGTCTGAAACCAGCGATCCGCAGACAACGATGCGCTCGGGTTTGATATTGCGTTTGTCCAGTGACTTGCTGCTGGAGATTAACGATTTGCTGGACACGGCGAAGTTGGAAGCAAAGGCCCTGACACTGGAATCGGCACCCTTCGACCTGCACGTCGTCATGGAGCAGATCCGACTGACGTTCGTATCCATGGCGGTCGCGAAACATATCGATTTCCATGTCAGCGTCGACCCGGCAATTAGCCAGATGGTGTCGGGAGACGCGCATTATCTGGCGCGCGTCCTGAAAAACCTGGTAGGTAATGCGTTGAAATTCACCAGCACAGGTGAAGTCGAGGTCGCCCTCACCTTGATCTCTGCAGAAAACCATATCTACCGTATTCTATTCAGCGTGCGCGATACCGGAATCGGCATTCCAGCCGCCTTGCACAAGCAGATATTCGAACCCTTCTTCCAGGCGTCGGCAGGAACCTCACGTCAGTATGGCGGAACCGGTCTGGGAATGAGCCTGGCGCAGGACATCGTCAATCTCATGGGCAGCGATATTGTCGTCGAAAGCGTGCCGGGCACGGGGAGCCGGTTTCGCATCGAAGTCAATTTGCCGGTTGCCGCTCTGCCCTGCGCCGAGTCCACACCGGCCGCACAAGTGCGTGTTACCAAAGGCAAGCGTGTCCGGGTGGCAGACGACAATGCGACCAACCTCAACCTGATCCGCGAACTGCTGGTACTGGATGAGCATGACGTGGCCATGGCCGCCAATGGCCAGGA
>JACMQD010000517.1 GCA_014377155.1 Herminiimonas sp.
ACGATCAACAGCAGGACGGCAGCGGTCTGCTGGTACTGAAAACTGCGGATGATTTCCCACAGGATGACGCCGATGCCACCGGCGCCGACCATGCCGACCACGGTGGCAGAACGCACATTCGATTCAAAGCGGTACAGCGTGTACGAAATCCACAGCGGCATGACCTGCGGCAGCACACCGTAGACGATTTCTTCCAGCGCGTGGGCGCCGGTTGCGCGGATGCCTTCGACTGGCTGCGGATCGATCGCCTCGACCGCTTCCGAAAACAACTTCGACAAAATGCCGGTGGTGTGCACGAACAGGGCCAGCACGCCAGCAAACGGCCCCAGGCCGACTGCAACCACGAACAGCATCGCGAACACCATCTCGTTGATCGCGCGCGCCGCATCCATGACGCGCCGCACCGGTTGCACAATCCAGGGCGGCGCGATGTTGGACGACGACAGCAAGCCGAACGGTACGGCGAACACCACCGCCAGCACCGTGCCCCAGATGGCGATCTGCAAAGTCACCAGCATTTCTTGCAGGTAGATTCGCCAGTCGCGGAAGTCGGGCGGGAAGAAGCTGGCGGCATAGGTGGCCATGTTGCCGCTATCTTTGAACAGGTCCATTGGTCGCATGTCGGCGCCGTCCCATGAAGCACCGAGGACAGCGAACAGGATGCCCCATACCAGCAGCTTGCCGATGCTATGCGCCGGCGGCGGCGGCGCGGTGCCGGCGGCGACGGGAACGGGCGGCGTGCTGGCGAGTGTTGTCATCGGCAGTGTCATGGCAAATCAGGATTTGGCGATATCGCCCAGCTTGCGATTGATATCGTCGAGCTTGGCTTTCTTTTCATCGGGCGCGATATTGGCGTCGGCTTCCAGCTTGGTTTTTTCCTTGAACAGTTCAAGCTGGCGAATCGGCTTGAGCTGGGCATTGGTCGAATCCTTGAAGCCGCCCAGTTGCAGCTTGGCCAGCAGTGCCTTTTCCTGCGCGGCGTTGGGGCCGGTCTGGCCGTAGCTCAGAAAAAATTCCTTGATCTTGTTCTTCATGTCCTGCGGCATGTCCTTGCGCCATACCAGCGGGTCGGCAGCGATGAGCGGTGACTGCCAGATCTGGCGCAACTGGCTGGCCGTGTCCGGCAAGCGGGTCTTGACGCGTTCGAGCACGTCCGAGCTATGGACCGCTGCATCGACCTGTTTGTTGGCTACGGCCAGAATGTTGGTTTCGTGATTGGCACCGCGTACGGTTTTAAAAGCAGTCTTCGGATCGACATTGTTCTTGGCGAAGATGTAATAGCTCGGCACCAGGAAACCGGATGTCGAATTGGGGTCGCCAATGCCGAAATTCAGCGCCTTGGCATTCTTGAGCACGTCCTCGATGGTCTTGTAGGGGCTGTCCTTGTGGACGCTGACATAGCTGTAATAGCCGAGCGTGCCGTCGATGTTGACGGTCTGCGCGAAAATTTCCGCATTGGCGCGGTCGACCGCTTCCATCGCCGACTTGTTACCCATCCAGGCGAACTGAACCTTGTTAAAGCGCATGCCCTCAATTACGCCGGCATAATCCGGGGCAAAGAATGCAGTCACCTTGACGCCGAGGCGCTTGCTCATTTCATCGATTACCGGTGCCCAGTCCTGACGCAGGTTCTGGCTCGACTCGGTGGAGATGATGCCGAAGTTGAGCGACTTGACGGTGTCCTGCGCATGCGACACTAGTGCAGCGGAGGCGGCGATGGTAAACGTCAGAGCGGAAACGAATTTTTTAAACATGGGTGTTGCTCCTGATAGGGAAAACGGGTGCGGGGTCATGCGGCGGCGGCATAGGCCGGCAGCGGCTGGAATGCTGTCGTGGCAGAATTGCCCTGCTGCACGATGACCTCCGGACTTTTTAGAATGTCTTCGGCTTCGGCACCGTACAGTTCGCGCAGCATCGTCACTGTCAGCTCACTTGACGGGCCGTCGTAGACCACACGTCCGGCCGACAGCGCGACGGTGCGCGGACAAAAGCGCAACGCAACCTCGACCTGATGCAGCGACACCAGCACCGTGGTACCGTCCTGGCGGTTCAGATCGGCCAGGGTTTGCATCACGCGTCGCGCCGACTCGGGGTCGAGCGAGGCAATCGGTTCATCGGCCAGAATGATTTTTGCTTTTTGCACGATGGTGCGGGCAATTGCCGCGCGCTGTTGCTGGCCGCCCGACAAAGCCGACGCGCGCTTGTACGCGTGCTCGGCAATGCCGACCCGGGCCAGCGCAGCCAGGCCAAGTGCTTTTTCTTCGCGGGTGAACAGTTGCAGACAGCTGCGCCACAATGGAATGCGCGACAGGCCGCCCGAGAGCACATTGGTCAGCACCGGCAGGCGGCCCACCAGGTTGAATTGCTGGAACACGAAGCCGACCTGCGCCCGCGCCGCGCGCACGCCCCGACAGATCGTGCCGTTGTGCTGGACGATGCGCTGATCGACCCGGATCGTGCTGGCACCGGCGTCGGCCGGCATCAGTCCCGAAATGTGCCGCAGCAAGGTTGACTTGCCCGAACCGGAGGCGCCGATCAGCGCCACCATCTCACCCGCTTTGAAAGACAAGCTGACGTTGTCGAGCGCGCGAAAGCCGCCGCGAAAGGTCTTTGATAACTTGTTTATTTCGATAAGCATCATGCCACCATTGATCAATGTCGATGGCAGGAGTATTGGATGCAAATATGTCAGGCGTATGAAGCCGGTGTGACGGTTCGATGAAATATCGGTTCGCCGGTCACGCCTCTACGCAGCTGGCACCAGCCATGGATCGCTCTGCGGGTGCGGGAAGCGCGCATTGATGAAATCGACGAAGCTGCGTACCTTGGCAGACAGCAGCCGGCGGCTCGGGTAGACCATCATTACCGTCAGCTGACCAAGGTGATGCTCCGGCAACAGACGCACCAAGCGACCCGTGCTGAGGTCATCGTTGATCGAAAACGATGGCCGAATCACGATTCCCATGCCCGCCAGCGCGCACTGACGTAACACCTCGCCGTTATTTGACAGCATTTTGCTCTTGATCGGTATCTGGACGATGCCGTCGGCGCCGACAATCGGCCATTGATGACGCAACTGCTCCATCGAAAAATTGAGGCAAGCGTGGTGGGCGACATCGGCTGGCACCGTCGGCGCGCCGTGGCGCTGGATGTAATCGGGTGAAGCGCACAACATCACTTCAGCCACGCCGAGTTGGCGCGCGATCATGCTGGCATCGAATTTTTGCAGTCCCAGGAAAATCCCGACATCGAAGCCATCTTCGACCAGGTCGACCGTGCGGTCCGACGCCGTCACGTCCAGAGTCACATCGGGATAAAGCTGTGCATATAGCGGCAGCAGTTTTGCCAGATGGTGCTGGGCAAAACCGAGGCGCGCGTAAATGCGCAAGGTGCCCGCCGGCCTTTGCGATAGCGAACCTGCAATTGCCTCGGCATCGTCGATTTCTTGCAGGATCTGCTTGACCCGTTCCAGATAAGCCTGGCCGGTTTCAGTCAGCGAAAGCTTGCGGGTGGTGCGATTCATCAGTCGGATGCCCAGATGCGCTTCCAGCTCGGCGACATGGCGCGTGACAACGGCATTGGACATCTCGAGCGCTCGCGCCGCACGCGCAAAGCTGCCTTGTTCGATCACCTTGGCAAACACGCGCATCGATTGCAGACGATCCATGTCATTCCTTATTGTTTCTGAAAACGAAATAGTGTCTTGTCATTATTAGGGTTTTTCTCGAACGAGGCAACAGCTAGACTGTCCTTCATCGATGAGGCACAGCCACTGCAGGCGACTCACCGAGGCAGGACCCGACGGGCAGCACCATTGCTCGTACCGCCGAGCCCGGAGTCATCTTTCAACAATTTTTGGAGAATAAAAATGAATGCTAAACAATTGATCGCCGCTGTTGCCGTTTTCGCCGCCGCCA
>JACMQD010000518.1 GCA_014377155.1 Herminiimonas sp.
CCCGACGCCTTGAAGGCAGCGCCTAAAAGCGGCGTGATTACCAACAAGCATCTGGCCTACATGCAGCGTCAGTGCGGCTATTACGCCGGCGAAACCGAGCTCGAACAATGGTTGATGCTAGAACGCAATCGCGACAGGATGGTGGTGGTAATCGATAGTCAGACTGGCTTCGAATCGATTACGTACTTCCAACGGGATGCAGACGGTGAATCGATCGACAAGGAACGCTTTGCGCTCGCAGAACTCGGCAGCACCAAAAGCGAGGTGAAGCACCAGATTCGTGCCGTACTGGCAGATGTTTTTACAAATCAAAATGCCGCGGATCTTCAGCAATCGCAGAGCGTCGCTCTCTACCGCACCCGCGTGCACTGGCAGCGAATTGTCGGATTGGCACCCACACCGAGCGTCTTTTTTGGAGGCAGTTAACACCTCGTCAGCGAGCATTTTCAGGCAGGATACCGCGCGTACCACATCCGTCGATTGTATGATGCATCCCTGGACGCAGGTCTTTAGAAAAAGGCGTTATAAGGTGGCGGCGCATGCAGAATGACGAACGTGTGAACGATGATCACGGCGCCAGGCATTCGGATTCGCACCAAACGCCAGGCATCGATTATGGAAGTGTGAATATGAGCGTGGGTTGGCCATTTACGTTGGCTCGGCACGCGTGACACCTCGCAAGGCCGGGCAACAACAGGATGCTTCCCTTACGAGCACCGCATCATCTGATTCCAAAACACACTATCGATGCAATACAACAGCCTTCGCTGCTTTGGCGTGTCGTGCGCGACACCGCACGCTTGGTCGTATTTTTCCGCAGCATCTTGGAACGGCGAATCCATATCCAGCCACGCGAAACTTGGAAAAAAAAGCTGTACTCGGACCGATGCCGTGTCACCGTTGACACGGTGGGCCACCGTCACCATCGACTTTTAACGCTAACCCAACGTGCTGGAAACGGGACTGACTTCAACGCCGATCGTCGACGTCCGGGTCATCGCCAAATTCAGAGTGGTCATCCCCCAATTCAGAGTCGTTATCGCTCATTTCCGAACCGGCTTCATCCGTATCGGAAGAGTTATCGTCGTCTATATCAACACCCAATGGCTCGCGGGAATCGTTGCTTGCGACAGACCCTTCGTCAGAGCCGCTGTAGTCATCATCCGATTCGTCCACCGCAGGCCGGGCTTGTGTTTCAATTGTCAGGTCGCGCAACGAGGCACCCGCGGATTGGCTCCTTGCAATATTAAATTGTGCACGGTCCCTCGCCACTGCCAGCAGGTGGGCTTGTACGTCATTTAGATAGCGCCCCGCACTACTTTGCTCGATTCCCCTTTGCCGCTGCTCGAGCAGCGTCCGTACAACAGCCTGGTTGGCTTCGTTAGGCGCCGCTGTGAAGGCTTGGATCGCAACCTGCGTGGCTTGTTGCTGGCGCTGTATTCTGTTCAGAACCAAGGTATGCATCGCCGCTCTCTGGGCTTCCTCGCGATCCTGACTGACTATGCCATGGGTCGACTGCGTGTCGATAGCCGCGCTGGGCGAAAGCGAGGCTGCCGCCGCTTGCGCGATGCTGGTTTCTGGCCACTCACCTCGCCGCAGTTGTGTGCGTTCGTTGGGAAGGTTACCGCGGCTGTTCGTCTCAGGATGCTGACGTAACCGAGGTGGCCGATCACTTCCGCGCCGTGGCTCTTGCTGTCGCTGTGGCTCTTGATGCTGTTGTGACTGTTGCGCCACTGGCTGCTGCGCCACTTGCTGTGGTACTACTGGCGGTTGCACTACCGGCGGTTGCACGACTGGCGGTTGCACGACTGGCGGTTGCACGATCTGCGGTTGCACGACCGGCGGTTGCACGACCAGCGGTTGCACCGCTGGCTGCTGCACCGCTGGCTGCTGCACCGCTGGCTGCTGCACCGCTGGCTGCTGCACCGCTGGCTGTTGCACCACCGGCGGTTGCTCCACTGGCGGTTGCACCGCTGGCTGCTGCACCGCTGGCTGTTGCGCCAGTGGCGGCTGCTCTGGTGGTTGCCGCAGTATCGATTCCGGCAGCACCAATTCTGGCGGCTGCGGATCCGGGGTCAGCGTCGAGGACAGTGCAGGCGATGATGCCGGGCTCGATTCCGTTGCCTGCGCCTGCAATGATTGCGCAATGCTGTCCGCACGCGGCATCGAATCTGCCCCCCCACTCGTATCCGGAGCCACCGCCTGTGAAGACGCCAAATTAGCCGTGGCACGCTGGCGCTCCGCCAGCTTCGTCACCAGGACGTTGCGCAATTCCTCGAGCTGCGCGCTGCTGTGAACGAACTGCGGTCCCCGTTGCTGGCGTCCCTCGAGAATCATCTGGTGCAAACTCTCATCGAGCGTGGCCGCGTCGTTGACCTCGCCGGAATCGATTAACTTGCCGATCGCATCGTAGACGATCAGTGTGGCATTACGCCCTATTCCGGCATAGCTGACGATGGCCGGTGTCGTTGCACTCGAAGGCGCGTCCGCGGCAGGCACACTGCAATGTGCACCGTGCGCGTCGAGCAGTTCCTTGGCGCGCGCGATTTCGGCAGGACGCAGCACACTATTTGTAAATTTCAGGCCGACTTCGGTGATTGGTATCCTGATTTCGGCCGCCTCGCCAGGCGGCAAATTGGTGTCGATGACGGTCAGGATTAACGTGGTATGGTCGCTCGGGGCGCCCTCCACGCCAGACCGCGGCACCAAGGCCTCGAGATTTTGCATCAGATAGCGCCCGCCGATAAGAAATTCCGGCGCTCCATGGTTTTTCACCGTCGACAGCAGCTGGTGCAGCACTGAGCGCTCCTTACTTTTGGGCTCGGTGTCAGTGGACGGAGAATTGCCGAGGTTCTCTTGCAGCCGCTGGGTATCCTGGTGCGCCACGCGCGACACGAATTGGAACAAGCCTTGGCCGCTTTCGATGCCTTGCAAAAGGAAGTTTTCGCAACGCGTGAAGTCTTCACCGCTGGACGGCGGTTGGGGCGACTGTGCGGCGACATAACTTGCAGCAGGCTGGCTGCCGTGCGCGGGAAAGGTAATCCGGTTGGCATGAATGACCTGGTGGCTGCCGTTATTGACGACCGCGATCGCCGGGCTCATGCACTGCACACCCGAGGCATTGCACTCTACCGCTGGCTCATGCGGATTTCTGGCGTTGCCCGATCCTGCCGCCCTGAGCGCATTCCACAAAGTACGCGCCTGCGGGTTTGCGCTCGGGCCACCAGCGTGACGGGCAGTGGCGATAAAAGCCGCCGTACCCCTGACGGCGCCGGCAGACGTCCCTGGAAGAGGCAGCTGCGACTCTGCGGCGGCTCCAGGCGGCTGAGAAGCCTGTCCGGCGGCATGGTCTGCGGGGAGATGGGCGGCGCTGGAACGAAGGTCGGTAAGATTTGTAAGATTCATCGTAATACCTTTTGGTTATCGGGTTGCCAGATCCATCGCAGTGGTTGATTCAGCCGGATGTCGGGGATGCCACGCAGCGTCGCTGCCTTGATCGGTATGCGTGAAAAATCATCTGACCGTCTTGAGTGACAGCCGCCGCGAGTTAGTTCCATCACTGGGCGGATTTTTCAGGGAATAGTCAGAGCGCCGAGTCACGGTCAACAATTGCTCGTGCGGCAGATGACTGTAGTGGGACCAGGTGATCGCGTGGCCGCCATGTGGGCGCCATGTTTCATGCAAAACCTGTGACGAAAGAACTCGTGCTGAGACGCCCACTCGTGCGCGCTGAAAATCACTTCACGCAGCGGGAGCGGAAGCACATTTCACAGGTGCGCTGTTCTTGCCTATGAATCCAGTTGCTTGTCGAGCCACTCGACCACGCCTGACACCGATCGAAAATCGGCTACCGAGCGCGTTGTCATGTGTGGATGACGCGCCTTGAGCATGCGCGACAGTGCCGAACCGGGACCGAGCTCCAGTCCGACTTCGATGCCGCTTTCGCTGAAGGCATCCATGCAGTCTGTCCATCGTATGGTGTGCGCCATTTGTGCCGACAGCACGGCCGCAACGTCGGCGCCGCGACGAACGCGGTCGCCGCTGATACCGGCCAGCACCGGAATCGCCGGATCGGCTAGCCGATACTGACGCAACACGTCGGCAAACGCTACCGCAGCGCCCTGCATCAATGGCGTGTGCGAGGCTACGCCGACCCGCAGCGCTGTGCACTGGACACCGAAGCCAGCCAACGTCGAGCGAAAAGCGGCGAGCGATGTTTCAGCGCCACCGACGATGAAACTATCCGCGCCGGTAACAATGGCAACATGCAGGCAGTGCGCGTCGAGGCTGGTTTGAACATCCTCGATGCGCCTGCCTGAAATAGCCAGCAATGATTGTGGCACCCCTACTTGCACGCAAAGGTCCATCAAGGCCGCCCTTTCGGCAGCCAGTGAAATGGCATCGGCCGGTCCGATCGTCCCGGCGATCGCATGCGCCGACAACTCACCGATACTGTAGCCCGCGACCAGCGCCGGTGCAGGAACCAGGGGCCGCAGTGCTTCCCATGCGGCCAGCGTCGCGGCGACGATGAGCGGCTGCGCCAACCGACTGAGAAAAGGCAGGTCAGGGTCGGCCAGGACAGTGGCAAGCGGCATGCCAAGCATCGTCTCCAGCGGCCAGCAGCGCAGCGTGTCGGCCACACCCGGCGCGTGGCAAGCCAGGTCGAACATAGCCGCATCCTGCGCGCCCTGCCCGGGACAAAGGAGGCCGAAACGGCGTTTCATCGGCCGCTGCGCTCGACCGTATCCGGTGACAGAGACGTCGCGGTCGCGAGATGAACGAACCAGGTCGCCGCCAGCAGATCGGCCGCGCCACCGGGTGATAATTTCAGCTGAATGAATAGCTGATGACATGCCATCGCGCGCTCGCGCCAATGCACGGATGCGGTGCCGCCGGCGCGCAGGAATTCCTGTGACCGGGTCTTGACGATCGCCGCACCGGCGCCGCCACCGCGGTGGTAGACGTTGGTGTCGTTGATCTGTCCCATCAGGCAAAAGAGCGCGTCGATGCAGGCACAGTCGGCACTGCGGCCGTCGCTGAGGGTTTGACGCAGTATTGGTAGTGCATGCTGAAAAACCGCAGGCAAGCCGAGCGCGACTTCTTCTCCGGCGCCGCTGACCGCGTGCCGCAAGGCCACTTGCTGGCCGTGCGATCCAGCCCCCAGAGAATGTGCATGCAACAGCAGTGCTGGCCCCCAGGTTTGGCGCAGCGTGGCGCGTACTGTGCCCGGCGTCAGCGCACGGCCGCTTGCATGACAGCGACCGATTGCCGCACACAGCATGCCGATGCAAAAGATCGCGCCGCGGTGGGTATTGATGCCGCCGGTGGCGCGCAGCATCACGCGTTCGGCATCGACGCCGAGCTGCCGAAGGATGGCGAAGGACGAACCGTCCACGCCGGCTTGCGTGATCCGAAAAAAATAATGACGCAGCGAAAACAAACTGCGCAGGAAAGTGGCGGCGTTCATGTCGCCATGGCTGCCGTTATCTATCCTGGAAACAAGGCCGGGTTTCGGGTACAGCGCGAGCTCGACATGCAGGCTGCGTACAGCCAGCAAGGCCACCCGCCGGCACAACGCACGTTGACCCTGTGCTGGCATCCGCACGGACGTGCGCAACCGCTGCGGCACAAGCGAAAACGGATTGCCGTGATGGCCGGCATGCGGCATCACATCATGCATGGCCGGTGCCAAAAGTCGCCAGCAGCGCAGTAGTCGTTTGCAACGATACCCGATCGATTTCCTTGACCAAAACCCGCGCACCCGCTTGGCCGGCGACGAACTGCCATTCCTTCCAGGCTACCGCTTGTCCCGATGGAAAAATGATTTCGCCATCCAGCGGCAGGCACACCGCATGTCGCGCCAGGAGGGCGATTGCGTCGTCGAGCTGTTGCTGGCTAACCGGATAAATCAAGAGATCGAGGTCGGAGTCCGGGCCGAGGAAGCAACGTCCGGTGAGCGTCTGCCATGCGCACGAGCCGTAGACGCGCAGCTGCAATCCAGCCATTTCAGCGTCCGACAGGAGCGCGCGCACCGCGGTGGCCCAGGCGGCGGGCAAGGCTGGCTGCACTGTATCGAGGGTCCGCGGCATGGTCATCGTCACGACGGACGACAGCGGCGTTACGAGCGAGGTGCGGTGCTTGATGCCGCTGAGCGGATCGGGCGGACTGGCCAGCCCCAGGCAGACATTGTCAGCAGGCGCCGCCGCATCGCGACGGCGCACGGTGGCAGGCCAGCCTGCAGCACGCCACAGGTCGATCGCGCTGCGATCGGTTTCACCTGCCGTCTCGCCCAGTGCGCGCCAGCCTTGATCGGACAACCAGGCAAGGCTATGGCGTGCAAACATTGCTTGCGGTGATGATCGCCAGCGCTACGGGCAACGCCATCTTGCGGCCGCCCCGGGCCAGTCCGGTGGCGCTACGGCAATCAACCGCGCTGGCCTGATCGATCGCACTGGCCAGGTGCGCGGCGAGATCGCCTTCCCAGATGCCTTCCACACCACCCATCCGGTAATAATTTTCCGGACCGGGCGCGAAGACCGGATTGCTTTCGGCCAGCATGGTAAGGGTTTCCAGCGGCACCTTGGTAATGCGTGCCATCGCCGGCAAGCCCATCACGCGGATCGTTGCCTGCGGCAGCGCATAGCACGCATCGGCCATCAGGCCGCTGGTAATGAAACCGCCCGACAGCGCTTGGTCGTACACCAACCCGACGACGGGATGTCGATGGCGTCGTGCGAGATCGATGCATTTTCCGAGATGGGCCATATAACTGTTAATACCCAGCATTTCATCGCGATGCCGTAGCCTTTGCCCTTGGGTATCGACCAGGATGACGATCGGTCGACCCGGATGATCGCGGATCGTGTCGAGTATCGTGGCTGCCTGCGCCAGCGCAATGTCGACGCCGATGGGCGTATGGTCGGTGGTGCCGACGACTGCGACCGTGCGCTCTGCGACGTCGCCGGTGCCGGACAAGACACAGTCGCGTTCGACGATGTCATGGCCGAGCGGGAATAGTTGGGCGGCCAGTGTTTGCCAGTCCATCAGCGTAACTCCGCGCGGTGCGAAGCCGCCATGTTCATGAAAGCGTCGGCTTCGAGCAATGGCACGCCGACGGGCTCAGGTACGCCGAGCGCTTGCCAGATTTCGCGCGGATCATCCATTGCGCCGAACGACTGCAAGCGCTGCGTCAGCATCCGATGCTCCGCTTGCAAATCATCGAGCGACAGTTCGATCCCAGCCGCGCGACAGGTCGCAATCGCGGCGCTGGCAGCGCGAGCGAACTTGGCGATGTCGTCGGCGACGATTGCCTGGCAGTCGCCCAGCAAGTAACGGTGCTTGCCGCCAGTCGTGCGCCATACCAGCGCGCGGTCACGTGAATCGAATTCCTCGACACCGCTGGCGGTCTCGATCACCTCGGGCCCGGACATCGCCAGCCGCCCTTCTTCTGACATGACAATCGCATTGGCGCAGCGAGCAACGATCCCCATGCCGCCAAAACAGCCGTTCGATCCGCCCACCAGTACCACCACCGGAACGCCGGCAGCACGCGTGTCGAGCACGGCGCGCATGACTTCGGAGACGGCGATCAGGCCGGCATTGGCTTCATGCAAACGCACACCGCCGGTTTCGAGCAGCAGTAGTACCGCATGCGCCTGTTCGGCAATGGCGCGCCGGAGCATGCCGACCAGCTTGGCACCATGCACTTCGCCTACTGCGCCGCCCATGAAGCCGCCTTCCTGCGCGGCGACGAAAATCCTCTTGCCCTGCAGCGTACCGCGCCCGACGATGGCACCGTCGTCGAACGACACCGGCACGTCGAGCTGTGCCAAATGCGGGCTGACCACGCGGCACGACGGTGGCAGGAATTCCTCGAACGTGCCGGCATCCAGCAAGTGCGCCACGCGTTCGCGGGCCGACGCTTCCAGATAGCTGCTCATGGCGTGGCCGCCGTCATCGATTCGACTGCCTGATCGAGGCGCAGGCTGACCACAGCCGGCGTCGCTCCCATGTCATTGATGGCGATATGCACGTCGGACAGATTCCAGCGTACGTGAAAATCTTCCAGTACAGCGCGCCAGATGGCTTCGAAACCCCGCGCCGCCGTATGGATTTCTATTTCACATGCACCACCCAGCGCGTGCTGCTCGATCAGGATTTCCAGATTCCCGGAGCTGACCACGCCGACCAACCCGGTCGGCCGGGTCAGGCGACTGGTGCCGTGTTCGAATCGGAAGTTAAGAGTTTCCATGTGTGTTCACCAGTTCCTGAAGCGTTTCGGCGGATCGTAGAGACCGCCCGAGGCACGCACCAGATCTTTCATATTCTTGGCGGCGAGCAGGTCGCGCGTGGCGAGTTTCTTGTCGACGCCGAGGTCTTCGGCGCGCATCACGATGCCGCGGTCGCGCAGGTTTTCCACCGCCCGCTTGTCACGCGCCAGACCCACTGGCGTATAACCGGCAACGCCGCGGATGGCCTGTTCGCGTTCTTCGTCGTTACGACACAGCAGCAGATTGGCAATCCCTTCCTCGGTCAGAATATGCGTGACATCGTCGCCGTAGATCATCACCGGTGGAATCGCCATGCCGGCCTGCTCGGCCAGTTCCCACGCATCGAGCCGCTCAACGAAAGCCGGCTGCATGTGCTCGCGAAATGTCTCCACGATCTGCACCACCAGTTTTTGTCCGCGCGGGATGAGATTTTTCCCCTCGCGTGCCTGCTGCCCTGCCTTGAGCCAGGCCGCGCTGGCGTGGCGTCGACCGCGTGCGTCGCACCCCATGTTGGGCGCCCCGCCGAAACCGGAAATGCGCCCCAGCGTGGCCGTCGACGAATTGCCTTGCAAGTCGATCTGCAAAGTCGAGCCGATGAACATGTCGCACGCATAGTGGCCGGCGGCCTGGCACAGCGCGCGATTGCTGCGCATGGCGCCGTCCGGGCCATTAAAAAATATATCTGGCCGGGCGCGGATGTAGTCTTCCATGCCGAGCTCGGAGCCGAACGAGTGGATCGATTCGACAAACCCGGCCTCGATTGCCGGAATCAGCGCCGGATGCGGATTGAGCGCCCAGTGGCGGGCGATCTTGCCCTTCAGTCCGAGCGATTCCGCATAGGTCGGCAACAGCAACTCGATTGCCGCGGTATCGAAGCCGATGCCGTGATTGAGGCGCTCGACCTGATACGGCGCATAGATCCCCTTGATGGCCATCATCGCCATCAAGATCTGAATCTCGGAAATCAGCGCGGGATCACGGGTAAATAGCGGTTCGATGTAATACGGGGTCGGGGCCTGCACCACGAAATCGACCCAGTCGGCAGGAATGTCGACGCGCGGCAGCACATCGACAATCGTGTTGACTTGCGCAATCACGATGCCGCTACTGAAAGCGGTCGCCTCGACGATGGCCGGCGTGTCTTCGGTATTGGGACCGGTATAGAGATTGCCGAAACGGTCGGCGGCTTCCGCTGCGACCAGGCACACGCGTGGCGTCAGATCGACAAAATAGCGGCCGAACAATTCCAGATAGGTATGGATTGCGCCAATATCGATTTTGCCGGCCGCGACCAATTTGGCCAGGCGTCCGGCCTGCGGTCCCGAGAAAGAAAAATCCAGCCGTGACGCGATACCGTTTTCAAAAATATCCAGGTGTTCCGGCAGCGACAGTACCGATTGCAGCATGTGCAGATGATGGATGCGTGCCGGATCCAGTTCGGCCAGCGCTTTTCCGAGAAAATCCGCCTGCTTCTGGTTATTGCCTTCGAGGCAGACGCGGTCACCCGGCACGAGCACCTGATGCAGCAATGCCGCGATCGATGCGGCCGGAAAAATCTTGCCCGACAGTGCAGGACCGAGCGTGTTGCGCACCCGGCCCAGCCTGGCATTGCGATCGGTCTGGCGCGTATTCCAGATTCGCTCGACTGCACCCATCTATTTGATTCCCATGATCGCATTAGGCAAAAAGGTCGCGATGCCAGGGAAAAAACACAGCAGAAACACGGCCACGAACATCAATCCGACGAACGGCATCACGCCCCAAATCACGTCCTTGAGGGGAATGTCCGGTGCGATATTTTTGATCACGAAAATGTTCAGCCCGACCGGCGGATGGATCAACCCCATCTCCATGACGATCGTCATCACGACGCCAAACCAGATCAAGTCGAAGCCGGCAGCCTTGAGCGGCGGCAGGATAATCGGTGCGGTCATCAAAATGATCGATACCGGCGGCAGGAAGAAACCGAACACGATGACCATCAGCAGGATCACGCAAAGCAGCAGCCACTTCGACAAGTGCAGTCCGACCACCCATTGCGCCGCATTCTGGCTGATGTGCAGATAGCTCATCACGTACGAGAACAGCAGGGACATGCCGATGATCAGCAGCAGCATGGTCGACTCCTTGATGGTCGACGTCAGGATCGGCGCCAAGTCCTTCGGCTTCCAGATGCCATACACCACCGCGATCAGTACAATCGCCAGGAGCGCGCCGAGCCCGGCTGTCTCGGAAGGCGTGGCATAGCCGCCGTATAACGCGATCATCACGCCGATCAGCAGCACGATGAAAGGCAGCACGCGCGGCAGCATTTCGACTTTCTGAGAAAACGTGAAACTTTCTTCGTGAAGATAGGCGGACTTTTCGCCGCCGGCCTGATAGATGTCATAGGCCAGCCGGTATTCCTTGCGTGCGCGGTAGACAGCATAACCGGCGAACAAGCCGACGAGCAGCACACCGGGCCCGATACCGGCGAGGAAGAGACGTCCGAGAGATTGTTCGGCCGCGACCGCATACAGGATCATCGTGATCGACGGCGGCAGCAGGATGCCGAGCGTGCCGCCGGCGGCAATGATGCCTGCCGCAAAACCCGGCGAATAACCACGTCGGCGCATTTCAGGAATCCCCGCCGAGCCGATTGCCGAACAGGTTGCCGGCGATGAGCCTGCCATGGCGGCGAACAATGCACAGGCGAACACGTTGGCAATACCGAGCCCGCCCGGTACCTTGTGCAGCCAGGTGTGGATCGCCGAATACAGGTCCTTGCCGGCCGGCGACTTGCCAATTGCCGCACCCTTGAGGATGAACAACGGAATCGATAGTAGGGTAATCGACGCCATTTCTTCATAGACGTTCTGGGTCACGGTATCGAGCGATGCCGCTGGCATGAAAAAATACATGAAAGTGACGGCCACCACACCCAGTGCGAAGGCGATCGGCATGCCGGAAAACATGACGACCAGCGTCGCGACGCCATACATGACGCCCATGGTCAATTCACTCATCGCGGCTCCTTGCGATCGGTAGTACGAACGACGATTTGCAGAAAGATCTGGACCGCCAGCAGCGTGATCCCGAACGCCATCATGCTGTAGGGGATCCACAGCGGCGGCGCGAATGTCGACGTCGTAGTCTGGCCTTCCTTGAGCGCTTCATGGAAGAGCGTCCAGGATTTCCACGCAAAAAAAGCACAGAACAGAAACGACAGGACGTCGACGAACATCAGCCGCATCGCATTGACTCTTGGTGACAGTATCGAGGCCAACGCTTCGATGCCGATGTGGCCGCGATAAGACTGCACGTAGGCAGTACAAAAAAACGTCGCGCCGACCAGCATGAACACCGATGCTTCGTCCTGCCAGTCGGTAGGCGCCTTGAAAAAATAGCGCGAAATCACCGAATATGTCAGCACCAGCGCGGTGATCACCATTGCTGCCATCGATACGGCGAGCAGTAGCCGATTGACCCGATCCAGCAGTCTCGCTGCCACCGCGACGACCGGGTTATCCGGTACTGGCGGTCCTTTCGGCGCCTCTAACTCGAAGCCGTGACTCACAGAGTTTTCTCCGCGAGCGCCAGCAACCGCGCGCAGTTTTCATTCTTGGACGCATAGTCCTTCCACGCAGTCGTGCGGCCGATATCCTGCCACTGTTTTACGGTTGCGGCATTCAGGTCGACCGCCTTGGCGCCGGCCTTCTGATACACCGCCGCGACGGCGACATCGTCGACTTGCGCCGCTTTGCGGGCAAAGACTTCCATTTCGGCACCAACCGTCATGATCAGCGTTTGCTGCTCCTTGGTCAGCTTGTCGAAAATAACCTTCGACATCATCAGCGGCTCGAACATGAACCAGTAAGCACGGTCACGTCCGGTGGTCAGGAATTTCGAGACTTCTTCGAGACGGAAAGAAATCAGCGACGTCGACGATGTCAGTGCCGCATCCATCGCGCCGGTTTGCATCGCCGCATAAATTTCATTCGATGGCAACGACACCACAGCAGCGCCGGCGGCCTTGAGAATCAAATCCATTTCGCGCGAGCCGCCGCGAATCTTCAGACCTTTGACATCGTCAGGGCCGACGATCGATTTGGTACGGGATGCTACGCCGCCCGCCTGCCATATCCAGCTGACGACGACGATGCCTTTTTCCAGCAAAAATTTGTTGAGTTCGCGACCGACTTCGGCATTCTTCCAGCCATAGCCCTGGTCATATGAAGTGACCAGCCCTGGCATCAGGCCGATATTCACTTCGGGTAGTTCGCCGCCAGCGTACGACAACGGCACCAGTGACAGATCGAGTGCGCCTTTCCGCATCGCCGAAAATTGCGAGTTGGTTTTCATCAGGGAGGCGCCGGGATAGACCTCGAATTTCAGTGCATTTTTCGAGCGTTTTTCTACTTCGCTGGCAAACATGCGGCAAAGGCGATCACGAAAATCACCTTCGGTTACGGTACCGCCAGGAAACTGATGAGAAATTTTAAGGGTTGTGGTTTGCGCGTATACCGAAGGTATCGAGAGCAAGGGACTTGCGGCGAGTACGCCGAGAATCGTTCTGCGTGTCGTTGAATGCATGGTTGTCTCCTGTCGTTTGTCGTATGGATTTGCGAATTTTTTTCCGCTTCATGCCCGAAAATATAATACAACGTTCACTATCTTGTATACATATATATTGTATATAAATGCACATCATAGAATAAATCGTCCCTTACAATATGCCGTCGAATACAAGGATTTAACATGGCGAATCGTGCTGACGAGTTACGTGAAGCAATCGAAGAAAAAATTGCAATAGGAAAATTCGGCCCCGGCTATCGACTCGACGAAACCGAACTCGCGAGGGAATTCGACGTATCGCGCACTCCCATTCGCGAGGCATTGATCCAGCTCGCTTCGATGGGACTGATCGTCACGCGACCACGGCGTGGGGCGGTTGTTGCGGAACTGAGTCCGCAAAAACTGGTTGAAATGTTCGAGGTCATGTCCGAACTCGAAGCCCTCTGTGGCCGGCTGGCAGCCCGCCGCATGACGCCGGACGAGCATGTTGCATTGCTGGCTGCACACGAAGCATGCAAGACCGCGCGCGACGCGCAAGATGCGGACACGTATTTTTATCAGAACGAAGCATTTCACGGCCTCATCTATGCAGGCAGCCACAATGTTTTTCTGGCAGAACAAGCCAAGGGCCTGCACCGGCGGCTGCGGCCTTATCGGCGGTTGCAGCTGCGCGTGCGTGATCGGATCGGTACCTCATATGACGAACATGAAGAAGTCGTGCGTGCGATCATCGCCGGTGACGGCGAACGCACCGCTACCCGCCTGCGTGACCACATCATGATTCAGGGACAGCGATTTGCCGACCTGATCGCGTCGCTTGCGCAATTGAAATCGGAGGCCGCCTGAAGCATGGATTGTCGGCGCGCGCGGTCGCGACAGAACTGACATGGGATTCTGGCGCGACTAGCACGGCGCCGGTATAGGCTCCCAACAATCGGCTCGACGCTGCGCAACTAGCGGTTCCTCGGTTGAGCGACGTAGCGCTGCCTGGCCCGGGCTTGTATCTCAGCCATCACTCCCAGATCATTATCAGACAGGGAAACTTGCGCAAGCTCGTGCTCGGAAACAGCGAACCGCACCAGCGATGTCAAGGCCTTGACGAATACCGCATCGCGGTCCGGTGCGTCCATGCGCAACGCGCATAAAACAGTGGCGATATCATGGACAGCGACGTCGGTGCGGGTCATGGCGTACTCCAGGCAGGACGAAACGGCAACGATGCAGGTGTGCAACCTGCATCACGACGATAAGTCCAGCATGCCCGAATTTAATGGCTATTGTTGCAACTTTTTAGCTATGCTTGTTCGGTGTCAAATCGATATGCTCTTGCAGTCTCGACATTGGCTAAGAAGTCAGGAGCCAAATTATCAAGTTGCAACGCACCGGCTCGCAGTCTTGAACCGCGTATGCGATTCCCCTGGTAACGCAAACCGTGTCAAACCCGTCATATCAAAATTCTTCCCAGTCCGCCCCGGACTCAGCAGGTACGGACGGCGCCTTCGTGCGTGGCACCGCAGCCGTTACCGCTCGGCCCGCCGGTTTGCCGCGCACTGCCGTCGGCGGTTTAACCGGCACTGTGCGGTGCGCTGGCGGTGTGCTCGCCTGCATGTCATGTTCGGCGCCCAGCCGGAATTCGCTTACAGCTTGTTTGAGCTGCCAAGACTGCTCCTGCATCGACTCCGACGCCGCCGCCGCCTCTTCCACTAGCGCCGCATTTTGCTGCGTTGCCTGGTCCATCTGCGCAATGGCGCGGTTGACCTGCTCAATGCCGGCGCTCTGCTCGCTGCTGGCGGCACTGATCTCGGCCATGATGTCGGTTACGCGCCGCACGCTGGCAACGACTTCGTCCATAGTGGCGCCGGCCTGACTGACCAGCTCGCTGCCGGCGCCGACCTTGGCAACCGAGTCACCGATCAGTTCCTTGATTTCCTTGGCAGCGGTGGCCGAGCGGTGTGCCAGATTGCGCACTTCGGTGGCTACGACCGCGAAGCCGCGACCCTGTTCGCCTGCGCGCGCCGCTTCGACGGCCGCGTTGAGTGCCAGGATGTTGGTCTGAAAGGCGATGCCGTCGATGACGCTGATAATATCGACGATCTTCTTTGATGCATCATTGATGGATTCCATCGTGTTGACGACCTGCGCCACCACCGCGCCGCCCTTGACGGCGACATCGGCAGCGCTGATGGCAAGCTGATTGGCTTGGTGCGCATTTTCGGCATTTTGCTTGACGGTGGAAGTCAACTCTTCCATCGAGGAGGCGGTTTCTTCGAGCGCACCGGCCTGCTGTTCGGTCCGGGCCGATAAATCATGGTTGCCGGCGGCGATTTGACCGGAAGCGGTGGCCATCGTTTCAGTGCCAGTGCGTACTTGCGACACGATGCGTAGCAAATTGCCATTCATATCCGACAACGCCTGCAGCAACTGGCCTGACTCGTCCCTGGCATAAGCGACATCCTGACCGGCCGCATCGCCCGACAGGTCGCCGTCGGCGACGCGTCGGGCCAGTGCGACCGCCATGCGTATCGGGCCGGTGATGCCGGCTGTCAGCCGCCAGGCGCACAGCACGCTGAACAACACCACTAGCACTGCCAGTACCAAAAGCAAATTGCGACTGTCTGTTGCAATCTGGTCGACCTCAAGGGCCGTCGAATCGATGCTCTTGCGCTGCAAGTCCAGCAGTTGCTGAACAATATTTTCATATTCCTTGGCCGTCGGCAGGAAACCCTGTTGCAGAATGCGGTCGGCTTCGGCCTGGTCACCGGCCTCCTTGGCCTTGGTGATGTCGGCACGGGTCGACAGGTAGGACTTCGACACTGTGGTCAATTTCAAGAACAGCGCCTTTTCTTCGGGTGCACTTGCCAGAGCTTCGATTTTCTTCTTGATATCCTGGGAATTTTTAACCGTCGTTGCGGCGTCCTCGGCAAAAAACGCAGTTAGGGACGGGTCACTGCTCTTGACGATCGCGGTGGTGCGCCGGATGCCCGCATAGACGTAGCGGTACCAGTCGGAGATCATGCGCTCCTTGGCCAGCGGCAGTTCCATCATACTGCGGGTCGCGTTTGCCACTTCCTGCAAGCGCCAGATACCGATACCGGTATTTAAAATCAAAAACGCCAGAATAATGGTAAAGCCGAGACCGAGACGCTGGCCGATTTTAAGGTTTGAAATTTTCATGATCGAAGAGACCGACGCAAGGCCGATTTGACAAAATACGGATGCAGAAAGATATGACGCCAGCCCTCTACGCGAACGTTAGCCTTGGCGGATGCCGTTGCGAGGTGTCGGTACGCCGTCACGGACAGGCTATTTTACTATTTGATATTTCTATAGGGAAATTTATTTACCATTTTCTTGCGTGATAAACGACAAAAGCGGGCGCTTGTCGAAAACACAGGCGTGCCCCGGGCGCTATCATGATGCGCGAAAACCGTCCGAAAATTGATTTATCGGTCTGCCGTCGGCTGTCACGTTGACGGGACCGCGCTGATCACAGGAACACCATCTCGCTGCAATCGCAAGCTTTGTCAAAGATGGAACTTCTGGTTTGGCTTTGCCCACTTATCTTCGTAGCAGCATGATCTTGTGTCGGCTTTAGATCATCGTTAAACCGGCACCCTGCCGGCTCTCGACTTCTGTTCCGGCGGCAAGCTGATGACGCAATACGCATTTCGCCGGCATTC
>JACMQD010000519.1 GCA_014377155.1 Herminiimonas sp.
CGAGTTTCGCTTTCCCGGTAACAGTCATGATCCGATGACTCGTCCTGGTGAGGGACAAAGTTTGCGTGAGTGGCTAAATAGGCAATCAGTGTTACCACTGCTCAAAGAGCGAAGCGGCTTTAACTATGAAGACGTGCTTCCAGCGATTCAAGATGCTGTACGAAAAGCAGCTCCATAATCCTTCACAATATTCATAAGCTCTATGAGCTTGTTGAACTAAACCGCTACGCGGTGGTGTAAAGCCCAAGCAAGAACAAGCCTGACGATCAGCACGCGCATGGCACAAGCAGTCAGTTTCCTACACTGAAATCAGGAATGTTCCCGGTCCATTGAAGGAAACAGTCATGAGGGTATTGTCAACTTGCTGAGCGAAAAATGAACGTTCGATTTTCGTGGTTGAATTTACGCCAAATCGAGCGCCATTTTATTCATTGTTGAAACCATGGGCGCAACTTGCCTCGTGCCATATTGAAAAAGCGTGCTGACGTGCCTCTCGATATGCCGACGCCGTGGCATGAAAGCGGCGAATCCGTAAGAGATTATTGATAGACGCATGGGTCGACAAAAATCCTTGTGCGTGGCGCGGGGATTTGAATTGTCGCATCTGTTTTTCTCGCTGCCTGGTTGGCTGATGCGATACCTCGCATTGATTGTTTAGCCCCTTGTGTTGACGGTGCTCTGTGCTTGGCAGGATCTCGCGTTTAGCCGGCGCGTAGCTTTTCAGTTGGTCTTGATGATGATACGCGGCGCATAGCGCAAGTGGTTCATGAGATTGCGGGAAAAGTGTTTCGCGGCATGTCGGTTCGGGCGACTTTGCGTTAGGATATCGAGAGTAAACCGTCTTGATCAACCGCGCGCCAAAGATAATGATGCCGGCCTTTGATCGTGAGAACGACTTCATCCAGAAACCATTTGTCGCCGCGCTGCGGTTGCTTTCTGCGTACGGTGTTTGCAAAATCCTGTCCGAATCTCAACGTCCACTGGCGTAGCATTTCATAGGTGACGATGATGCCACGAGAAGCGAACATTTCTTTCATATCGCGAAAACTCAGCGTAAAACGAAAATATATCCAGACAGCATGGCTGATGATCTCGGGCGGGTAGCGGAAGCCGCTGTAAATATTGGAATTTGACATCCCGCCATTTTACGAAACTTCAACTATCATCGATAACATGACAGTACCCTCTTACGGGTTAAGTCAGTACAAGCTCGGTTTTGGCAGTTTCAGCCAAGATGCGCGTGGTCGTTGGTACGCCAATGTCTGCGTTGAGGTGCCTGCCTTTGTTGGCCCGATCAAGCCGCCAGAACTGTCGGCGTGCGTTGGCATCGATCTGGGCCTGAAAGACTTTGCCACCATGTCAGATGGATTCAAGGTCGAAGCGCAAAGGCTCTATCGCGGTACGGAAGCCAAATTAGCAGTGGCGCAACGCGCCAAAAAGAAGGCCCGCGTAAATGCAATTCACGCGCAAATAGCCAATCGTCGTAAAGACACCTTGGACAAACTTAGTACGAATCTGGTCAAACAGAATCGTGCAATCTTCGTAGGCAACGTGAACGCGTCCGGCTTAGCAAAAACGAACATGGCGAAATCCGTGTCGGACGCCGGTTGGACATCGTTCCGAACAATGCTCAGTTATAAGTCGATAGCGACAGGCGTATTGTTCGAGGAAGTCAACGAAGCGTATTCCACCCAAACCTGTTCGAGTTGCGGCACTTTGCCAGACTCGCGGCCGAAAGGTATCGCAGGAATTGGAATAAGAGAATGGACTTGCTCGGAATGCGGCAAACATCACGACCGTGATGTGAATGCCGCCAGGGACATTCTCGCGCGCGGACGTGCGCGTCTAACTGTAGGAATCCCCGTCCTTAAAGGTCGGGGAGGATGTCAAAAGAGCCGGCCAAAGGTGATCGCTCGACACGTCTGACGGACGAAAATAATCGGACGTCTGAAGAAAAAGGCCACATCGCTCGTGAAATTTCCTATCTCCGCGACGAACAGGTCAACTTCAGCATGGTACGTGACGAGCGCAGCCGTCAAAATCGGCGGCAGGAACGATTAATCCGTCAGCAGTTGGTCGGACTCGCGGAAACGCTGGATATGAAAGGGGTACCGTAAGAATTCCTGCGTAAATGAGTAACATCCCGAATTCGGCTGCATGTTGCAACCGTGAACTATCTTATGTAACCGCATCTGGTGCGCCGGGCAGCGACGCGGGTCACAGGTAGCGTGGAGCATCCATCCGGTCATGCAGGATACGAACGACTGCTATGCCGTAAGCTGTGATGCAAAAATAAATCATGTGCCGCTCAACACTTCGGCGGCGATAGCCTAGTCGAATGTGGTCACATGCCGGGGCTGTCTTGGGTGACTGCGCCAACTCGGCAAAAGCCGCCGTCAAGGTGTCGATGTAACGATTGGCCTGTTCTACGCCCCACTGCTGGCCGGTATGAGTCCAGATCGTTTCAAGGTCGCGCTCGGCGGCGGGGGTAAGGCGATATTCAGCCACGCGGGGCCAGCATTCGTTGCTTGAACGCGCCGACATCAAAGGGCCTTGGCTCTCCGCTGACCTCACCTTCAATCAGGGCGGCGCGGACGGCCTCAATTCCGGCACTACGTTCTTGTTCGCGCCGGATAAGGTCGCGGATGTATTCACTGTCGTTGGTGTAGTGCCCAGCGTCAATCTGCGCTTTAATCCAGCTGTCTTGCGTGTCGGTCAAAGTGATGGTCTTGCGTACGGTTCCCATAGTGTAGCCTCCCAAGTGAACACCAATAGCATGAATTCATACTATTGGTGTATTATCGCGCGAAATCGTGCCCATTACCAGTTCAATTGATTTACCCAGGTGTGATTATTCGCGGTCTCAGTCAAACGAACCTTACATCTGGAACGTCACACCGTAGTCAACCGGCCCCAAATCCCGATCTCGCAGCTCAGACATGCCGAAACGATTGGCGTGATGCGTTCGATATGGGCTAAACATGGCGGCTAATCCCGGCGTCAGCTTCATCCCCTCCGCTTCCAGTTCCTTGAACGCCTGCGTCATCGTGTGGCAGTTGTGGAAAATCATCAGGTTGGCAATCAGGTGGTTGTACTTGATGATTTTTAACTGGTCCTCGCGCACATTTTCCTCAATGGTGTCCGATCCGAAATAGGCCGACTGCGCAAAGTTGTTGAAACCTTCGCACTTGTTTTGCGCTGCCTGGATGACCTGGCGTAACGAGTCGTCGCTGATATATTCCAGTAGGAACTTGGTACGAACGACACGGCCCAACTCGCGAAAGGCGAAATACAGTTTGTTTTTCCGGCTGGCGGTACCGAGTTTGCGCAAGATGGTCGATGGCGAAATACGCCCGGCTCGAATCGATTGCGCTACTTGCAGCATGTCCGGCAAATGGCAAGCGATCAAATCCCAATCGACCGCATCCTTTGTAAACAAGTCGTCGATACGCAGAAAGCAACCGCAGCGCGGCGACAAATGTTTTTTGGATGAAGTCGTTCTCACGATCAAAGGACAGCATCATTATCTTTGGCGCGCGGTTGATGAAGACGGCTTTACTCTCGATATATTGATGCAAAGTCGTCGTAACCGACATGCCGCGAAACGCTTTTTCCGCAAGCTCATGAACCACTTGCGCTATGCGCCGCGTGTCATCATCACGGACAAAATGAAAAGCTACGCGGCGGCTAAACGCGAGATCCTGCCAAGCATAGAGTACCGTCAACACAAGCGGCTAAACAATCAATGCGAGGCATCGCATCAGCCGACCAGACAACAAGAAAAACAGATGCGCCGATTTAAGTCTGCGCGCCATGCGCAACGATTTTTATCGGCGCATTTCCCCATCAATAATCTCTTTCGCGTTCGCCGCTTTCATCCCACGGCTTCGGCATACCGGGAGGCACGTCAATACGCATTTTCAACATGGCCCGAGGCAAGTTGCGCCCATGGTTTTAACAATGTATAAAACGGCGCTCAATTTGGCGTAAATTTAACCAAGAAAATTGATCTCTCGTTTTTTGCTCAACAAGTTGGCAGTACCGTTGCCGATTTTTCTACGGGTAATGGCCTTAAAAATTCCTAAAAGTGGGAATTTCAAAAACGGTTTTCGTTAAGTTGACAATACCGTCCTCACTAATGCGACAGAGCCCCTAACGTGCGTCCTTCTGCAAACCTTCCTGGAGCATCGCCATCATTTCTCTGGCCGACATTCTTGCCGCCAGGTCACTACCTTCCAGCAAACTATCGGCCAGATCGCGCTTGTGCTTGTGCAAGTTGACGATTGATTCTTCGATTGTGTGACGCGCCACCAGCCGGTAGATGGTGACCGGGCGCAGCTGGCCCATCCGGTGCGCGCGATCCGAAGCCTGATCTTCGACCGCCGGATTCCACCATGGGTCCATGTGGATCACATAGTCGGCGGCGGTCAGATTGATGCCAATACCGCCGGCTTTCAGACTGATGAGGAAAACGTCGCCGTCGCCGGCTTGAAACGCGTCGACGCGGATTTTGCGCTGTTGCATCGGCGTGGCGCCGTCCAGATATTGATACTGGATGGCGCGTTGGTCGAGATGGGCACGGATCAGGTTCAAGTGGTCGACGAACTGGCTGAACACCAGTACCTTGTGCCGGTTTAGAAGCAGTTCATCGAGCAGCTCGGCGAAGGCGGCAAGCTTGCTGCTGGCCAGACCCAATTCGGGCGCGACCAATTGCGGATTGCAGCAGGCACGCCGCAGCCGCATGATTTCAGCCAATATCTGGATCGACTTTTGTCCGGCCGATGCCGTGCTCGTTTCATTCACCGCAGCCAGCCGCTCCAGCGCTGTGCGGCGCAAGGTTTCGTACAGTGCGCGCTCTTCCGCAGACAAATCAATTTGCAGCACGATCTCGGTGCGTGACGGCAGTTCGGACAATACCTGCGTCTTGGTGCGCCGCAGGATGAATGGTTGGATCAGGCGTTTGAGGTGCGTGCGGGCGGCGCTTTGGGCGGCTTTATCTTGCCCGCGTTCGATCGGATTGGCGAAGCGCTGGTTAAATTGGTCAAGCGAGCCAAGCAAGCCTGGGTTGATGAAGCGGAACAGGTTCCACAATTCGCCCAGATGGTTTTCCAGCGGCGTGCCGGTGGCGGCCATGCGGAAGGCGCCTGACAACGCCATTACGGCTTGCGAACGTTTGGTTTGTGCGTTCTTGATGGCTTGCGCCTCGTCGAGCACGATCGTGTGCCACTGCACACCTGCGAACAGTTCTGCTTCTTGCTGCAGCAATCCGTAGCTGGCGATTACCAGATCAAACGGCTGCAGCGTAGTCAGCGCTTCTTTGCGATCGCCGGCGCCGAACAACATCACCTTGAGGGTCGGTGCAAAACGTGCAATCTCGCTCATCCAGTTCATGCACACCGAGGTCGGCGCCACGACCAAGGCCGGCCCCTGTGGCGCGCGATCCAGAATCAGCGCCAGTGCTTGCAGCGTCTTGCCCAGGCCCATATCATCGGCCAAACAGGCGCCGACACCCCAGTGTGCGAGTCGTGCCAACCATTCAAAACCGGCTAATTGATAGTCGCGCAGCTCTGCCTGCAGTGTGCCGGGCAATTGCGGCGTCAAGGTCTCGACTTCTTGCAACCGAGCCAGATGCTGCTTCCACGCTTTATCGGCTTTCAATCTGCCGCTATCGTGCGCTTCGTCTGCCAGTTCTTCCAACGCGAACGCGGCGAGCGGATGGACTCGCGCGCCGTTTCCGTGCAGTTCACCGAACGCTGTCAGGTCAGACAGGCGGCGATGGAATTCTTCGGTCAAGGCCAGAAATTCGTTGTTGCCCAGCGCCAGGAAACGGCCTTGGCTATGGTTCAGCAGTTCCAGCAATTGGCGCAGGTCGAGCACCTTCCCTTCGTCCACCTGCAGCGTGCCGCCGGCTGCGAACCAGTCCTTGTCGGCCATGATCGAGAGCCGGAATTGTTTGAAGCCGAGGCGTGCACCTACCTTGAATTTCTCGCCCTCAGGCCAGGCCAGCACGATGCTGCCGGGCGCTTGGTCCTGTAGTTGCAGCAAGAGTTCCAGGCAGTCTTCCGGCTCGTTCAACAGCCACTCGCCATGGGCTTGTTCGGCTCTTGTCAATGCCGGGCAGGCGGCGATGCATTGTTGTTCGGCGCGGCTTTCCCCGGCCAAATCACGACGTGCCTGCAACGGCTTACCAGCGACTTCGGCAATCACGTTTTCGGCGCCGTGACCTGGTGCGTAGTACGGACCGCCGTCGGCTAACGGCCGCACCAGCACTTGCATGCGCAAACCGAGCTGATGCGGCAGCAAATGCACGTGCAGCCGCTGATCGGCATCGATTTGTTCGACATTGGATGCGCCGCCGCCAATGTCGGACTGCACCGTGACCAGCGACGAGATCGCGCTGATGGCTTGCAGCACTTTTTCCTTGGCCTGCGCCGGAACGGACAGGCCGTTGCCGATAATCGCGGCGATGCGCCGATGTTCCTCATTGATGCTCAGCACGCGTAGCCGGGTCGGCGTTTCTTTGGTAATCAGAACGTTGTCGGAGTCAGTCGTGATCGTCGGTTGCAGACTCAGGGTGAGCTTGCCACCGCTTTCCTTGATCAGGATTTCAGGTTCGCTGTGCAACAGTTCGACCCGCGCGGCCGGTGCATCGAGCCAGAATGCCAACGGGTGACCAACCAATGCCGCGACCGCTCTTTTGGGGTTCAATTCGTAACGCACGCCGCCGTAATAATGGCTCATGTCGCTGATGGCCGCGCACACGCGCAAGTCTTGGGGCGTCAGGAAATCGATCTTTCCCGGTTCTTCGCGCAGCCGTTTGAGCGCCACTGGCCGACCTTTGGTCCAATGGCCGCGCGCATCGCACTTTTGTTCGCGTGGCTCGACTTGGGTCATCCCGTACGCCGGGTCGTAGGACAGCATCCAAACCAGTCTTGTCTGCGCCTCTTTTTTGGCAGAACCGGCGCCGCTGCCGCCGCCTTGCTGTAAGTTGATCAGTGCGGTCAATTGACGCTGCCATGGCTCTTGCCGCTCAAACCAGTCGGCGGCATCGGTCAGGCCATATTGCTTGCGCAAAACCTTGGCACGCTCTGCATACGGCGCCTTGCCGATGCGCCCTAACAGGCCGGCCACCTGGGCCGAGATCAAGTGCAAACCGGCTTTGTCGGTGCGAGCAAGCAGCTCGACCAATTGCTTTTCGTGCTGGTTCAATTGCGGCAAACCTAGCCAGTACAGCAGCAGTGGGTAAAACATTTGCGCCAGAGGCAATTTACCGTTGTCACGGTCAAGCGCTGCTTCCGGTTTCGATGTGCCGCCCTGTACCAGTCGTAGCGTCTGCAACTGGAAATATACCGCCAGACGTTCGTAGGGATAGCCCGAACGTAGCGCCTGCTCGAGATAAGTATCGGCCTGTTTGTGCATTTTAGGATCGACGCAGCGCATCATGGCCACTACGTACAGGTAACCGCAAACGCCTTCGATAAAGACGTGGCGTTTGCCTGACTTCTTGCGGGCCGTCTTCAGCGCGGCTTCAAAGGCGCTCACTGCGCCGGCGTGATCGCCGCGCAACAGCAGAATCGAGGCGCGTAAAAATTGGATGATGCTGCCTTCGCGCTTTTCAATCAGGCCCCATGCGTCGTCGAGCCGACCGCACAGCATGAACGACTCAGCCAGTTCTGTCACAAAGGCGGCGGACACCTCTGCAGTGCCAGTTTGCTCCAGAAGTTGTTCGGCCGACTTGAGTATGGCGGGACCACTTTCGAGTGCGTTGTCGGTGTGAGACAGGAAAAACGCCAATACCACTTGTTGCATTCCGGGATGAAACCGTTCGATCATTTCAGGATTGAACGGTGCGCCGCACAGGGTGATGAGTGGATGGCGCTCCTTGGCCTCATAAGAGCCTTCACACAATTCCAGCCAGCGATTCACGTCCTGTTGTGGCTGGCCGCGCAGCAGCGCCATCTGCAAGCGACCGAGCTGCTGCTGGTAGGTTATCCGATAATAATAATAATCTGGAACGTTGTTAAGCGATTCGATGGCTTCACATAACGGGTCGAAAACCCGCTCCATCATCGCGCTCCGAATGGCGGGCCAGACCAGCGCCTCGACGCAGACATGGCCGCCACCATTGACGATCTTGGTCAAGCCTTGCTTGACCAATCGCTCCAGATTCGGTCCGATGGTGGCCGCATTGTAGGCGCGACCGTCGCGATGTTTAATGCCGGCGTGACGGAGATGATCTGTCAGTGCAGTTTTACCAAGCGAGGCCCTGTTGAGCGCGAGTAACGCCAGGATCATTTTTTCGTCGGAATCGCAGTTCTCGTAGCGATCAATCAAGTTTTTTGGGGCCATGCAGTCAACGGGGAGTTTCTCACCCACCGATTTCCATAAATTGTAATGAATACCAAAATAAATCAGTCAACATGTTCCGATTTCTTGCTTCCTGCCTGCCGCCTTAAAGTTTCTTCCAGCCGTGCTTCGGCAACAGCGGCGCGGCGATCAACGCAGACAAGTCGTTCGGCTTGTACAATCTCTTGTTTATTTTGACATGATTAAGGTGACTTAAATGGATTGCAAATCGTTAGCTGTCGCTCAATGACCTGCCCATCCTGCATGTCCTCCGAATACAACGTAGTGCAACCGGCGATCAACGCGGCCGACACAATCAACGCATCATAGACCGACAAGCCGTAGCGTTCGGCCACCTGCGTGGCCCGGTCATGCGTTTCAAGCGAGAGCCCCACCACCGGGAAGACTGCCCGCACCTGCGCCAGGACTTCCCGGATCTCCGGCCACGACATGCGCAGCTTGCGCAAGGCCACCGAGGCGAATTCATTCAGCACCTGCACGCTGATCACGCCGCCAATGGCCAGCAATTCTTCCGCACGATCGGCTTTGGCGACATCGCCCGACAACAAGTACAGCACAATATTCGTATCGAAGAAAACGTCAGCCTCGCTCATTGGCATCCAGTCGGTCAAACTTGAAATCGGCGGGCAAACGGCCACGGTATTTGCGCAAGCGGGCAAGCAGCTCGCGGGCGCCGGGAG